>CAZWVC010000200.1:0-7711 GCA_964637245.1 uncultured Desulfocapsaceae bacterium
CAAAAAAAATTCGAAAACCAAACCACTGCTCATCATATTCAATTTCGCGAGTTGCAAGCTCATCACCCATTGTTACTCTATCTTCAGTACAATTATCTGGCCTATATTCTGCACGAAATACACGCCCGGAACCTGTTGGGTTTGCTATATTCTGACAGGAATAATTAAAGTAGCACCAGTTGGGGTGCCAAAAATCCTCATCCCATCCACCTGATTCGAAATCTTCAGAATTGAGGAGTTCACCCTTAGGTTCTGGACGATCAAGCGGTGCATAGCGAGGACCGGAGGATTCACCGGAGTTATTAAGAAGCATTAAAACCCCGCAGAGAGTGGCTATTTTAAGTGTCTGCATCATAATTCTCCCAAGACAGTTCGTTCTACCACGACTCAATGCCTTTCTCTTTGGTGCCTGTAAATGCAAGACAGAAGTTTTTTTCAGCTGGCACCATTACCATAGTCCGAAACAAAACCTGCCAAAAGAATCATGGTCGTTATCGATTATTCATTGCGAACACGAATCGGAGGCACACCTTAAAATATTATGCAATTAGTATTCCTGAGAACATTTGGAGATAACTGAAGTGGATGATAATCAGAAGAATTACACAAGCGGTGGGAAATTAAAGTGGGGAGCTACTTTACTGCTTTTTGGGTCAGATTTTGGCGCATCGCTTCAAACATAATCACCCCAGCAGCAACAGAGCTATTGAGTGAATCGAGCTTGCCAATCATAGGAATAGAGACTAATAAGTCACACTGCTTTTTCACCAAGGGTCGTATACCCTTGCCCTCACTCCCCACTACTATACATGCAGGGACGCAGAAATCTGTAGCATAAAGAGACTGTGCATCAATATCTTTTACCGCACCAAATATCCAAGCGCCTGCTTTTTTTAGTTCCTGCAGTGCATTTGCGAGGTTTGTTACCTGGCTAATATCAATGTGTGATATTGCACCAGCCGATGACTTGGCTGCAGTTCCACTCAAAGGAGCTGACTTCTCTCTGGTGATTAAAACCGCTATCATTCCGGAGGCATGGGCAGAACGGATGATTGCCCCTAGATTATGAGGATCCTGCAAGGTATCACAAACAATGAGTTGCGGAATCTCACCGTTATCAACCTTGTCTTTGAAACTTTCAACAAGTTGAGCAAATGGTATGAGGGAGGCCTGACTCATTTTTGCTACAATACCCTGATGCCGAACCTGCTGGCCTCCTTCACCAATTATTTTTATACCCTGAACAAATGTCAGTTTAATTTTGCAGTCTCGGGCTCGTTCTATAATTTCTTCCCATTTTGAGCCCCTTTTATCTCGTTGCAGTATAATTTCTGCCACTTTCCCAGCTTCCTGCTGCAGTGCTTCGAATACAGGATGGATGCCCCAAAGCAAATCTTCACTTAGCTTGATTCGGCGATCACCATTTGTCTTAAAGTTCTTTTTAGATGAAGTTTTATTGCTCATAGCAGGAGGGAATCACCAAGGGCAAATCCATTAATATCACGTCTGTCCTTTGCCCTTTCAGCAATAATAATTGACTCAAACATTTTGACAGCAATATCGAGGTTGTCATTGACAATTATATAGTCAAAGAAAGGCATACTTTCCATTTCTTTGGCTGCATTACTTAATCGAATCGCAATGGTTTCCTCACCATCTAGACCTCGGCTGCACAGGCGTCTCTTCAACTCTGCTGAACTGGGTGGAGCAAGAAAAATATAGGTTGCTTCAAGTTTCTCAGATTCCCTTATGATACCAGCTCCCTGAACATCAATGTCCAGTATCACATCAAATCCATTTTCCAATTGCTCCTGGACTGCCATTCTAGTTGTACCATAAAAGTTATCATGAACTTCGGCATACTCAAGGAATTTTCCCTGATCGCGGAGTTTCATAAATGTATGTCTATCAACAAAATGGTATTCAACCCCATCTCTTTCGCCTTTCCTCGGTGCTCTAGTTGTGTGGGAAACGGAGAAAACCAGTCCTTGCAGATTGATCATTACACTTTGTAAAATAGTCGATTTCCCTGTACCTGAAGGGGCAGACAAGATAAAGAGCTTTCCCTGGTTCATAGCGATTTTTGAGTTATCTTTTTTGCCGATGCATCTCAGTTAGTTCAATGAGCGGCTGACTGGTTTGCATGGCTAGCATCCTCTGACTGATCGTTTCTGTTTGCACAGATGAAAGTACAACATGATCAGAGTCCATGACTAACATGGAACGGGTGCGTCTTCCTTCTGTTACATCTACCAGCTTACCGTTTTTCTTGGCAAGCTCTTTAAGTTTCCTGGCTGGTGACGAACCGGTATTAATGATAGCAACCACCCTGTCTATTATTACCGTATTCCCGAAGCCAACGTTGAGTAACTGCATAATCCGCTCTTTTAGAGTAACGATTTAATTCTTATCTTATTATGGGAGAATAGATTTATTCAATATTCTGCACCTGTTCCCTGATTTTTTCCAGTTCACTTTTAAGATCCACAGTAAGATGCGCTGTCTCAGCATCATTAATCTTAGAGGCCAAGGTGTTCACCTCCCTGAGGAATTCTTGAATGAGAAAATCAAGTTTTCTGCCCACACCACCATGCTCGGTTAGAAAATTCTCAAACTGGCTAAGATGACTGAATAATCTAACCAACTCTTCGGTAACATCAGTTTTATCAGCCATAATTGCTATCTCTTGGGAAAGTCGCATAGGATCCAAGTCAACGTTATCGAGCAATTTTTCAAGTCTTTCGCGGAGACTTGCCTCTCGTTTGCCAATTAAGGTGGGTATAAGCTTTTTAATTTTTTCCAAGTTTTCATTAAACCCCTGAAGCCTGCAACGGAGATCATCCAATAAGCTGTTACCTTCCTCAACCCGCATAAGATCACAATTATGCAATGCCTCATCAAGAGCTGATCCAACAGTCGGCCAGACACTGTCTAAATCTTCGGTCTGTTGCTCTCGAACCATAACATCAGGGTATGAAGCGAGCTGGGATAGTGTTGTATCCGCAGGAATATCTAGCTTTTTTGCCATTTCATTGAGGGCATTTTTATAAATGGTTGCAAGATCAGCATTAACCGTTATTTTCTGCAGATCGGAAAAGTCTCCTTGGACATTAAGGACAATATCTACCCTGCCGCGCTGATGATAGCCTGCCACTTTCTTGCGAATTAGTTCTTCAAGAGCTGCATAGCCCCGGGGTAATTTGATCTTTACGTCTAGAAATCGATTATTGACACAACGAATCTCCGCTGTCCAGATCCTGCCACTTCCTTCAGACTCACCTCGGCCGAAGCCGGTCATACTTTTAATTGTCATTATTGTGGATTTAGTTGATTTAATAACTGTTTAGATTTTCCACTTCCTATTGTAGCACGCTCAAAAAAAGAAAACGATGCAGGAATTTCTCCCGCATCGTTTTTCACAAGGATTCATAATGACCATATTAGTGGTCATTATTTATTTCATAGCTTTGTTCAATTCTTTTATGAGCTCATCGCTAATATCATGTGTCTTATCAAAATAGACAACACCATTTTTCGAATCCAGAATGGCAGTAAAACCATTTTTGGCGCCATACTCATCTACAACGGCTTCCAGAGTCTTGATAATGGGCTCAAGCTCTTTATCCTGGAGTCTCTTCATCTCCATACGCCCATCTTCTGTCTTGGTTTGGAGATCCCGACGCATTTTATTGAATTCGACTACTTTTTCATCCTTCTTCTCTTTGCTCCAAACAGAACTTTTCTTCTCTATCTCATTCTTCAATTCATCGATAGCTTTACGTTCTTCCGCAAATGCTGCTTCGAGCTCACTCTTCTTCTGCTCAAACACAGACTTTGCTTTCTGCCCGGGCGCAGATTGTACTAATACTTTCTGTACATTCATGATTCCAATTTTAATATTACCATCAGCTGCAGCTGCATTGAAACATGTACAGAGAGCAATTATAAGGCAAATCAGCGTCGCCTTAACCACTGTTGAAAACATATTATTCTCCAAACTCCACTATACTACTTAAGGATGACAAAATCGTCTCTTCTATTTTGGGCCCAGGACAGCTCATCATGACCATGAAGAAGAATTCTTTCCTCACCAAAACTTATGGTGGTCATACGAGACTCATCAACGCCAAGATTGGCCAGATATTTTTTTGCGCTAATGGCACGACGCTCTCCTAAAGCCATGTTGTATTCATTTGTGCCTCGGGGGTCACAATTTCCTTCGATACGAATCTTAACAGCCGGATTCTCTTTGAGGAATTTTGCATTTGTGACTGCTCTTTTGGTTTGATCATCACGAATTTGAGATGCATCAAAGTCGAAATAAATTGGCAGCATTGGTCCGGAGGTTCTGCCCTCTGAGATAGATGGATCATTTTGGGAATCTAACGATTCCGGTTTACCCATAGTTTGTTTATCTGGGTCAGTAGGAGCCAGCTCTTCACCAGTTTTGCTATCGGTACCGCAACCTGAAAGCATAAGAAATGAAAAAGCTATGAGAGTGAACAGCAGCGCCTGAATCCTTTTTGTCATGGTTAAAACCTCCATTTGCTAATTAGTATATAAACAAAGTCAAGCCGATTAATTCCCAACAATAATATTCATTAACACTATTCCCAATACTCCACCGGCCTCAGCCATCTATATATATAGGAAAGAGCATCAAATTCAAGTACTATTTTCTACTTTGCCCTTTCTTTGGCTAAATATCTGGAATACTGCTTCAATTTCCCCAAGAGTGATAAATCAGCAGCAGTTCGACCATGCCACCTCTTTGTCTCTGAAACATTTCCTATTAATATCAACAAGTTACACTCAAACACAAAACAATCAGTGTATATGTTAGTCATACTTGTAAAAATAGCAACAGTACGTAGTAAAATATCCTTGTAATCGAAGGATTAAGCGTCATAAAAGAAATAATTCACACACCTTGTTATTTTACGGTTGATTTTGTTTTTACCCATTTCAACTGATAGAGGATAAACAAGTATGCTTTAAATATGATGAGTTATGATTAGATTTCATTCTAATCACTCGGCGTGATAAGTTTTTTGTGATTCCAGCTGAGCACTTTATCCAATTTGAATAGTGAGTAATTTAAAGAAGACGTTTACTTTGTCGAGTTAAGTGAAAAAATGAACGATGCAGGTACACTTTATTGTAGTGATAATTTTCTGATCGGGATAGAATAAATGCTACAAACAATATTCATTAATCGATTTGGTAGCCGGACATTGATCTAGACCGGTAATCTTAGGGAGATACATAGATGGCTAAAGCACACGTAAGTCACACGCGAACAACAGATAAAACAATTCGTGCAATTGACAGAAAACGCGAGCAGGAAAGGCGCAAAATGTTCATTTTGGCACGCGATAATTCAGAAGTGCTTGCCACAAAACTCGTTCAACGACTCATCGATAGAAACATCCTTGAAGCAACTTCGGTAGAAAATATCCAGCAGGTATTTGAGAAACAACTCCGCAAACTCATAGACATGGAAGAGTTTGATATGCAGCTCAAACTTGCACCAGTGAGAACTCTGGTTCAAGATCCCAATATAATAAGCCTTTACCTGACCGCATTTATAATTGAAGATCTCATTGAGCATAATGATATTCAGGATATTTTTGGTGAAGATCTGGATATCTATAGATCACTGGATTCTGTTTTGAAGGCTCTCCGTCCGAAGTAATGCATCCACGACACCTTCCTTCTCTTGTTTTTGCTGACGGGAAAGGAAACATAACCGATTTTGCTCCTCTATCCATGGCGGGAATGGCCAATCGCCACTACCGCACTCCCAAACTCAATGAGCTTATTCCGTTACCCGAGGGAAGTGAGCTTTTTCTTCTCCCACAAAGGTTACCGGTTGGTATAGATCCTCAGACGGGAGATCCGCTGCTCCTTGCTGAAAACCCTTATAATAAAGGGGAGGGTATTCAAGCTGTGGCTGCGTTTATGGCGCCAGCTCATACAACTATCCTTACCAGTGCATTCCAAAATAGTGATGACAATGCTCCAACTCTCCCACTCTTTGCCTACAGCGCAGTGGGCTGGTATGATGAGAAATTCTGGGTTGCTGGATTTCGCAGCGATTCTGAAATTCGCCAGGATGCCAATCAATTTAACCAAAAAGTCATTGAGCACAATACCCGCAGAAAATTAGCGCAGTACCCGGACAACAGGTTGATTCAGCATTTGGGGAAGTGTTGTTTAACATATTGTTGTCCAGCAGCCAGGAATTATTTTCTGGGCCGCTGGGAAGCGCCGTTACCCACATCTCCTCAATGCAATGCTAGATGCATAGGCTGTATTTCTCTGCAGCCCTCAGGATGCTGTCCAGCAACCCAGGAGCGGATTACGTTTATCCCAAACGCCAAGGAAATTAGCCAGTTGGCCATAGGACATTTAGGGACTGCAGAAAAACCTATTGTAAGTTTTGGACAGGGGTGCGAAGGAGAGCCTCTGTTGCAAGCAGATACCATTGAAAAAGCAATAATCCAAATTCGACGACAAACCTCCAGCGGTACAATTAATCTTAATTCAAATGCAAGTTTACCTCACAAAATCAAAAAACTTGCCAGCTCTGGACTTGACAGCATCAGGGTGAGCCTGAATTCAGCCCAAGAAAAGTATTACCAGCGTTATTATGCCCCTATAAATTATAGTTTTACCGATGTACGTCAATCTATCCATGAAATGAAATCAAAGGATAAGTTCGTCTCTTTAAACTATTTTATACTGCCTGGATTTACAGATAGTTCATCTGAATTTGACAGTCTCTGCGAACTTATCTCCACTTGCAGACCTGATTACATTCAATTGCGCAATTTAAACATGGACCCTGATTGGTATTTGAAGTCTCTCCAATTTCCTGCTAAAGAAAAATCTATGGGGATTCTCACCTGGAAGCAAAGACTTGAAACCAATTTTCCCTCGTTGGGCTTTGGTTATTTCAACCCAGAAGTAGAATAATTAACTTCAAATATCTATAAACCATATCAATTTACCAGACCATATGGTTATCTATGAGTTAGGTTTTTTTCTAAAACCCTAAATTAGTGGTTGTTTTTTCCTGTCTTTGATATAATATACCAAGTGATAAAGCTTATTACCTCTATACCATTAACTTAGGATTATACGATGGATCATTTACCCAACATGCGTCTCACCACCCAAAGGCAGATTATTCTTGAGGAGCTCAGTAAAGTAACTTCTCATCCTACAGCCAATGAAGTTTATGACATGGTCAGGAAACGGCTACCCCGAATTGGACTCGGAACCGTGTACAGAAATCTTGAGCTCATGGCAGAGAGTGGCATCATTCTAAAACTGGAAGTAGGTGGAACCCAGAAACGATTTGATGCAACGACAGAAACGCACTATCACATTCGCTGTAACGAATGTGATAAGGTTGATGATATTGATATTGAAGTCCAACACCACATAAACGAGGTTGCTACTGCAGCCAGCAATTATAACATTTTGGGACACCATATTGAGTTTTCAGGTGTATGTCGTGATTGTCAGGGGAAAATGAATCACTAAATTAGTGTCTTTGCCCATTAAAGAAGACTAAGAGTAATCACAAAGTAGATGGTACTTATTACCCTCCTGATGTGTTGTACATGAACATTCAGGGGAAGCAGAAATAAAATGGGGGGGGAATGCATTTCAACATTCCCCCCCCCATTTTATTTATTCAGCA
>CAZWVC010000201.1:0-7691 GCA_964637245.1 uncultured Desulfocapsaceae bacterium
GGCTAATCACTCCTCATCTTTGCGTCTGCTTGCCATCAGGTTGATCATGGCGAGTAATGAAGTGGAGACGATGAGCAAAAAGGAAACTGCATTTATTACCGGACTTGAACCGTCACGTACCTGCAGGTAGAGGTTGACGGGCAGGGTGGTATCTGAACCGACCAGAAAAAGAGTAGTGTTAAAATTTTCAAAGCTCATCAAGAAAGCGACGGCGCCAGAACCTATGAGGGCCGGGCGCAGAAAGGGAATAGTGATATAGCGGATAACCTCGAATCTGGTCGCACCAAGATTAAGGGCGGCCTCCTCCAAGGTATTCTCAAATTTTTTCAGCCGTGCCGAGACCACGAGTAAGACAAAGGTGGAAATAAAAGAGAACTGCCCCAGTACCACCAGCCAGAAGCTGGGACGGAGGATAGGGATGTCAAGCCCAATGCTTTCTTCCAAATATAAGCCAAAGGCATTTGCGGTAAGCAGGATGGAGATGCCTAGTATGACACCGGGAATAACCAGCGGGGTAAGCGCCAGAAAATACAGACCCTGTTTTCCAGGAAATTCTTCCTGTTCAAAGAGGAAGGCACCCATAGTTCCAACGATCACCGACAATATGGAGACAAAAAATGCCGTCTGGGCACTTACCCAGATTGAGGTGAGGTTACTGCTGTCATGAAAAATGCCAACTCTTTCAGAAGTATTGGCGATGAACCAGTCAAGACTGAACCCCTTCCATGGTAAAGATGGGAAATTGGAATCGTTGAAGGCTAAAACGCAGGTGACGACGAGCGGGGCAAAAAGAAAGATATAAAAAAGGGTGATATACAGTTTAAAGCCAAGAGTGTAACCTTTGGTCTGAGGTAGGGTTCGAATCATGACAACACCTTACCCAACTGTTGTTTACTGAGCTTGAGACCTAGCCATATAATGCAGGATGACAGCAGCAGAAGAAGAAATCCGAAGGCTGCTCCCTGGTTCCAGTTGAAGCTAGCAATAAATTCATTGTAGATCTGTTCAGTGAACCAGAGTGAGTTTTTACCGCCCATTAAATTTGGGGTCAGATAGTTGCCCAGGGCCAACATAAAGACCACGATCGAGCCGGAGGTGATACCCGGTGCTGCATAGGGAATAACGATTTTTATAAAGATAGTCCACCTTGAGGCACCAAGATCATGGGCCGCCTCAATAAGACTATCATCCATCCCTTCAAGCGCCGAGATCAACGGCACCACCATGAACAGCATGGAAGTGTAGACCAAGCCCATGATCATGGAGATATCGTTATAGAGCATCTCAACTGGTTGGTTGAGCAAACCTGCTTTGATCAGAAAATGATTGATTACCCCGCTTTCCCGGAGCAAGATCATCCAACCGTAGACGCGTACCAGCTCGCTGACCCAAAAGGGCACAAGAAGCAGAATTGTAAGAAATCCACTGAGACGATTTTGGACTACTTTGGTTATGAAAAAGGCCACAGGGAAGGTGACAGCAAAGGTAAGCAACGTGACTAACAAAGCATACATCGCGGTGCGAACGAAGGTGTACCAGTAAATACTTTCAGTAAAAAAATGGCTGTAGTTGGTGAGCGTCCATACTGGTTCTCCCAGATCATTTTCGCCGCGCAGCGACATAAGCAGCAGTTCTATATGAGGGATAATTATGAGCAGGAGCAGCCACAGCAGGACCGGGGTGAGGAAAATAAACAAGCCTGTTGAAGCTTTGAACTTCACGTGATTTCTCCAGGATAGCATTTACATGCATCAATATGGACACCGGCAGTAATCCGGTCACCTGGTGAAATATGTGCAAATTGCTGATTCTGTGGTAGTGCGATTGTTATTTCACTGTCCCCTTGCATAGCAAGAATTTTAGTATTTGAGCCGTCAAAGAGAATGGCTCGGACAGAAAGGTCAAAGCGATTTAAATCCGGTATATCGTCATCTGGTAGCAATATAATGGATTCAGGCCGGACAAACAGACTGCATTGCAGCTTGTCACTTTTCCTGTCAATCTGCTGCATGGCAGTTGCCCGCATGGTGATTCCACTGGAGGTTTTTACCGTCAGAGTAGGCTCAACAGCCTCTATGGTTGCTGGGAATATATTAGTTTCACCCACAAATTTGGCTACAAATCGAGTATCCGGGCTTTCGTATAAATTACGCGGTGTGTCGATCTGCTCAAAGCGGCCATCGTTCATCACAGCTACTGTATCAGACATAACTAGAGCTTCGGATTGGTCGTGAGTGATGTAAATAAAAGTTGTGCCTATATCCTGTTGGAGTTTTTTTAACTCTATTTTCATCTGCTCGCGCAGTTTTAAGTCAAGAGCCCCGAGCGGTTCATCAAGCAGGAGAATAGAGGGGTTCAGAACCAGCGCTCGAGCAATTGCCACCCGCTGCTTTTGCCCACCAGAGAGTTGAGCGATCTTTTTTTTGCCATAACCTGAAAGGTCTACCCGTTCAAGTATCGCATCGGTACGTGTTGCAATCTCATTGGCTGAACAACGTTGCCGTTTCAACCCAAAAGCGATGTTCTCTGCAACGTTCATCATGGGAAAGAGGGCCAGGTTTTGAAAAACAAGGTTCACCGGTCTGAGGTTAGGCGGTATGCCGGCCATATTTTCACCACGAATACGTAGGTTTCCGGCAGTAGGTTCAAGAAAACCTGCAATCATTCTGAGTAAGGTTGTTTTACCGCAGCCGGAAGGTCCCAGAATAGAGAAGAATTCTCCTTCCTCAACCTGAAAGCTGATATCATCAACGGCGGTAAAATCGGCGAAATTTTTTGTGATGTGATCGATATCAAGAACAGCTGGCATGAGTTACTCGTATTGAAATGAAGGGCAGCACCTCTTGATTAACTTGGTTAATCAGGGGTACTGCCACTTGAGAGATAGCGTTAACAGATTTGCTAGATTACTTTGCTGCCTTAACTTTATCTAGAATTTTCCCTTCAATCTGCTCAAGTTTTGCAGGAACAGGGGGATACCATTTTATGTTATCGATGTCAGCTTGAGTGTATGAACGACTGAAATTATCGCTGATAGCTTTATCAAGAAACTTCGCCGCTCCTTTAGAGGCGGTTCCATATTTTTCCTTATTGGTGAACACCGCAGCATTCTCAGGTTGTAAGATAAAGTTGATCCACTTATAGGCACCCTCTACATTCTTGGCTTTGGCAGGAATGGTAAAGGTGTCAATCCAACCGAGAGCACCACTTTTAGGGGCAACGAAATCAATATCTGGATTTTCTGCATGTAATTTCCAGCCGCCGTTATCCCAGCCCATGGCTACAGTAACTTCACCGCTGCGTACCATTTCCAATAGAGCATCACCGTTGGACCAGTAATTTTTGACCAGTGGTTTGGCGCTAACCATCTTCTCTGCAACAGAATTCATTAAACTTTCGTATGCAGCAGCATCACCATATTTTGCAAAAGGATCGTCTCCTGAGGCAAAGGCGAGGGCAATCAGGGTAGGGCGCTTGAGACGATAGCTTACCCGACCTTTATAAGACTGATTAAGCAGGGCATCGTAATCTTTGGCGTCAGGTGCCATCTTTGTGTTAACAATCAATCCGGAGGTACCATAGCAGAAGGGTACACCATAGGAATCGCTACCCACCATGGTATTCTTTTTTACCGCATCCAGCATTGATCCAATCAACTGGTCAGCGTTGATTTTAGAATAATCCATCGCCTGATAGATTTTAAACTTTTCCTGTACTGAAGAAATTCTGTCCTGACTGGGTTGTGCTAGATCAAAACCGGCACCACGAGTTGCACGGAGTTTGGCAATCATCTCTTCGTTGTTGGAAAAGGTTAACTCGACCTTTATACCAGTTTCTTTTTCAAATTTATCAACCAGCTCCTGAGGTGCATAACCCTTCCAGGTTAAAATTTTAAGGGTGTCTTGGGCCATGGCACTGGTTGATAGAGAAAAAATACAGATACTTGCGAATGTAAGCAGTTTTTTCATGGAGGCTCCTCATTAAAATTTGCTAAATGGTTTAACTGCGTTCTGTAAATAAACTGTGTTGGGGAATACGTACAAATTGTCGTACTGGTGGAGATGATTTTTAAATTAAATTATACTTCTAATTCAAGGTGGTTCGGATGGCAATTAGGACTTTGCATTTTTATCAAAAAAAAGGGTGTTTTGCAGAGATTATATCACGCTGGAGGGGTGGTAAGAGCATGAGAAGCAGATAGACTCTTGGGATATAAGCTTTGATAGGCTGACTTTGGTATGATTTGAAATTTAACTCAGGTTGAGGTGCTTTCTGCTGGGTGGAAAATGACTATGACTCAGGTTTGCCTTTATAGGTGGTTAGTTTAGACGTTTGAACTCTTATACGAAGATACAGATCTAATTGGTTCCCAGATTCATACATAATTATCAATAATCAAAACTCAGTGAATTTGTGGATAAGGCGCGTTATAGTGATGATTAACATGGATGATAGCCACGATATTTACCTGTGCCAGGTGAGTGACACTGTTTCCTGCGGGGCCTGTTGCGGATTGTATAATTTGCCAAATCTATCACGGGCAAAGCTTGAGATTCTGTTGGCAAAGCGGACCGAGGATTTTGCCTCGGTCCCCAGAACCGAAGATGGAATCTTTGAATTTAAAAGAAAAAACAGGGGGCCTCATAGGCTATCGCGGCCATTCCCCCAATTTCATCACTGCCCTTTTCTGGGGCTCATTGGTGTTCAGAAGTGCCGTGTCGGTTGCCTCCTCCATCCGGCAGCTCCTGGTAACGGCAACGTAGACTATCGCTTTCTGAGCTGGTACGGTGAGCAGGCCTGCCATACGTATTTTTGCCCTGCCACCCATAAACTGGCCAAGGTTTACCAATCGATTCTCCTGCAGACCATTGACAATTGGTATGTTTATGGACTTCTGGTGACAGAACATGCCCTGTTGAGCGCCTTTTTCAAGGAAGTGGAATCCCGAATTGGACGGCACGTCGCAGTTAGTGATTTCACGGAGAATACTGAGGCAATGGATGCATTCGGGGAATTTGCAGAACTCAAATCCAAATGGCCTTATTACCGGGACAACTCCTCTAGTCCCTGTAACTTTTTCTTTGATAACGGTCTGTATACCAGGCCAAGGGTCTTTCGTGCAAACCAGGATATCCCGCTATCCCCCTACGAAAAGATTTTCAAAGAACTGGACTCCGGCTTTTCATCCACTGAAGAAATAAGAGCAGCAGAGCAGTTATTGGACGAACTCTTTGTAAAAACTGAGCAGGCGATAATTTAATTCTCTAGCTCGGATAGCTCATGAAAAGGGTGGCAAGATTGTATTTTGATAAATAATATCTGCGCGTTACGGCTCATATGATATTGAAATTTCAAGCTAAAGTTTGTGCCGGTAGTATTTATATCGACAAGCTCCTATTTCTACCTTTCAGGCGAGTCGATATAAGTATTCATTCCAGTGCATCTGTGCAATAATATGGATATTTCAAGAGGTTATTACAACTGCAATCAAGGTTTCAGTCAGTTTAAATGTTAGAATGATGTATTGGAAATCTGGTCTTCTACTTGGAATTCACGTGCGGTATAATCTACAGTAAATTGTTATGTGGTTGTTTCGGTATTATACTTGATTGACTGGTATAAGCGTTCAACAAAAGCTTGATTGAAACCATGAGAAGTCATATTGGCGGTAATACGTCCTCTGATGGAGTAGCCAAGTAAATAGAGGTCTCCGATCAAGTCCAATATTTTATGGCGCACGAATTCATCAGGATAGCGAAGCTCAGTGTTTATGACCTTGCCTTCATGCATTATTATATGCGAATTAAGGTATCCACTGCCCACCTTCCCGAGTCTCTGGGCCATTTCGATATTTTCAAAAGTATTAAATGATCGAGCTGGGGCTATTTCTTCTGAAAAAGATCCTTTCTCAGGATTGAAGGTGAAAATCTGTTCGCCAATAGGTTGAGGGTAATCTACCCTCATTACTATTTCGAATCCTTCAAAAGGTTCAGCATAGAGATGCTTCTCACTGCTCTCCTCTTTTCCTATTCCTACCTTTTTTTTGATGACCGCAATCTTGGCTGGCGCCTGCTGTTCCGTTATCCCAGCTTGAGCTATGAGTGCACTAAAGTCCTTAGCCGAACCATCTATGTTAGGTATTTCTTTATCAACCTTTACAAGCACATTGGTTATACCATGAATGGAAACGGCAGCCATAAGGTGTTCAACAGTACGAACCTGTTGCCTGCCTTTCTCCAAGGTGGTTGAGTTTGCAGAAAAAGGCTTTGATGGATCATTTTTGGAAAAATTCTCCAAGGAGGTGATATGTCCAGGGATGGTCTGGCCTTCCAAGGTTTGAAAGACAATACCCTCATTAACTCCAAGAGGACTTAAAATGATGCCCGTTTTCCTGCCGCTCAAGAGCCCAACACCGTTTAGCACAACATTCTCTCCAAGGGTACGTTGAGGTTCAGAAGAAACTACTAACTCCACCGTACCGGCAGGAATTAAAGATTCAGGATTAGTGGGGTCGAGTTCCAGTTTCGAAGCAGAGGTCGAGCCATGTACTGAAGGGTGATGATTAAGAGCAGAGTCTACTTTATCAAGGAGAACTTCAAGATGAAGTGGTTTTTCCATGAAATCGCTAGCACCGGCTTTTAAGGCGGTAACTGCAGTTTCGATACCTGCATGTCCACTCATCATGATAACTGGCAGCTTAGGAAATCGGTCGTGTAAGCGCTTCAGCAGTTCCAAACCGTCTACACCCGGGAGCCATATATCCAGCAAAACAAGAGAAGGCTCCTGAGTATCGAGGCTCTGCCAGAAACTTTCTGCATCCTGAAATACGACAACCTTATACCCTTCATCTGTCAGGATACTGGAAATTGTGGAGCAGATATGAGGTTGATCGTCTACTATACAAATAGGATTCATGTCTTTAGGGTCCTGAAGATGAGTTGAATAAGCACTTTTAAAAGTATCTATAATAAATGATTTTACAAGAGTATGCTGCGATGATCTTCTTGATAGTCGATATTTTCTAATATATCTGGTGAAAAGGTAAAGAGTTAATATTTTCACTTCAAGGATATTGCTCTCTCAATTTATCTCTTCTGTTTCTCACTTCCTTAATTTAGTTCCCATCTTAAAACTATCATTTTGACCGATATCTTTGTTAAGCTCAAAAGTTTATTCTCTGAATATCAATAATATGGCTGTCCTCGATTTTCTGAATTTGCCTAGATCTATGAGAAAATAGCAATTCTCCGACAGGCTCCTGGGCTGGAGGAACTCTTTATTTAGGAATTAAGGTGAGGATATTTTCTTACTTTTAAGGTCGAGTTGGTAGATCATTGAATAACACAATGGGAGGGGTCGAATGTTAAGAAGAAACAAGTGGAAAGTATTAGCCTTTATTTTAACAGCTATTCTTTTTTTTCGGTTGGGATCAGCCAAGCTGATCTACGGCACAGTGCTTCGTTCGGAAAAGGCAGAGATAATGCCATTCTTGCCGGAGGAGGGATTGGTGGGGATGACGTTGAGATTTTCTCAGAGATTGCCAGAAGGGCAGGTGGCAATAACGGCAACATATGCATCATCGTGGCAAGTTCCTATCCATGGACCTGGGATTATGAAGATTGCCTCGCCGATGGTTTGACTGAAGAAGAAGCTGTGGTGTGTGCCGATGAGTATGGCTGGCTTTACGGCAA
>CAZWVC010000202.1:0-7691 GCA_964637245.1 uncultured Desulfocapsaceae bacterium
TCTTTGTGCCGGTCCTCTATGCAACTTTTTTCAGGATACCCTCTAATTGATTTAGTACAACAGGAGAAAATGGATGCGAACTTACTGGAAAGTTAATCTGGTTGCGATTTCTATCTTGCTGTTTTCCGGTTTACAGGCATGTTTGGCGCAGGAGTATGATGGTGAGGAAGCGACATCACTTACACGATTTAAAATCGGCATATTGACCGATGGTCCAATGATCGGTAGGCCCGATCTGGCTAAGGTCTTTCAGGATGAGATTGTAAGGATGGCAGAAGGTGAGTTTTCCGTGATCTTTCCTGAAAGCATGGTAGTTCAGGCAAATTCTACGAGAGAAAGTATCAATCGGCAACTTGATTTATTACTGGCTAATCCCGAAACAGATATGATCCTGACCTTAGGTACTATCGGCTCAACGGAGGCTATAAAACGCAGCACGCTGAATAAACCAGTAATCGCACCATTTGTCTTTGATGCCGAGTGGCAGAAGGCCCCATTGAAAGATGGCTCAAGCGGAATAGATAACCTCTATTATGTGGATTTGAGAACCCCGATTGATCAGGAGCTGATCGATTTTAGAAAACTTGTTCCATTCGAGAAATTGGGACTTCTTTTAGACGAGCGTGACATTAACGGAGTACCTGCTTTTCAAAAACTGGCAAGCTATCTCGCCAATGAACATTCCGTTTTTGTTCAGTTAGTTCCAGTTAAAAACTCTGTTGAGCTGACCATTTCCCAGCTTAATCCAGATATTCGTGCTGTTATGGTTGGTCCGCTATGGCAGTTTCCTGAAGATCAGTTAAAAGTTCTCAGTGAAGAGTTCATAAAGCGAAAAATCGCTGCCTTTTCCATTGCTAATTATGATTATATCGAGCAGGGTTTTTTTGCTTCGACCATGCCGGAAAAAGCATTGGAACAATTGGCTCGTCAGGTGGCTATAAATGTGCAGGAAATTCTCCTTGGTGAGGAGCCCAAAAATCTTCCAGTTGCTTTTTCTAAAAGTCAGAAGCTGGCCATTAATATGGCAACGGCGCGGGCCATTGGGGTATATCCAAGTCTGGAATATATGACAGGTGCGTTGTTAATTAACGAAGAGCGAAAGGATATCGGTAGGAAATTAACCTTACAGCAGGCTGTTGCTGAAGCTGTTGCCGCTAATCTCGATTTGATGGTTGCTAGAAGTCAAGTAACTGCGGGTTCCTACTCAGTAGATGAAGCTAAATCGAGGCTCCTGCCTCAGCTATTTCTCGGTGTTGGTGCCAGGGCTATAGATGATGACCGTGCAGCTCTGGGTAATGGTACAGCACCTGAAGAGACCTTTAGCGGCAGCATTTCCGGTGCAGTGGAAATATATTCGGAAAGCAGCTGGGCTGGGTATACAGTGGAAAAACTTCTACAGGAAGGGCGTGAATATGATCGTGACAGAATTGAGCTTGATATAATTTTTGAAGCATCCACTGCTTATCTGGATGTTTTACGACAGAATACTATCGAGCGAATCCAAAAAGATAATATGCGACTTACCCAGGCGAACCTTGATCGTGCCCAGATTCGCTTGAGTTCCGGTGCAGCAGGTCCGGATGAGCTTTACCGATGGGAAAACCAGTTTGCCAATGACCGACAGGTGGTGTTGAAAGCTGAGTCAGCAAGCAGGGATGTAATGCAGCGTCTCAACCGTATCTTGAACAGACCGTTGAATGAAGATTTCGTAGCAGAGGAGACGGATCTGAGCGATCCATTGCTGATCGGTGGTGACAATCTTTATTATGAACTCATTCATAATCCTTTGAACTTCCAGAAGTTTATTGAGTTTGCTCTGGAAAAGGGCCTGGAACTCTCTCCAGAACTGCAAATATTTGACACCGCCATTGCAGCCCAGAGACGTCTGCTCACCCAGGCAAAACGCGAATTTTACGTACCAACCGTAACCCTTGAAGGAGATCTGAGCCATCTTTTTGCCGATGGCGGTGAAGGTATCCGCAATGAAGAACTGACCGGGTTGGATGACACCGACTGGCAGGTTGGAGTTTTTGCCACCATCCCTCTCTATGAGGGTGGTAGGCGATCAGCAGCACTTAGCCGAAACCATGAAGAGTTGATTCAACTGGAAATAGAGAAGAAGGCAACCGAAGAGAGAGTTGCTCAACGTATCCTGCAGGCTTTGAACAACACCAGGGCATCCTACCCATCTATTAACCTTTCTCGCGATGCAGTAGATGCTGCACGGCGAAATCTGCAACTCATCACCGATTCCTATGTTGAGGGCATCAAATCAGTTATTGATCTGCTTGATGCCCAAAACCAAGCCCTCAACGCTGAGCTGGGTGCAGCTAATGCGGTATATAATTTTCTTATCGATTTAATGGGTGTTCAGCGGAATATAGGTATTTTCACCGTCTTTTTACCTGTGGAGGAAAGACAGCAGTGGGTTGAGCGGGTGAAGCAGTACCTGCAGCAATCGTCGTTGAAGTAAGGGAATAATTGACTACACATGGATTGTTTTTAATCGCGACTCTGGAGATTCCTCATTAATTCCCGTAAACTCTCCAGGGTGTATGGTTTTTGGATAAATCCAGCATGACCCTTACCAGCGAATCTTTGTGATATTTCATGCTCGTTGTATCCGCTCGATAAAATAACGCTCACCTTGCTGTCAAGCTTGCGCAACTCCCGAAAGGTCTCTTCTCCGTCCATTCGGGGCATGGTCAGGTCGAGGAGCACACAGCAGTAATGCTGGGGGTTGTTCTTGTATTTTTCCACTGCTTCGATGCCGTCTACTGCAGTTTCAACAGTAAATCCGAGAGCTTGCAGCATGGTGGCAGCCACTTGCCGAACCATTTGTTCATCATCTACCAGAAGTACCGTGCCAGAACCTAGCCATTTATAAGACTGGTCAGAGCGTGTATCGTGTTCTGAGAGACCATCTTTGTTTGCAGGAAAAAGTATTTTAAAGGTTGTACCTTTACCCGGTTCACTATAGAGCTTTATTCCACCGTTGTGACCTCTTACAATCCCAAGGGTAGCAGCAAGACCAAGGCCACGGCCAGTAAATTTTGTAGTGAAGAAGGGGTCGAAGATTCGTTCCTGGGTTTGCATGTCCATACCCATGCCATTGTCTGAGACTTCCAGGTAGACAAAGAATCCTTCTTCTAATTCGTCACCAAGGAATAAATTCCTGAGATAGTTGTGATCACAATTCATCTGACCAGTCTTAATTGAGACAGTTCCTGCTGTTTGACTTACGGCCTCTGAGGCATTGGTTATTAGGTTCATTACAACCTGGCGCATTTGGGAGGCATCAGCTTGTATTGCGGGAATGTCGTTTTTAATATCGTATCTCAGGGTGGTATCTTTATTGATTGATACCTTGAGAATATGTCCCATCTCTCGAACGAGGTGAGAGAGGTTGACATCTTCCAGGAGAAACCGACCTTTACCGGCGTAAGCCAGCATTTGATTACATAGTTCTGCAGCGCGTTTGGAGGCAACTTTAATGTCCTCTACAAATTCCCTGGCAGGATGAAGGTCTTCCATGTTGTTCAGGCTCAGGTCGGCGTTTCCCATCATTGACATGAGCATGTTGTTAAAATCATGCGCTATACCTCCAGCGAGAACCCCGAGACTTTCGAGTTTCTGGACGTGATGCATGTGTTCTTCGGCATCATGTTTTTCCTGCTCTGCCTGCTTTTTCTCATCAATGTCGGTATGGGTGCCCATTAGCCGGGTTGGATTGCCATGTTCATCATAACTGACAATTTTCCCTAAAGACCAGATCCATTTCCAGTTTCCCTGGCGGGTTTTCTGGCGGAACTCAACCGAATATTCTGGTATCTCTCCCGCTACATAAGCCAGGAAAGTCTCTTCTACAACCGGACGATCTTGGGGATGCAGTCGATCCAACCATTTTGCATTGGTTTCCTTGAAAGTATCCGGATCAAACCCCAGCATGGTAGCATATTCAGGACTAACCACAGCTTCACCGGTACGCATATCAAGATCATAAAATCCCTGGTTGGAAGCCTGGAGGGAGAGTCGCAGACGTTCTTCGCTTTTTCGCAAGTCTTCCTCGGTCCGTTTTTTTTCAGAGATATCAGAAAAAATTGTATAGAGCTGTCTCGGTGTATTAGTTTTCGGGTCCATGATGGGCACACATTCCCCCTGGATCCAATGAACAGTGCCGTCTGCTGGATTTGGTACACCAACTATATCGCCCGCTATTCTTTTTCCTTCGCGCATTGCTCGTACTGCCGGGAGTTGATCCGGAGGTATTTCTTTGCCATTCTCATCTATTACTCTGACCGACTGATTTTGGGATTCATTGGCAAAATCTTCTTTGGTTCTTCCCAGAATTTTGCAGGCGGCCGGATTAGCTTCTACAACTTTGCCAGTATCATCAAAATAGAGAACACCCTGGCTGATTGTCTCAAAGAGCATTCGATATTGTTCAGCAGTTTTTTGCGCTTCCTTTTGCGCCATGTGGCGTTCAACGATAAGGCCAATTAACAATGCTGCATTTTCCAGACGGCGACGTGCCTCATCTATTATTTTTGCAGAATGTTGGGGATGAAGTGTCACGGCTGCAGCGAGTTTTTGCGGCGGTACATTGAATTTTTCTCCGATATTTGAGAGCTCTTGCTGATTTTGGGGGGGATTACCATAACCAAAATTCATTGCCCCTATGATTGTGTCATTGGCTGATATCGGAACAGCATAGAGGCGGATACCTCCATGACACTTCACGTCTATGGGCTTATTTTTATCAATAGCTTGCAAGGAGGCATTATGCCAGCAAGATTCATGACATAACCAATTACCACTTGAAAGGGCCTCAGCTGTGTTGCTTGTTTGGCAAAGGCGAAAAGAGGCTTCGTCCAACTGCTTGCACCAGCCTGAGGCAAATATACCAAGGGCGTAATCTCCATTTTTTTCATAAATGGCGCAGGAGGTTCCCAAAAGTCCAAGGAAATCGCTGGCAATCCTCTGAAGACCTTCAGAGCCAACTGCATCAAGAATTATACGGGATGAGTTCAACTGAGTGAGATCACCATAGGGTCGTTCTGGTTTTCGTCTCTGGTCTGCATATTGATCTGACATTTTAGTTCTTTATATTCTAGTTTGAAACCATAAGAGAGAGGGTAAATAGAGTAATTATTATTCTCAAACCATTGTATCATATCGACGAAAGAACTGAAGGAATATACGAAAAAAGTGTGTATCTATATAATACCTAGCGGGTATAGGGTGTAAGAGTCTTGGTTGAAAAAGTTATTATCAGTAAAAAAACACCCAACATGGTCGATAAAATGTTGATAAAATGTCGATAAAATTAGGTGTGCATGGTAGGGTGAAGATAGCGTGATAAACATAATTATGACAGGGGTGAAATCGTATAAGATCCCGAGAATAGATAAATAATTCACTTCCTCCAGCCCGAATATTTCATGAACTCTCCAGGCTTGTGCAATGTCCGGGCTGGAGGAATTACAGGATTAACTTTAACAAAAACAGAATATACAATGACAAAAAAGACAGAGCAACAACCAGTGGTTCCTATAGTTTCTGCAGAACATTTAACCTCGCCGGACAGTTGGCATTTGAGCGAATTTGAATATGGCATGATCATCGCCAATAATGCTTTCTCCCGCTGGATGATCCGTTGTATGAATGCGGCAGGCTACCGGGATTTCGGCCCCTTAGATGTACTTGTTCTGCATAATGTTAATCACAGGAACAGAGAGAAAAGATTGGTAGATATCTGTTTTGTGCTCCATGTGGAGGATCATCATACGGTAAATTATGCTTTAAAAAAATTGCTGAAACTTGGTTTGGTCCAGAAAGAAAAGAGAGGCAAAGAGATATTTTACACCACCACAGATGATGGCTCAGCGGCGTGCAAAAAATATAGGCAAATCCGAGAGAAGTGCCTAACCTCGGTATATCGTAGCCTTGAACGAGAGGGCACGGAAATGAGTGAGGCTGCATCATTGTTGCGCCTGCTTTCAGGTCTGTACGATCAGGCGTCCAGAGCTGCAGCTTCACTATAATGTAGTTTTTACAGATCAGTATCTCAGGTGCTTAGCCTGAATATTTCACGAGTTAAGACTGCCTGCTAGTGAAGGAGACTTGTGATTTGTAGATAAGCGCAGACTTCGATATTGAAATATGCCAATCATAATAGCGACGCAGAGATAAGCGAACATTGTGAGACTTCGATAGCAGGCAGTATTGACTCGCCTTCGGTGAACATTCTGTTATTCAAGAAGAAAAATCACGATGGTACAAACTGTATCTTTAAAAACAAAGACTTAACCTTATTTTTATGAACATATCAGGTTGATAGAGTGTATGTGCAAATATGTTCATGAAATATTCAGGTTAGTGGCAAATTGAAAAGTATGCGTGTGCCTTCTTCTTTCTTGCTGTATACCTTGATGCTGCCTCCATGGGCTTCGATTATCGCCTTACAAATGCTGAGGCCAAGACCATAGCCACCGGTTTTGCGGGAACGTGAGGAGTCTGCCCGATAAAATGGTTCGAAAATGTAGGGTAGTTCGGCCTCGTCTATCCCGCTGCCATGATCAGTAATACTAACGACTCCTACTTTTCGTTGTTGTTGAAGCCCTATTTCTATGGGGTCGCTGCCAGGATCAGAGAATTTGAGACCGTTTTCTATACAGTTAACAATTACAGTCTGGATGGACTTAGCATCCACCATGGCATAAAGTGGCTCTAACGGTGCAGTAAATATAACAGCAGGGTGATTGTTATGATATTTCCTGGCAACTGCAGAAATGAGATCACCGAGATTATACTTCTTGAGGTTTTGAGATGAGGAATTGTGGTAGTGGTCTTTAGCTGTTTCCAAAATTCCACGAATCATTTCTTCCATCTCACAGATATCGTCCGCCAAGTCGTCTTTGAGTTCATCATCCTCCAGCATTTCCAGAGCGACCCGCAAACGGGTCAGCGGGGTGCGTAATTCATGGCTGATATCGCGAAGAAGATGTTCTTTGGCAGTTAACATATTCTTCAGCTCAGTAGTCATTTCATTAAAACTTATAGCAAGATCGGTGAGCTCGTCATTACCGCGCAAAGGTACACGATGGGAAAGATTTCCTGCTTTGACCTGCTGGACACCAGTCCCCAGCCATTTTAAAGGGGTGAGGACTCGTTTTATTGCAAAATAACAGCCTAGCAGGATGATAGAGAGCATTGCCAGTAGCAGTAGATGGGTTGTTTGATGTTGGCGATCTTCCTCATGAGCTCCTGCAAATTCAAAGAAAAGCGTTCCCTCTTGAATTTGCAGACGGATAAAATGGCGTCCGCGTTTTCTGCCAACCTGAAGAACACTATCATCCTTCATGCTGCGGAAGCGAGCATTGTCTACCTCCGGGAATTTGTTTCTGGTGGTCCATTGTGCATCTCCACCACGAAAAGAGATATGCATTCCAGTCTTTTTTGAAAGTAAGATGGCTTTCTGCTTATCAGGCGGTGAACCGATGTCTTCCACAATGTACTCAATATAGCGGTTGGCGTTTTTATAAAATGGTCCTTTCGTGTCATACCTGGAAGCAAGAAAAGTTGCACCTATGGTAATGAAGATTATAACCCAGGCGGCGAGACTGATAACAATGAGCTTGGTAAATACTGAACGGATAAAACGTGGTAGGCGAAAAAAATTAGGCAACTTC
>CAZWVC010000203.1:0-7662 GCA_964637245.1 uncultured Desulfocapsaceae bacterium
ACTCCAGATGGGCCGGTCCCCTAAAGGGATTTTCAGAAGTAATCTGGAGCAACGCTTCACGAAGAAAAGGATAAATCTGTGTCGGATCAATTTGCTTGGCTACAACTTTACCATAATAATTCATGGTCCAGACAAGCTCGTCTGAGGTGGTAAAAACATATTCAGAACCAGCAAACGGATTAAAGCCCGCATAACGGTCGACGTACCTGTAGTCCTGGCTTTTCAACTCAAATCCTCGAAAGCCGTCGGAGAAATCTCTCTCCAACCTTTCGCCTCCACCTGCATAACCAGCCAGTTTCGCCTTAATAACAAAATCTATAAGCGTCATTGTCTTCCCTGGTGAAAAGTTCATCACTCCACTTTCTATAACAGATGGAATGTAAATAGCTGATGTCTAAGAGAACTCATAAGTGTTTTTTGAAAGCTCGATATTTATCACTTTTATAGCCAAGTGAACGATAAAAGTCCTGAGAACCGAATCTATCTGCATCGGTTATAAGCATGATGTAAGCACAGTTTTTGCTCCTGGCATATTTTTCTGCATAACGAATTAAGGCTGCACCTATTCCTTTGCGCCTCTGCTTTTTATCAACAATGACATCCTCAATCATCATGAATGATCTACATTGCCCGAAAAGCATCTCGCACACGGCTGCCAGCAACGTCCCCACCAGCTTGTTTTCAATCTTTGCTGCCAAAATGAGATGACTCTCGTTACTTTTGTTACGCTCAAGGGCTTCCCGCATCCTGGGAATTGAAATTTCATTGGGCAACAGCTGCTGATAGAGTTTGCCAAGTTGAAGGAGATCGTCTTCCTGCAAAGCTGTTATTTCCATTATATCAATTCTCTCCTAAAAGAGGCTTTGCTCTTTCCATGCGTAATTGCAGGCAATGCATTCGGTTTTATGAACACACACCAAGCTGGTGCACTGCGGGCACTGCCATTTTATTTTTTCATTTCTGATAAAAGCTCGGACTCCATACTTTTTTATATTTTGGAGATTCTCTACCACACTCAGTCCATACTTCGTCCTGTACCGCTTGTCCAGATTATCAAAGAGGTTACATGGAAACTTTCTGCAGAGGTGGCAGAATCTTTTGCCCTCAAGTTCTGGACAATTCTTGATTTTACAGCTCACACATGACTGGGATTTCAGAGAATCATCACCCCGGCAACCAGGGCATTTATTTCTCTCTCGATTAAAAGCGCGACAAAGCCGGCAATTCATCCCACATGGTGCAATAAGAGATGGAGGTATGGTTGTTTTCTGCAGTTTTTTCATGAGAATAAGGTATCCCCGCATAATCTCAGAATTTCGCAATGGTAAAATCAGACATCCTCAACCCTTATTTCCATAACAATTCGTCCCCAGCCCCCACACTCGACACCAACATCAAAGCAAGCTGCTCTTTTAAACTTCATGGTATTAGGATTTACATCGGCAAGAATGAGTTCTCCAGCGGTAAATATCTGCATCGATATGGCATTCAAGGCGTAGATACAGATTTTTTTCGGACAATGCTCTGTGAGCAGGTTGCCGGCCCCATCAAAAACAAATGTATCACCCTCGGCGTGTTTGCTGTTACAGCCTTTCGCCTCAACCACTTCGACAAGTATTCTTTTACTGTTTACCTCAGGAACCTTGGATAGTACTTCTTCATTTCTTGGGTTATCCCGGAAGAGTTGCATTTCTTCACTGGTGTAGCCCAAGCGCCTCTTCATAAACTTCCACATGACGGTGTTCCAGGCAATATCTCTGATACTCATATCCCCTCCCTCCAGTTCATTTATGCTGTTTGTCTTGCATCGAAAATCAACTGCTTATCTGTGACAATCGCCGCTCCATGGGATTAAGGTGAAAATATTGAAGATAACTTCCTAACCCGGATGTTGTTCGAGTCTGAAAGGTGAATAATGCTGTCAATAGTGGATAGGACGCTTTGTATAGCCAGAGATTACCTTCGCAATACTCGTAATACAACGAAATTAAATAGTTTTTTCTTTGAACATTGAATTATTCATGAAATATTCGGGCCAGCCTGGGTAAAGTTTGATTTACCATCTGGATAGATGTTCAGTCAGTGCGGTTGATTTACGGAAAACAGAAAACTAAAAACGCTACTTGCAAAACTGCTGAAACTGTTCCATGGAAATGAAAGAAGAAGCTGTTCAGCGGTTTTATCTGCCGTAATCCCGCTCAACGCGAGCTATCCGTACTTTAAACGATGTGTACCACTTTTCAATCCCATTTTTCTGCGCTTCCCGATGCTCTGCATTCGCCTTCCAGGCCTTAATACTCTCAAGATCGGACCAGTAAGAAACGGTGATACCAATTTCATCTCGCGCCGATTCAACTCCCAAAAAACCGGGTTGTCGAGAAGCTAACTCAACCATTTTTTCTGCCATTGCGGCGTATCCATTATCGCCTCCGGTGCGTAGAGATGTAAAAACAACAGTATAGTAAGGAGGCGGTGGTGTTGCTACAAGCTTCTTCATAATCGTCGTTCCTTATCAGGGTCCCTTGCTAAACGGTTTGCTATTAAAATAAGCAGCACAAGGGTAAACAGCATGGTGACAAAATAAATCAATTTAGAGCGTATACCCAGGTAATACGCTAATGAAATCGGGGTAAAGAAAAAAAGCACAGCAAGGACAATGGCCGGAATAACGAAAGTGTGTCCAAAGTTCCAGGTCCAGCCGACAGGGAGAAGCTGTCTCACAATGACCCGCGGATCATCCGGGCAGTAGTAAAGTATACCGAATTTCCAGTTAGACAGATTACAGTGCATTGCTTCATATTTTGATATCGGAACATTCCCTGTTCTCTGTACTTTCTGCATTATCTCTCTGCATAGTGTTAGCTATGGTTTGATCTGTTTAGAATCTTTTGTCTTCTGGCATTCTCTTACAAACTTCTGTGGATTCTCTGGACTAATAACAATTTTCTTCTCTGGAGTTTCTACCATGACAAATCCTTGCTGTCCTGACGCTGTAACATAGGCATAAAAAATACCATAGGACCGATTCCAGAAAATTCCTGATGCTGAAAACAATCCTCCGTTCCCCCAAAGCCGTATGCCAAATTGCCTCTCTTCTGTAATGAGTCGGCAACCCTCAACCGGTCTGAATTCTTTTTGGCCAAAACGATAGATAATGATCAGCTTGTCTCCGGATATCTCATAAAAGCGAGGCGAATAGAGATAACAGAGTACAGCAATCATTCCCATTATTAGCGACGGAATGAGTAGGATATTCTTATACAATGTGCCGATTACCAGGCATATGGTACCTGCCAGATATATTCCAGTGATTACCTTGATACTGGTTGTTGTTGCTGCAGTCTGGTGTTTCATGTTTCAACCGCGTTATTTTTCTCTAAGATAGCCTGCCACTCCTGGCGCTCAAGAAAACTACCGGCAACATTATCTGCCATTTCCAAAAACCGCTCTGCAACTATTGAAAAACCCACAACTTCAGCGGCCAGATAATGTCGTACTGCAGGATCCATGCATCCTACTATACACTTAGGGTCTGCTGCCTTCTTTTCACGGTATGGAATTGTCCAGATGCTCTGACATCCAGAGGAGAATGGAACCAGCACATTATTGTTCGATGCGCGGTCATAATTTGCAAGAGTAACCAGAGCCGATAAACCATCACCCTGCACCCACAGGTTGACCACTTCAATCTGGCACTCATTAGTTATGGTAGACAGTTGCTGCCACAGCACATATTTATTTGGAGCATCTGGAATCTCGAGTTCCTCGTAAAATGCATTGCCTAGTTCTTCTGATTTCTTGAATTTTTCTTTCTCAGCTAGAAAATAACCGGCATCCTTCATAGGAGGAGTGAATCCTAAATAGCAGGCAGCGCCTGCACAGCCGGAATTATCAGGAGAAAAGCAAATCACTTCCCCGGAAAAGAGGCTTGGAATATGGCTAAACATACAGGACCAGGTATCCTTCTCCGGTATAATGCATTGCAGGGGTGCTTTCTTCGCAAAATACCAGCCTGTTGCAGGATGAACCAATGGGATAACGGCAGCTATTTGTTGCAGTGCATCTTGTACCTCTGCTGATCTAACCATAACTTCGTCCCTTTATCGAGTATTATTATGAAGTTAAACACTCTAGAAACAGAGTGTTTCAGGATTCAAACTTAGCCCGCAGTTCTCATCAGTACAGGCAATGCCTTCTCATAGATAAAATCAGGCTTGTTCATATTAATGGGAGATTATATCAGAGGTTGTGAAAGGCTGGATGAGCAAAAAGTCCCCCATGAAAGCCGGTATGGCCGGAGGGTGGCCGATTTATTCAGTGATAGTTTTTAAATAGTTGAGAATATCCCAAATTTCCCGGTCTGAAAGCTCACCTTCATAGCCTGGCATTTCTCCCTTACCTTTCAGAATTTTCCAGTGGAAATCTCCTTCCGAATGACTTTTCAAGCCTTTCAATAAGTCCGGTGTATTAGTTTGCAAGGTAGCTGCCTCCTTGCTCATCCCGCGGCCGTTTTCTCCGTGACAGTAGGCGCATTCCTGAGAAAAAATCAGTTTGCCGTTTCGTCTGGATTCCTCGCTAATGGCAATTGGATTCAGTTTATCAGCCTCAGCCTTTGGCGCCATCCAGCTGTGGGCTGCAATTTTCTGAGGAAGTATGCATGCACATGTTAACAGGATGACTAATAGGAGTTTTTTCCTCAAAGTATTCATAATACCTATCCAGGTTGAGTTGGGAAAACCAAAGTATCCGCCTTGTCTCTCAATTTCAATTATTGAGAAATTCTGCGGCCTTATTATAGAGTCGTTCGCATTGTTCCTTGAGAAGATCTTCCATATTTATAAAAGCATGAATCATATCAGGAAAATGAAGGTGTTGCAGCTTAACACCCACTGCCTGCAGTTTGTCAACATAATGGAGACCCTCATCCCGTAATGGGCAAAATTCTGCTGTAATTACAAGTGTTTCAGGTAAATTATCAGTAAACTCCATAAAGAGCGGAGAATGCTCCTTTCGATCTTCCCCACCCTGAAAATAATTGTCAAAATACCATTTTATCCTCTCTTTCTCCAGCAAATATCCTTTGCCGTTAAGATCAATTGAAGGTAATTCAACGGTATAGTCCAGACTCGGGTATATAAGAATCTGTTTAGCTATGTCGTTTTTTTCATCATGCTGGATTGTATGAGAAATAGTCGCACATATGGCACCGCCCGCACTGTCGCCTGCAATGGACAATTTTTCATGATAGTTGACATTCCTGTTGTCCAGGACCTGCCAAATATTTCTGACTACGCTTAGGCAATCATTTATCCCTGCTGGATAAGGACACTCAGGTGCTAGACGATAATCAGTAGAAATCACAATATGGTTGGTTAACCTCGCCAGTTTTCTGCAAATTGTATCATACACGGTAATACTGCCAGCCACATGACCACCACCATGAAAATAGAGCAGAACCGGGAGTTGTTTTCCCGGTTGAGGATGATAGATCCTCACCGGCACGGCAAATTCGCCACCTTCAACCAGGTCATCCTGGACCCAATCGACCGTCATCTTTTTACTCACCAGGGTATATGTAAGATTTGCAAGACCTTCACGGGCATTGGTGGAAGTTGCTTTGAATCCGCTTTTTTCAAGCTTCACCAGAAGTTTGTTATATCCTTTCAGCCACTCTTCGAGGTGAGGAGATAATTTTCGCATGGTTCGTTTAACCCTCCGGGACTATCTCATACAATTCCAGTGGTAAATTATCAGGATCGCGAAAAAAAGTATACTTCTTCCCGGTGTATTCATCAACCCGAATGGGCTCAACTTCGACATTACAAGAACATAAATGGGTCGAATATTCCTCAACAGAGGATACTGCAAATGCGAGATGTCGCAATCCTGCAGCCTCAGGTCGACTTGGCCGTTTGGAAGGATTGGGAAAAGAAAAAAGCTCAATCTGGCTGCCGTCTGGCAAACACAGATCAAGTTTATATGAATCCCGCAATTCTCGATAATTTTCTGCTATTATATCAAGTCCAAGTATCGATACATAGAACCTTTTTGAGCGCTGATAGTCAGAACAAATAATTGCTGTATGGTGAATTCCTTTAAGCATCTCTTACCTTACCTCATCTTTACCTCAATATAGATCTGCATTCTCATTTCCGCGTCTGTTCAGTAAAACAGATATAACAACCATCACACTGCCGATCAACAGCATAAAATCGAGGGCTAGCCCAAGATACAAAGTACCCAGTAAAGCGTAAAGCAAACCTATAATTACGAGAACTACTGCCCATGCTTGCGAACCAAAATTGCCTGTTATGAGTGAGAGACCAATAACAATGGAAAGAGTAGGACACGGAAGAAGTCCAGTGGGTGCAGAGTACATATAGGCAAAAAATGATTCTGATTCAAGGAAATGAGGATATATCCAGCCAAAAACAAACATGACCACCCCAGCAAGCAAAAGCCATCCAGAGGTCAACTCAACAGAACTATCCGGTAACTTGTAAGCGATAAAAATCATTGCCCCGCCTGCAACTGCAAAGGTCATCCCGCTGAAGGGATTACCGGACAGCCAGGCCAGTGCGCTTACAGAAAACATGGGCAAGACAACCATTATGGCCACAAGGCGTTTGGGGGGTCTCACACCTCCTAAGAAACCAAGAACAAGTCCAGCACAGTAAACGTGCCAGAATATCGCAATTCCTTGCCATTTGTTGGCAATCTCATAAAGACTCTGGTGTATCTGATCAGGTGAGGGCATTTCCTGCTTCTCCTTAATTATGGCAGATAAATACACTACCAAATTGATCTTCAGCAGGCGAGGACCATTACTTTCTTCCGGATCCAGTTAATAATCAGCCCTTGTTCAATTTTTTTAGAAAACACACAACCCTGTCCTTTTCCTCAAACCCAAGTTTCTTGTGAATTCTGATACTTTTTTCATTCTCAACTGTTGTATCACTTGCCAATTCCACAAACCCTTTAGCTAGTGCCCAGTGTTCAGCAGCCTGCAGCATTTTTTTGCCATACCCCTTACCTCTGAACTGTGGCTCTATATACCATGCTTCGATATACGGAACTTGCGATGAGCGGCTGCCTTCGGCGAAATTCCTAATGTTGATCTCAATAAATCCAGCTAGCCTCCCATCTATAGTCTCAAGCACCAAAACCTGCTCTATATCTATTGATTCGCCGGCAAAGTATTCCTCTATTTCACCAATATTTGTCTCAATAGAATTTGGCCATAATGTGGAGCGCATTGTCGCCCAATCATGAATGTCCTTTTTTTGTGCTTCTCTAATTATCATTGTCTTTTTATTCAAGAATTGAACAAACAATACTTCCTTGTTAGCGCATTCACAAAACCAGATTTAATATACTGGAAACTAGAATAAAGTATTAAATTTACAGAATCTATCAGAGTCTTCTTTTGATTATTTTAACCATTCAAAAGTTATTCGTCAGAGAAGAAATACCATTCAGACTCGTTGAGCTTCTGCTTCTTTTTTAATAATTTGCAGCATTTTTTTGCGGATCATCCCGCTAAAAGGTCGAATGACCAGCCAGTATAAGCCGAAGCTAAATTTGGTTTTCGGATTAACACATAAAATTCGAGTTTCTGTACTCAACTGCGTATTATCTGCACTTTGTTCCTCACATTGGAAA
>CAZWVC010000204.1:0-7658 GCA_964637245.1 uncultured Desulfocapsaceae bacterium
AGTCCGCAGCCTGCGCAGCTCAGTCTCCGACCGTTTTCTCTCTCTGATTTCCTCATTGAGAAAAGTGATTTTTTCTCGTACGGCATTGCGCATTTGTGAAAAACTATTCGCCAAACTACCAATTTCGTCTTGTCTTTCTGTGTCAAGTTCCAGGGCAAAATTACCTTCTGCGATTTTTCTGCAAACCCGGCTGAAATCATGTAAAGGTCTTGAAACAATCAGATTTATTGTAAAAATAAGAAAAGTGATCACTAATAAGAGAAGTATGAACATGCGATAAACCATCTTTGAGAGTTCATCGATTATCTTGTCATATTGGAAAGCATCTGTCAGATAGATTGAAACATCCCCAAGATGTCTTTCGTTCAGAGTGATAGGGAGGGTTACCGACTTTGGCGCCCGCAGTTCTTCGGGATCTATGACATCTGCAATTTCCCAGTTTTCATTACGCGTTTTTGCCGTCATGTAGCTATCAGAGAGCTCGTCTTTGACAACCACTGCAAAAATCTTTTTATCAAGCATTTCTGTGGTAATAATGCCCTCAACAACCTCCCTGTCTAGATTCCAGACAGGCATAACCAAAGAATTGCTAAGTCTTCTGCTTACTTGCTCAAGAGTAGAATCAAGCTCCTCCTGCATTTCTACACGTGTCTGATAATACTCCAGGACTCCAATGAGCAGTGCGCACAGCAGGATCACTGCAGTGAGTCGCACTAAAATTTTTATGGATAATGACGATTTCATATACGCACTCAAACGTCCATATCTCTGGGATAATCAATGCAAGCCCGCATTTCCCATGACCATTGTGTCAATTTAGCTGTGTTTATTTCAATTCACCCCTTCAGATAAATGCGGGCTAGCCTGAAAATTTCACGAGTCAGGTTGGTTCGCTAGTCGAGGATCCCCACGTTTTGCTACTTAAGAGCTCTGCAAAACACAAAAAAGACCATGAATAACGGACCATATCGACTTGCCTGAAAGGTGAAAAAGGAGTTTGTAGATATAAAGTGCTGGTACAGATTGTACCCAGAAAAAATAATCTCATTTGAATTGTAAGATTCAGCTATTATTTATAAGAACACTATGTTGTGTCGTCCTTTTTCACCAAATATCAGATCTTCAGAGAAACCATATCACCAAATTTCAACTGACAGTACTATTCATCGAGCGTTCTTCGCACTGCCTCTGCAAGTATGTTCATACTCAAAGGCTTCATGAGAAATTCTCGAATTCCTATGTTTTTCGCTTCTTCCTCATCTATTGCAGCAGAATAACCAGTATATAAAATAACAGGAAACTCGGGCCGTATACCTAAAACCTGAATTGCGAGATCCATACCCGATATATCCGGCATCGTTTGATCGGTAATCAGCAGATCATATTGCTGGGGTTCTTTTCGAAACTCTTGCAATGCATCTTTGCTGCTTGAATGAACGCGAACCTTGTACCCCAATTTCTCAAGCATCTCACCCGCCATATCGGCTAGGGTGGCTTCATCATCTACAAGGAGGATCTTCTCATCCCCCCCTTTCATCTGGTCCAGCGCATTTTCTACCTTGGTTTTACTTTCGTGGGCAATAAAAGGAAAGAAAAGATTAAAGGTACTCCCTTTGCCAAGTTCACTCTCAACTTTTATAATGCCACCGCTTGAACGCACAATTCCATGGACTACTGCGAGTCCGAGCCCTGTTCCTTCACCTTTATCCTTAGTTGTATAGTAAGGATCAAAGATTCTCTTGAGATCTTCCTTTTTGATTCCCGAACCGGTATCGGAAATCGATAAAATAAGCCAATTATCGTATTTGGCGTTGACTATTTCTTCAGGGGCTTCACCCATCTGCAGATGGGCAAAACGAATACTCATAATTCCCTCGCTGCTATGCATGGCGTGGACTGCGTTGGTGCATAGGTTCATCAGCACCTGATAAATTTTGGTGGGATCAGTGGTAATTTTACCTAATCCTTCAGGTATATCCGCATCAATTTTTATTGTTGCTGGAATGGTTGCCCGGAGAAGATTCAGAGCTTCCTTGATAATAGGGGCAATATCAACAGCTTTTTCGCCAAACTCCTCTGTCCTGCTAAATGAGAGGATCTGCGCAACCAGGTCTTTTGCCCGATTACTGGCATTTTTTACCTGTATAAGATTCTTGCGGACGACTTCATCACATGATCCTGAGAAGAGGCTTAGATCTGTATAGCCGATTATCGCCGCAAGGATGTTGTTGAAATCATGCGCTATTCCACCTGCAAGTGTACCGATTGCTTCCATTTTCTGAGCTTGTCGCAGTCTTTCTTCGCTGTGAAATAGAGCTGAAGAAACTTTGGCGATCTGTAGAGCTTCACTGGCATAGGAGGCCAGAATCTTCCCAATATCTCGATCCTGAGAGTTGAAGGGTGGTACTTTCTTGGAATGGAGCGAAATAATGGCAAGTATCTCGTTCTCAACTCCTGTTATTGGGAAAACTAACAGAGAATTATCACTATACCTCTCCCAGCCACTGGAATTCAAAGAACTATCATGTGTAATGTCCTGGTGAAAAAGAGGTTCTTTTTCCTCCATAACTTTATGAAAAACACTACCAGGCTCCAAAGGAAAATAGATTTTTGGTGCAGCGTGTCCAGAATCTATACTGGCAATATGCTCCAAACCATCATGGGCAACTTTGTATATACTCCCCCCGGTGGCATCCATATGTTTGCCAAACTCTTTGAGCAGCAAATCTCCGCTTTCGTAGAGCTCTCCACACCCTAATAATTTTTTATTGCTTTCAACAACCTCTTTCAGTCGACTGTTTATTCCCTCAAGTTCTCTAGTTTTCTGTTTTACCAGTCCTTCAAGATTCAACTGATACAGCCGGTTCTCGATAATTAATCTAGCCCGTTCAAGACATTTATCGATAGCATGACGAAGGATATTCAAATCCGAGATTGGTTTGAGCAAATAGTCCCATGCACCCAGGCGCAAGGCTTCGACAACATCACCAATCTCCCCAGTACCAGAAATAACAATAGTAGGTAAATCTGGCTGAAGATCTCGTAAAATTGAAAGGACTTCAAGACCATCAACTTCTGGCATGCGTAAATCGACTAAAACTAGATCAAATTTTTTGTTGTTGATAAGCTCGAGGCCAACTTTACCATTTTCCGCCGTTTCTACTGTAAAATCATAATCTTCCAGGTAGGCTTGAATAGTATTGCGAACAACAGCTTCATCATCTATGGTGAGAATTACAGGTTTTTTCACCAGAGTCATGCAGATACCCTCGGAGATGGTATATAAATAAATTGATTAACAGCAACTAGTGCACGCATTACCTGGCTAAGGATATATTTTTGTCGTTTGAATGAGCTGTCATCCTTAATGTAATGCAACAGCTGGCCTGCTAAGATGACAACATGAAGATTTCACCCCCTATCCTGGTTAGTATATAGTTGAGGCTTCCTTCTTGTCAAATTTATCAGGTAAAATCTTTGATCTGGGTGAAACTTATAACATTTCAAAGATGCATAGAATTAACCCCATCTGCAGGTTAAACATCCGTATCCAGAAAAAGATGCATAACTTCCAACACAACATCAATACAATATAGTAATGATTCTAATCTATCCCCCTCTTGCAAAACCTGCTGAGCCGCCAGCTGGAATTGCCCAACTCGCAGGCACACTGACTGCTCATGGACACAACTGTGAGACTATTGATTTAAACCTTGCTGGAATTCTCCATATCCTTGAAAAGGCAGAAGGTGCTAATGATAACTGGACTAGAAGGGCAAAAAAAAATCTAGCAAAAAATCTACTTTCGATCCGCAGAAATACTCTCTTTTCCCAACCCGCTAAATATCAGCAGACTGTGCTTGAGTTAAACAGATTGTTAGAAAGCTATACTCGCAATGGTGCTATTCTTGGATTGGCTAACTATCAGGATGGTGAGTTCTCACCTCTTAAAAGTGTTGATTTGCTTCATCTTGCCAAGAATCCTGAAAAGAATCTCTTTTTCGATTTTTATTCCGCATACCTCCCCCAACTTTTGGCAGATAGAACTTCACAATATGTTGGTATTTCAATAAATTATCTCAGCCAAGCCATTAACGCCTTTGCCCTCATCGGTTTTATCAAACGTTGTGTACCCACGGCTAAAATCATCATTGGCGGTGGTTTAATAACCTCATGGATGCGGAGTCCATTATGGAATAACCCCTTTGCTGGTTTAATTGATTTTTGCATTGATGGCTGCGGTCAAAAACCATTGCTTAATATTCTAGGGACACAACATTTCAATCGTTCACTGCCAGATTATAGCTCACTTGGAAAGTTAGATTATTTTTCTCCTGGTTTTGTATTACCTTACAGTAGCTCAACCGGTTGCTATTGGAACAAATGTAGCTTTTGTCCCGAACGTGCGGAAGGAAATTCATTTACTATGCAACCAAGCAAGCAACTCTCAGCTGAGATTAAACTGCTTGTAAAAACCTACTCCCCTGTACTTCTCCATTTCCTCGACAATGCCATCCCACCAGTTGTGCTTTCTCAATTGATTAAGCATAATCCAGGTATCCCCTGGTACGGTTTTGCCAGGGTTACCAACGATTTCCTCGATATGGACTATTGTATTGCCCTACGAAAGTCCGGCTGCACCATGCTGAAGTTAGGTGTCGAGTCTGGTGATCAATCCGTTTTAGACAAACTGGAAAAAGGCCTGCGCATTGTCACCATTGCAAAGGTTTTGCAGAACCTGACAACTGCAGGAATCGCGACTTACGTCTACCTGCTATTTGGCACACCCGCCGAGACGATTAATGAGGCCAGAACAACACTTGAATTTACCCGAAAATACTCTCAGAACATAGGTTTCCTTAATCTAGCTATTTTTAATATGCCCATCAACAGTGATGAAAGAAAGGATCTTCTAACCTCGGAATTTTATACTGGTGACTTATCTCTGTATACCGATTTTCAACACCCGCATGGTTGGACCAGAAAAAAAGTTAGAAAATTTCTTGCCCACGAATTTAAAAAACATCCTGATATACAAACAATTCTCAAAAGAGACCCGGTTATTTTTACCTCAAACCATGCACCTTTTTTCTGCAGGGCTTTCCCGCTAAAAAAATGATGTACCTTCTCCAATCTTACAATAGCTGCTCCCTTCATGGCGAAAAGATATTTGCAAACGGAGTGTTCAAAATTTCCTATTAATATGGTAAGTTAAATTTTTAGCCTTTAGTTTTGGGTAATGAAGATATACAATATTGGGAGATCATATCGTAATGATTAATATATGATCTGATCTATCAAACAACACCACCCGTTAGCAAAGTATGTAGATGTATCAGCTGTAGATGTCCACCAATGAGGTCTGACAGATATCCTGTCGTGCACATCAGCTAACTCAGCTTAGTTGAATGCAACCACAAACCTTTATACAGGAGGATGAGCATGTCTGAATCTGTTTACAAAATTATTGAAATGGTTGGATCAAGCCCTGTTTCCTGGGAAGAAGCTGCCCAAAATGCTGTTAAATCTGCTGGCTTAAGCCTGCGTGATCTGCGCGTCGCTGAGGTTGACACGCTTGACATGATAATAGAGGACGGTAAAGGCGTAGTCTATCGTACTAAAGTCAAGCTCTCTTTTAAGATACTCTCTGAGTAGAAATCCATCACCCACCTTTGAAACAGCTCAAGTTCCTCAAAAGTAGCTGTTTCAAGGGTATTTTTTTATGCCGCACCTAGGATATCAAGAATTTTTCTGCATTCTTGCTCCGCCCGATCAGTCAGCATCTGCGCTTCATGCAATATTTCTTCTTTGAATTGCTCATCTTCGATATCTTCCATATTGATGAGAACATTTTGATATGCCCCCCAGATACCCACCTCCAGAGCGCGGGCTCCAACCAGTGTATCGGAACGTGATGCGGGGTTGCCAAACCGAGCTACCTCCATAAAGCTATTCCAGGCACAATCACCCAACCGCATGGAATTAAGCGGTATTTTAATTGCAGATTTTAGCCCAGCCTGCATTTTCTCATGGCGTAACCTCTGCTCATCAGGAGTATTCTGAGGCATTCTCACCCCTTCCATATACTCAATAAAGGCTGAGGTATCGGCATCGATCATTGGGATAAGCTCTTGCACAAGTTTATGTAGGGTAGGAATAACAGCCTCCATCTGCGGCTGTACACTTTCAAATCGGCGCACACCATGAGTGAGCTTTGCCACCATCGAGCCCAAGGCTACTCCAACTGCTGCTGTAGCAGCAGAAACTGAACCTCCCCCTGGGGCTGAACTGCGCGAGCCAACCTCTTCAATAAAATCACGGACACTCATTCCTGCAAGTGGCTCATGAGGTTTTTCCTCAATTATATTTTCAATAATCCGTTGATCCGGATCAAACCTTGCGACCGAATTAAGTCCAAGACGTTCAACAGCCAACCTTATTTTCTGGTCTTCCTGATAAATAAAAAGATTTTCTTCAGCAATATAATAATCTGCTGCCATGCGCAATACATCTCGGGGGACAAGTCCGACAATCTCCGATCCTGCCACACCAAGCTTGAGTTTTTTAGCTTCTTTTTTGACTTCCTCGTAGAATACATGAATTGGGGTAACATTATAATCGTTGAGGTTCACCGTAACCTGCGCCATATTGTACTCCTTAACATACCACCCCATACCTTTGACTTCTTTGAGTCGGCCAGGTTCTTCCTTACCTCTGCCTGCTTCCCGCAGATTAAGAGCAATACGGTGTGCTTGATTAGGCGTGCCCAGGATATTGACATTGTAAGCAATTAGGAACTTACGGGCTCCTGTTGCGGTGATGCCCCATTGTGGAACAAATCTTTCCGGACCGTAATCAGGTTTCCATCTGGGATCTTTTAATTTCTCAGCGAGACCTTCATATTCCCCTTCCCGGAGATCAGGTAACTTTTTGCGATACTCCTGCTCTGCTGCCTCTTCATACAGATAAAATGGAATGCCCAGCTCCTCTGCAGCCTTTTTTGCAAATTTTTTTGCAATTTCTACACAATCTGCCATAGTTACTCCAACCACCGGGATAAAGGGACAAACATCCATCGCTCCAAAGCGGGGATGCTCGCCTGAGTGATGACGCATATCGATCAACTTCCTGGCAACCCGGGCAGCGGCAAGAGCACCTTCGATAACACTTTCTGGATCGCCAACAAAAGTATACACTGTGCGATTAGTCGATTCGCCGGGATCAACATCAAGCAACCTACATCCTTTAACAGCTTTGATAGCCTCAGCAATTGCTTTTATGGTCTCCTTCTTCGTGCCTTCTGAAAAATTGGGAACACACTCGACTATTTGTTTCATTATTTCACCCCATCTATGCAAGTTGAACCGCCACTGGCTATATGTTTGCCATTTTTATACACCTCGACAACAGCTGAGACACCCGCATGATAGGCCAGAATAGCAGGAGTATTGCCTTCAAGCAGGAGAAAATCTGCTTGTTTACCAATATCCAGACTTCCGACCTTCTTCTCCATACCTATGGCATAGGCAGAGTTGAGTGTTGCAGCTGTCAGTGCCTCTGCTGGAGACATATGCATATTGAGTACAGCAAGACCAATTATAAAGGGCATTGATTCTGTAAAACTAGAGCCTGGGTTACAATCCGTTGCCAGAGCAACG
>CAZWVC010000205.1:0-7644 GCA_964637245.1 uncultured Desulfocapsaceae bacterium
ATAACTAAAATCTTCCTGTCGAGGCCGGCATTATCAACCCATGTCCCTCGGCCGGTTAAATCATCTGCTCCAAGGCCAGTTACTCCAGAAATAATAGCCGTTGCTGATGTAGTGTTTCCTATGCCCATTTCCCCTATACCGACTATCTCAAAGGTGTTTTGCTCATAAGCCTCCTGAATAACTTCCGCTCCTTTGTTTAAGGCTAATACAGCAGCAGCAGGATCCATTGCTGGCTTCTGGGTAAAATTGGCTGTCCCATAGCCAATCTTTTTCTTTATTAATAGAGGGTGATCAGCAATTTCTGCATTTATCCCTATGTCGACTACTTGAAGATCAATGTCATATTGTTTACAAAAACAGTTAATTGCCGCACCACCATTGAGAAAATTTAAAACCATCTGTTCTGTTACTTTAGCAGGATATGCAGATACTCCTTCTTCTACAACACCGTGATCTGCAGCAAAAACGAACATCGTTTTTCTGGTGATACTTGGTGTTAAACTATTTTGAAGGCAAGCTAACTGAACGGCCAGATCTTCTAGTTTGCCAAGTGCACCGAGTGGTTTGGTTTTGTGATCGATTTTATTAATCGCACTACTCCGAAGTACATTTCCCTGATAGTGAATTTTTTTCAGACATTTGCGTAGTTCAGGTGTTAAATGGTTGATTGACTCCATGGAACAGATGTTTTCAGGTAAGCATGTTTTGCGACTACCATTTGTTACAGGTTGCCCAAAATTGACAATATATTTAAGTGATTTGCCAAGAAGAACATTTTCCATAACTTCTTCAGCTTCACTCGGTGCGATGATGCTCTCTATTAGCTCTACCAGAAAATTGTTAGCTTCTTCTATATATTTCAGGGATTGAACCATGTCCATTTTGGTTAAACCATAGCTCCCGAATGCTTTAATTTCTTGATAATGAAGAAGATTAAGAATGTTAGTTTCAACGTTCTCGTTTTTCCTCATCCCTGAAAAAAAGATGAGTTTTCCGCCTTTTTTGAGCTTAAGGACACATTGGCTGTAAGCGATATGGCAGTCACAGCAGTTGAGAGCAATGTCATAATCACTTTCATGATCGACTTTCTGAATAGACAATCCACCTGAGACCACTGCAGCAGATGATTTTTCTATCTTTTCCGCATTTTTCTCTACTATGGTCACTTGAGCACCATGGAACTGACATATGTATCCAGCTAAAAGCCCAATGATACCACCACCGTAAATGATAACTTTACGTCCTAGTAAATCACCAGCAAATTCCAGACCATGGAGGATACACCCAATTGGTTCAGCAAAACATAGCAACTCTTGACGGTCTAATGCGGGAGCTACAATCAGACAACTCTCAGGTACCTGTATGTAGTTAGCAAAACCACCATCTCGATGAAACCCGATTATCTGTATAGTTTCACACAGATTTTCTCGACCATTGCGGCAATACCAACATTCATGGCACACATTTCCTGGCCAGATAGTATATAAAAGATTTGTACAGTCATCTATTGCTACAATCTCGTGTCCTAAAACCCTAGGAAGTTGAAGATCCCGATGACCAACAGACCACATTTTTGCATCGGTTCGACATATAGCGGAGTAAAGAACTCGGAGTACTTTCATTCCGGCTTGTGCGTCAGGTGGATCGCAATTTACTGAAAGTTTAAAAGATCCAATTTGATCTAATGTAAGTTTCACGAAATTATCCTATAAATATTTCTTCTGTAATAGTTAGAAGATAGATTTTAGCATTTATGCTTCCAGATGCTGCGATGGCCTTCAATTTCTGTTTTACTTCATCAAGTTGGGCAAGTGGAAAAACAGATGCTTGGTTCATTTCACAATGATGAAAACTACTATTTGTAAAACGAATATAACCTTTGATATCTTTAACAATGAGCAGCTCAGTTTTCATATCTTCTTGAGGTGTCGATTGAGTATTTCACGACCATTCTGTGGATCTTTGTTCTGGCTGGACACCCATTTATGCAGTGTTTCTAGTGCCTCACCATTAGTGATAATAGATCTTGAACGATCAATTCCTTCTTCGATGCTGTCTACTTCATCAGCCAGGAGAAGTAGTAGCGCACTGTTAAGACATACTACATCTTCAGCTGGCCCGTTTAGCTTACCACTGAGAACATTTAAAAGGTGGTTTGTAGAAGCTGTGATATCAGGTTGTGCCGCAATTTTGAGGGGGTCATGAGATCGGAGGCCAACATCTTCAGGAGAGAAGGAAAATTCTCTAATTGAGCCCTCGGATAAGTGCAGGCAATAGGTTTTACCGCAAACCGAAGCTTCATCTATTCCAAGATTGTATTTATCCACAGCACCGTGTACAACAATCGCATTTTTATACCCGATATGCTGCATGACCTCGAGCACAGGTTTCATGATTTCTCTACTGTACACCCCCCGCAGACCATTTTGGGGAAGAGCAGGATTGGCAAGAGATGCAGCGATGTTTAAGGGAGAACCAAAATGAATTTTCGATAAAATTCTACCTAACGCATGGGGGTGTACTTTTGGACTCATTCCATTAAAAAGCCCAAGACCAACATCTTCAATGCTTTTGGCGACTATATCTACGGTGCAGTCTACATCAACACCAAGATTCTCAGAAATATCAACAGTACCACATTGAGAAGAAATGGCTCGAGCACCATGTCTTGCTATTTTCAGCCCTGCGGAACTGCCAACAATCGAAGCAGCGGTGCTTATATTAAACGTTTTAAAACCGTCCATGCCAGTACCGCAATTGTCAATGAGTTTATCCACTCCCGGGATCTCAATTTTATTGGTATCGTGTTCATAAATTGCCCGCCAGCCACCAGCAATTTCTTCTGCAGTTTCTCCTTTTGTGGTCAGTGAAGCAAGAAAAGCACCCTGCTGTATTTCATGAACTACATTATTGAGAACTTGGGAAAAAGTCCAAAATGATTCGTTTTCGCTAAGGTTTTCACCATTAATAATACGTGAGATAACTGCACCAAACTGTTTGTTCAATTCCATAGCCATAGCACCTCTCCTAAATAGTCTAAATAGGCGTGTATTCAGTTGTATCCGGAGTATTAGTCTGCTGGTTGTGATGGTACGTTATCGTTGAGTGTAAAAAGACGAATTCCATGTCCAGCTCACATACATACGCAGATGAGCAACTGTATTAAGTTTAATAAGCTGACACAGAGAATTCCAGTGATAGGCTCTGTTGGAAGAGGTTTATTCTTCCTGTAGGCAGGCTTTCTGACTTACGGATTAACCTTTTAAAAACAACCTTCCCGGGAAACCCCAGTGGTTAGGCGCTTTGCCTTGGTAATTTACCAGTTTTTCAAGACTCCGAATACAGCAATGACTGGTATGTAACGGATTCGCACCGCTTTTCCTCTCATCCCTTAGAGGGCTTCACCTACTAGAAAACACTATACAGAGAAGACCAAACTATTGCAATGTCTTCCTTGGTAGGAAAAAAGCATATATTTTTCAAAGGAGGATGAAAGCTACGGTCTGGTCTAGAGTTTGTTTGGGCATAGCGATGAGGAATATTAGTTATCCATCTCGACTAACATTTCCTGGTATAAATGCTCCCATTCTGTTAACCGCATATCAAAACCACTGGCTTTTAGGTAATCCATATCAAGTTGAGGAATTGATCCGGCTGAGTTGTCAGGATGGTGCCGATTTTCAAAGACATTAGCGATATGCACAGCTAATGCAGGAGTGAAGTTTAAGGGTGGGTATTTTTCGAGATGATGGTGAAAGCCAATGGCTTCGATTACTTCTGTCTGAAATCCCCACAAACCTGCGAGATAGGCTCCCATTTCACAATGAGTCGCATTAAAAACCCTTTTTTCAGCATCATATATTGTGAGTGCTTCACTTTTAGCAATGGCCAGTGTTTCATCGTATTTTTTTGGTATTTTACTAATGAGAATAATTTTGCCAATATCGTGGAGGATACCTGCGAAAAAAGCATCACTGGCACTATCTTTGTCACCCATTTCTGAGTAGGTGATTTTTTGGGCAAATGTACCAACAGCTATGCTGTGTTGCCACAACTCATCAATAAAACCAGCCTGTGCTTCTAACGACTTATCAGAGAATATCTGGACTGACAATACCAGTGATTTAATGGTATCAAGACCGAGCAGAGAGACTGCACGCAAGGGTGTATCTACCTTTTGGAAAAGTCCAAAAAAAGCAGAGTTAACTAGCTGTAATATTTTTGCCGTCATGGCCACATCTTTACTAATTATTTCAGATATTTCGGTTAATTCAACCGCTGGATCAGTTATTTTCTCCTGGAGTTCCTGATAAATTTTTGGAATTGAAGGTAAGGTATCTATGGTCGAGATAATCTCTTTTAAATAACCATCTCCTAATATTTGATGGAGTGCACTTGAACGCTGCAGAATCTCTTTTAGTTTTACAGGATCACAAGGTTTGGCAAGAAATTGATGAACCACACCGACAGTGCGTAACACAGATTCATCATCGGCTTGGCCTGTAAGCATTATGCGGATTGATTGCGGTGAAATTTTTTTCACCTCAGCCAAGAATTGTGCCCCATCCATACCGGGCATACGCATGTCTGAAACAACTATATCAAATCCTTTTTCGTCTATCATTTGAAGAGCAGCAGCACCGCCATCGGCAAAGCACAGTTCAAACTCTTTTCTCATAGAACGAAGCATTCTTCGTAGACCATCAAGTATGTTTGGTTCATCATCAACAAAAAGAACCCTTTTTTTTGTCATTATCAACTCCTACATAGCCTGGTCATTAAGTTTTTTAGAGAAAGACGAATTATTCTCCCCCTGGTAAACGTACACAAACCGGTTCTTTTACCCCTACTTTCTTGGCAAAATTCTGTAGTCCTTGAAGGACCGGCCAGGTTATTTCTTGGCCCTTTGGGGTAAGCATAGCCCCATTTGTTGCGACGATATCTTCTTCTGCTATCATACCAATTGAGATATCTTTAACTGCTATACGAGAAATAACATTCTCTGCTTCAACTGGTTGAATCTTCTTTAATAGATTGATTAAATCAGGGTTATACAGATCTGTTTGTTTCTTTATATTTTGAATTGCTTGACCATGAGAATTTCCTTGAATGAGAAGAAGATCGTAGTCACTGGAGATTCTAAGAATTTGGGCTCCTAGGCTGACCTCTTCTTCCAGTTCTTCAAGCGCATCAAGCTCGCCGTATGGGGTAAGTTGCAGGCCAATCATTTCAACTATTTGCTCTATTCTCGGGATATTATCAAGTAAGGCAGCTCCAACTTTGGGATGGTTTGCAAACATGTTTGCTTCCTCTTCATCTAGATCCATACCAGCCTGACGTCTACTGAGTATCGAGGAAGGCAGACTAATACAACCAATCTGTGATATGAGGGCAGCAATTTCAAATTTCCAGATATTATCTAGCTCTATGGATTCGGCAAGCCTGACAACCAGATTTTTTATTCTCCTGCCACTGCTGAAAGCTATTGGGTTGGCCATGCTCAAAAGTTCGGATAGCACCTTTATACTGCCTTTTAAGGTCTGATCCAGTAGTTCTTTTTCAGCAGTTATCAATCGGTATTGGCGTTGAGCTAGTGCCAGAGAAGTAACGAGATTTGCAGTAGAACAAGGTTTATTGAGAAATTTGAATATCTGCCCCTTATTTACTGCCTCTGTGGCAGTCTCTTGATCAGCATTGCCTGTCAGCATCAGTCGCACTGTATCCGGGTAGGCGTCCTTAACCTGAGAAAGAAGCTGAACACCATCCATACCAGGCATTCTCATATCAGAAACTATCACAGCAAACGGACCATCGCTTTTTAATTTCTCTAAGGCAGCACTGCCGCTGGTGGCTGTGTGAGTGGTAAACCGCTTGCGTAACTGTCGGGTTATTGAATCGAGAACATGCTGTTCGTCATCAACAAATAAAATCTTTTCTTCCATTACTCTCCTTGCCGTAATGATAGAATTATTAAATCGAATATAACGTCAATTAAATAAGAATATATTAAGATAATTCTGCTTTTAATATGAGTTCAGTAGTTGCCTTTACTAAATACTATCTCTAAAATTGTAATGAATGCAAATTTTAAGAACATTTTTCCAGTGAACAGCTGGTACTCTGCAGAATAACAACGCCGAAAAGAGTAGAGTGATTGCAATAAATGGTAAAAGGGTTTGATTTCTTTTAAGAAATACAACCGTAATTTTCTGTACTATACTTTTGCAATAATTTCTTGTAAGCTCCTCCACTGTTTTTACTAACAGCTTATAAATTTACTTACACTACATTCCAGATATGAAAAATTATAACAAAATAGATGCTCCAAAATATTTAAAATATCTTTTCCATCCTCAAAATCTTAACATTTCTGATATACAGGATGAAAAAGATGAGGATATCCTAACAACCGGTGGTGTCCGCTTGGGCTGCAGATTTTTCTTGGCCGATATTAAATTTCCAACTATTCTTTATTTCCATGGTAATGGTGAGAAGCCAGCAGACTATGACGCTATTGCTCCGTTGTACATGGACGCGGGAGTTAATCTTTTTGTTGCGACTTATAGAGGTTATGGACGCAGTAATGGCACTCCAAGTGTCGAAAATATGATGTCTGACGCTCCGATTATCTTAAAATATTTACAAGTAAAACAGGTAGAAATGGAGATGACTGGTCCTGTTTTTATCATGGGACGATCGATCGGTTCTGCTGTTGCAATTGAGTTGTGTGCTGCCTTTGCAGATCATGTTAAAGGAATGATCCTGGAAAGTGGTTTTGCCGATACGATTCCTTTACTTGAAAAGATAGGGCTGGATATGAGCTGTGAGGCTTTTGAAGAAGAGGATGGTTTTAACAATCTCGACAAAATAGCTAAAATTAAAATGCCAACTCTGATTTTGCACGGTTCGTCCGATCACTTGATTCCTGTCAACCAGGCAGAAAAACTTCAATCTTTCAGCGGAGCAAGGACTAAGAAGTTTTTTGTTATACCTGGAGCAGATCACAACAGCACCATTGCTGCTGGGGGGGAACATTACTTTACTACCATAAAAGGATTTATTGATGATGTAACTGGTGAATCCACCTGGAGAAAAAGAAGAAAGAAATATAGAGATAAACGCTAACATGACCACTAAAAGAGAAGATTATCTTTCCTGGGATGAATACTTCATGGCAGTTGCCCTGCTATCTGCCCAGCGAAGCAAGGACCCGAATACACAGGTCGGGGCATGTGTTGCCAATGATCAGAACAAAATCGTTGGTGTTGGATATAACGGATTTCCAATTGGCTGTTCAGATGATGAACTGCCTTGGGCGCGAACAGGTGATCTACTTGAAACAAAGTATCCATATGTTTGTCATGCAGAGCTGAACGCGGTTCTCAATTCCATTTCCAAGGATTTACGCGGGTGTCGAATATATGTAGGTTTATTCCCCTGTAACGAATGTACCAAAGTTATAATTCAAGCAGGAATAGAAGAAATAATTTATCTTTCCGATAAATATGCAGATTCAGATGCAGTGAAGGCATCCAAAAGGATGCTGGAAACCTCCCCCAATATCTCCTACCGTCGCTTGAAGACGAGCAGGGAGTCTATATTTATAAACCTTCTGGTGGATAACTAGTGTCCTGTCAACCCTCA
>CAZWVC010000206.1:0-7631 GCA_964637245.1 uncultured Desulfocapsaceae bacterium
GTAGTGTTCAATGTTCTGAATGCGAGCTGTATTCATCAACGATGGGGTGTTTTGATAAGGACGATGACAATGTTGGTTAAATCATAACCAAATCACCAACGAACAATCAATAACTTGCAGAGAGAAGTATCGAGAATCGTGGGGATATATCCAAGCCCTACTGTCGGAATAGTTTACTTTTCTCTTTCAGGCCATCAAACGTAGTCAGGGTGTAATCTGTGAATCCGGTCATCTGCTCGATGATTTCGGTAATCTCGCTGATTTCATCTGAGTTGGCATCCCATATAGCGATGTAGGCCATATCGAACGTATCTATGTTCTTACGCATAGCGATGGTTGCGCTATCAGGCACACCATTCTCATTAAAGAAGTGGATAGCGTCACGCATAAAGAAGGCGTCATGGCGTTTTATATTCATGACTACAATATAACAGATTTCTAATACTGAGGCGGCACAGGTTAAACGCATCCTTACCTGTCAGGTAGACAGGGCTTTTATCGTTACCAAGCGAGTATAAAACACATGGCAATACAATCATTAGATGATTTAAAAGCTGAGAACGCGCAAGCGGAATTGGCAGCAAAAGGCGAAAACACATCAGAAGAAGTTGACACCGAGACCCCTCCGAAAGCGGTCGAGGAAGAGACAGGCGGTGGTGTGGTTGAGAACGAACCAGCAGGCACAGAGACGGCATCGGAAACCGGCACTGAAGAGACTGGGGATGACGAAACAGAAGCCTGGATGCAAGGCGATGGCCATGAATCGCAAGCTGAGAAGAAATTCACTGATGGCGATGTCGGACGAGCTAAACAGAAGTACGGCGCAAAGTTGGAGAAGAAATTCAATGCAGAGCTTGAAGCCGAAAGGCAAGAGAAAGAGAGACTAGCGGCGCAAGTACGCGAGCTGCAAAACCAGAAACCGACGGACTTGTCTCACCCCAAACGGGAAGACTACTACGACAAAGAAGATCCGGAAGGTGCCTATCTTGAGGCGCTGGCGGATTACAAAGTTGAAACCAGACTCGCAGAGGCGCAGGCGAGGACATCGGCTAACCAACTGGAACAGCAGCAAGCAGAACAGCAACGCGTCATTTCTCAATCTGTAGATCAGCACTATGACAGAGTTGCCGAACTGGCAGAGAAAAGCAATATAAGTCCGGATACGTATCGGAATGCCGAACTCAATGTGAGGGCTGCTGTAGATGCAGTCATCCCCGAGGGCGGTGATCTGATAACGGATGCGTTCATATCACGGCTAGGTGAAGGATCTGAACGGGTTCTCTATAATCTTGGAATCAATACGTCTCGGCGTAATGAATTCCAGAAACGATTGCAGAGTGACCCGAGTGGAATCGATGCCGCGATGTATCTTGCCGAACTCAAAGCCAAGCTGACGACTCCGTCAAAACGACAAACGAACGCCCCTAAGCCAGCGGCAGAACTGAAAGGCGATGGACCCAGCGGCCAAAACAAGACTTTGAAGAAGCGTTATGACGCTGCACACAAGTCAGGTGATGGTCAGGTTGCATTCCAGGCCAAGATGGAAGCCAAAAAGCAGGGGGTGGATACTTCCACATGGTAAATATAGGAGCCTATTATGGCTAGCACAGGTAAGATCGTCGAAGTTCTCTTTGAGAACGCGATCGAAACATACGAACACCAGATGCAGATGTTGAATCTTGTATCTGTCTTTAAACCCTCATCCAGCGATATGCAGAACGCCGGTAACGTAGTCTGGAGACCGATCCAGCAGCATGCCCCGGTTATCGATGGATGGGATCTAACCGGTCAGGAGACTGACATCATCGAGGAAACCGTTCCGGCCTATTTAGGTACGCCGAGGAATGATTTCTTCAGCCAACGCGCTGATGATCTGCGCGATATGCAGTTCTGGGAACGTCGAGGTCAGGAGTCTGGTAAGAAACAGGCTACTTTCCTGAATCAGGCGATTGCCAATCTGATTGGTAATACCGGCAGTCTGTTTTATTCGACCAATGCCTCATCGGGTTATGACGCTATCGCAACGGCCCAGGCTACGCTGAACGAACGCCAGAAACTCACAGATGATTCGCGTTATGTCATTCTTAATGATCGTGACACCCTCAAGTATGGTAGCGATCTGGCAGCACGTCAGACCTTACAGGGCCGTCCAGCGGATACCTGGAACACGGGTCAGATTGGGCGCAATGTTGCTCAGTTCGATGTCTATACGGGTTCATTCCTGCCGACACTACTGGGTAATACAGCAACGACCACGACCACGGCAGCGGTATCAGAGAAGCCGGAAGGCGGCTCGGTGAACAACACCACTAACACGGTCACGAACGTTGACTATCGTACTGCTACCATCCCGGTAACGGCCTCAGCGGGCTTTAATGTGGGTGACAGGGTCAAATTCGACAATGCCGGTACTGATGTTCAGTCTGTTGGCCTTGCCGACAAGACCCCGAGCGGCCAGCCGATGACATTCGTTATCATCTCCAAGCCCAATGCAACCTCGGTTGAAGTTTGGCCGAAGCCGATTGCGCTGGATGATGCCGCACTAAGCACTCTGGAAAAAGCGTATGCCAACATCAATACGCAGATCACCTCGGGTGCCAACATGACCACGGTCAATAGTTATGCTGGAGCCAAGAAGGTTAATGCTTTCTGGTGTAAGGAATCTATCGAGGTCACTGGCGGTGATGCGCCGATTGAGCTGTTGAGTACGTTTGGTGGGATGCGAGTTATCCCGCACACCATGAGCAACGGCCAGACCATGTATATGGCTTACGATGGTAATATTGATACACTGTCGTTCAAATGTCGTATCTTTACCTGGTGGGGAGTCACTAACAAAGACCCCTCTGCGAACGGCGTGTTCGTAACCCTTTAAATCTCCCTGGACAAGGATGTCCACCTACTAAGGAGCTATTATGGCTATACAGTTATACCGAGAAGGCACTACCCACAATGTCAGGGGTATCGAGTGTGAATTGATGAATTGTGACATTGCAGACCTGAACTATTATGTTGATCAGGGCTGGAGTACGTCACCGGAAACTCTAGAAATTCCAATAGAGTCTGATGACCTGCCGGCTGAGGGTGGGCCTATTCCTGATCCTGCACCTCAAGATATAAACCCCATCAGACTGCGAGCAAAAGAGGCTGGAATTGACGGTTGGGATACCAAGAATTTCAAGACCCTGGAAGCTGAGCTAGAAAAATGAGCTTGAAGGGTGACATTGTAGCCGAGGCGTATGCTGAGCTGAGAATCAGTGGCCTGACTGTACAGCCTGGAGCCGAAGAGTTCTCCTATGGATTGTCACGACTTGAGCAAATGATGTTTGAGCTTTCCAATAGAAATATCTGTAATGGTTACAATTTCGAGCAGAATCCGGATGGTGCTACAGAGTCAGGACTGGATATTGCAGACGATTACATGGCAGCGGTCAATCTGGCGATACGGTTAATACCCTCATTCAACAAGCAAGTTCCTGCCGAACTCAAGATGCAGGCGTCTCAGGCCCTTTCCAACGCAGCCGGGCGCACTCTGACAAATACCGTCAGGATGGTTCAGTACCCTCGACGGATGGCCCGTGGCAGTGGTTCTACACTAAGATTTAACAGGTGGCAGCGTTTCTATAGGGAACAGGCTTTACCTGATAACAACTGCGCGACCAATCGCATGATTGTGGGTGAGATCAACGATTTTCAGGAATCGTTCGAAGCTTATCTGGACGGTGAGACCATCACTGCTGCCGTAGTTACTGCCACATCAGGGCTGACACTATTGTCAGATTCAGAGTCGGGTGGTGTAGTTTCCTATCGGGTCGAGGCTAATTCAAACATCAGCACTACTGGTAATTTCCAGTGGGTCAATTTCCAAATAACCACAAATACAGGCAGGGTTGAGCTGAGACAGGTTAGTTTCGAGGTTGCAGATGCAAGGGATATTTAACCTGATCAAAGGCGACTCCATCGGGGTCGAGACTGATTACAGGGATTTACTTCCTGTGAATATGTCAGCGGTTCCCCGGCCCATGTTTGGATCGGCGGGTCATATGTTGCAGCAGCCTGGAATAAGACCTTATGGGAATGGTATCGGTATTGATCGGGGTGGGTTGTGGAACGAGCGCCTACAGAATCATTTCCGGGTATCTGCCAACAGTTTAATTCAAGTTTCTGAAACCGGCGTTTCTACGGCCCTGGGCACGATTTCAGGATTGGATATCGTTTCTATGCCGTATTCGTTCAACACTCAAGGTGTTGTAGCTGATGGCCGGTTCTGGTTATACAGTCCTTCCGGTGGATTTGTTGAGGTTGTAGACCCTGATTTGGGTGATCCTATTGATGCGGTGTGGATTGATGGTTATTACTGTTTTACTGACGGTGAGACGATCTATCACACCGATATAGCCAATGAAACATCTATAGACCCGTTGAAATTTGCTACATCCGAGTTCTCGCCAGACCCTACCCTGGGAGTCGGTAAGACGACAGACAACAAGTGGATGGTGTTTAATCGCTATTCGATTGAGTACTTCATCAATCAAGCTTCTGAAAACTTTGCTTTCACCAGGGCCGGGACCCGAGCGGTCAAGGCGGGAATAGTAGGCACTCACTGTAAAGCAGAGATGTCAGGCCAGTGGTACATTATGGGTGGCCGTAAGGAAGAATCTGTATCTATCCACGCTATTGGGGTTGGCACGTATACGAAAGTAGCATCCAGGGAAGTTGATAAGCTGATCGAGAAATATACCGAGGCGCAATTATCCCAGGTCAAAATGGAAGCGCGGGTGGAAAAGGATATCTCTTATATGATTGTTCACTTGCCCGAAGAAACCCTTTTGTTCAATGAGACCATTGCAAAGAAAGCCGGATATGAACAGGCGTGGTCCATCCTGAAGACCGATGTTTTAGGCGACAGACCCTGGAGAGGGATATTTGGACTGTTCGAGCCTAGATTGGGCCAGTGGGTATACGGTGACAAGCGTAGCAACCAATTAGGTATTTTGGACGACACTATCACTACTCACTTTGGTGATCTGGCCGAGTGGATACTTTACACGCCGTTTATGAATATTGAGGCGGCTTCTATCGATGCCCTAGAAATAGAGATTTTACCGGGCCACAATACGATAGACGATGCAACTTGTTTCATATCCTTGACTTATGACGGTGTTACTCATGGAACCGAGATAACAGCCAATTATGGCGCGCCCTCAGAGTACCTAAAGCGTTTCATAAAATATAGATTGGGTTATGTAAGGGACTGGTTCGGCTTCAAGTTTCGAGGTGTGAGCAGGTCCCGGATGGCGTTTGGCCGAGCGTTTATCGATTATGGCTGATATCAAAAGTCTTTACCTGTCTGGAGATGAAATCCAGCAGATGACCGGCTGGGGCGATGCGATGGTAGAGGACTATCTTGCATTGAACAGAGCAGTTGACGCTATTGTCAATCCAGAGCCAACAAGGCTTATAGGGGCCACAAATCAGCCTGTTTTTGAGAACGGATGGGTTAACAATGGCTCACCTGCCAATCCAGCCGGATTCTACAGGGATGCATCAGGACGGGGCTGGTTACAGGGCAGTGTTAAGAGTGGCACGGTTCCTTCTGCCGTATTCACGCTACCGACTGAGTACATACCCGATGAAGGGTCTAATTACTCACAAATTGACGGTACTGGTACACCATCGGCGAGAATCGTGGTTTTAGGATTATCCAGCGGTGCTAATGCGGGTGAGGTTCAGGTGTTGACCGGGAGTAATGCCCAGGTTGGATTAGATGGGATCTCATGGAGAATATAGCGCTCAGGAATGATATCGAGAAGTTCTCGGAACTGGTTGAAAATCATCCTGAAAGCCTGGGCGAAGATCCTTTTCCGCTGTTTCACTACTTCTCAGACGGGCTATATGCGCGGGAGATACACCTTCCCGCAGGGTATGTGCTGGTTGGTAAGATTCACCGACATGAGAGCATGGTCTATATGCCACGTGGAAAGGTGATTGTTGCTGATGAATCTGGTACTAGAACGGTGAGCGGCCCTATTAAATTCCTATCAAAGCCGGGAATTAAACGAGTAGGCTATGTTTTGGAGGACGTAATATGGATAGACGTGCATAAAACCGACAAAACCACGGTAGAAGATGCTGAAAAAGAGATATTCGTAGGGTCTTATGCAGAACTTGAATATGAAAACATGGTGAATTCTCTCGGTTTCACGGTAGATGAGGTCAGGGAGATTTCAGAGCGGAAGGACGATATTGTCCATGTAGACAATAAAAGGATTCAGATAAGAAAGTCAGAAATAGAGGGTCACGGTATCTTCTCAATGGTCGATTTAAAGCCAGGTGAGACGCTGGGAGAGGCCCGCATAGGCGATAACAGGACAGACTTGGGTCGATATACCAATCATTCGTTTACGCCCAATGTACGGCCCGAGATCAAGAACAATTCAATTTATTACAATGCTGTTCAATCTATCAAAATCGGTGACGAGATTACAATTGATTACAGAACAGCGCGACAGGCAGCAACAGAGTTGGATTCTATGAAAACACAAAACACAGGGTGGCTGGCATGTCAGGCATAGCAACAGCGATTGCGGGTACTGCTATTGTTGGCGGTATCATGAGTAAGAAGGCAGGGGAATCTGCGGGCACGGCGTCCAGGGATGCAGCTGCTATCAGCGCTCAGGGTGAGAGGGAAGCACTCGAATACATGCAGGAGAAGGAAGCTCTGCCTATTGAGATTCGGGATAGGTTCTTACCTCAACTGGCGGATATTTACTCAGGTGGTGCGGGTCAGGAACAACTGATTAGATCTGCCGAACAGTCCCCTCTATATCAGCAGTTAGTTGGCAATCAGGCATTCGGTGAAGAGGCAATCTTGAGAAACGCGGCAGCCACGGGTGGTCTCAGATCTGGAAACACCCAAAGAGCTTTGTCTGAATACAACACCCGGCTACGCAATGAGGCGCTTACACAGGCTTATGGCCAACAGCTAGAGGGTATACAGGGATTAGCAGGTATACCTCTGAACACACAGGCTATTGCGCGTGGAATCGCTGCCCCAGGGCAGACTACAGCACAGGGTATGGTCGGTGGTGCGCAGGCCGAGCAGTTAGGCACTCAAAACATGATCAATTCACTGAGTCAGGGTGTCGGGACTTTAGCGATGTATAAAGCATTCTCAGACATTCGTCTGAAAACTAACATCAAGCCTGAAGGCACTCGTAATGGGCATCGGTGGTATTCGTGGACATGGAACGAGGACGCCGAGAAACTTGACTTAAAAGGACAAAGCGAAGGCGTTATGGCGCATGAAGTCAAAAAGTACTATCCAGAGGCCATCGATACTCAAGACGGCTATTTGATTGTTGATATGAAACTATTGGGTGTGCAATGAGCAACGGTAATCCATTTTATGTAGCGCCTGCCCAGGTTGATGTTAGCTCTGCAATGCAGGGCTTTGGCTCGCTGATCAGTGAGAATCGGGAGCAACGGCGCAAAGAGCAGTTAAAACAAGGGTTGATGCAGGCTTATCAGTCGGGTGATCCTGATCAGGTTGCAGAGTTCAGCGCGGCTAACCCGGAATCTAGTGCTGTTTTGGGCCAGATGTTGAACTTTCGCAATGAAATGACAGCGAA
>CAZWVC010000207.1:0-7601 GCA_964637245.1 uncultured Desulfocapsaceae bacterium
GATGCTGCAATCCTTTGCTGCCCAATGTTTACGATCAATACTTTTCCGCTTTCGCCATCGCTCGTTGGTTGGATAGCCCAAAAAGCTGTATCATGGGGATGGGGGGAACGCTTTGCAACAGGAGGAAGGGGCTATAATTTCAAAGCAAAGTTTAAAAACAATCCCTATACATCTTCAACAACCAGATTTGCTCTCACCCAGGCACTGGTAAGAGAAAATCCCAGATTGGCCTTGGGTAGTCCCACTTATAGTTGGCTGCATGAAGCAATGGTGCACACTAAACATGTGTTTCGCAGGACCGCAGACATAACAATCCCCATTTTACTTTTACAAAGTGGAAATGATACATTGGTGCAAAACAGTGCACACCGAAAGTTCTGTAAAATGGTTCCAAATTGTAAACTCTATACAGTAGATGGATCACGACATGAGCTGTTGATGGAGCGTGATGAGTTACGCGAACAGGCACTGGGGTATATCACCAAATTTATACGACAACAAATCGCTTAAAATTACCACTGTATGTGAAGCTAGAGACCAGTGGCGAGTTCGGCTGCCTCTCGAATGGCTCTCTTAGCGTCCAACTCGGCAGCAAGTTGAGCCCCTCCTATGAGATGGGTTGAACAGCCGACGGATATCAGCTCATCGTAGAGTTCACGCTGGGATATCTGTCCCGAACAGAGGACGATATGATCAACTTCCAGAAGTTTTTCCTCTCCTTCCTGTTCTATATGCAGTCCCAGGTCATCGATCTTTTTATAGGTAAGACCACCGATCATTTCGACCTTTCTTTTTTTAAGAGCCTGGCGGTGTATCCAACCGGTTGTGGGTTGTAAGGATTTACCAAATTTCCCAATTTTGCGTTGCAGCAGATAGACTTTGCGAGCCGCCTGCGGTTTTTTCCCTCTTATGCCTTCAACACCTCCAGCATGGTTGATAGCGGTATCAATGCCCCATTCTTCAAGCCAGGAATCAAGATGGAGGGTATGTGAAGGTGGAGTCTCACACAGAAATTCGCTGACATCATAACCAATGCCTCCGGCTCCAATGACAGCGACTCGGGGACCTGCAGTAATTCTTTCGGCGAGTATGTCCTGGTAAGTAACAACCTTGGGATGATCAATACCTGGTATTTCAGGTATTCTTGGGATCACACCAGTGGCTAAGACTATATCATCGTATCCATCACTTTTCAGCTCAGCTGCACTTTTGTAAATGTCGGTATGCACATTAACATTCAAAATGCTCAGTTGCTTAGCAAAATAGCGCATGGTTTCATGAAATTCTTCTTTGCCCGGGACATTTCTGGCAAGATTGAATTGTCCGCCAAGCTGTTTTTCTTTTTCAAACAAATACACTTCATGCCCTCGCTGAGCACAATAACAGGCACAAGCCATACCTGCGACACCGCCTCCAACTACGGCAATCTTTTTTGCTACCACAGTAGGTGGTAAAGTGAGTTCTGTTTCATAACACGCCTGGGGATTGACTAAGCATGATGCGCGCTTATTGCGGAACACATGATCAAGACAGGCCTGATTGCAGCCAATACAGGTATTTATCTCATCCGCTCTGCCACTATCTGCCTTACTTACAAATTCGGGATCTGCGAGAAATGGTCGAGCCATGGACACCATGTCCGCATCACCACGTTTAAGTACTTCTTCTGCGACCTCTGGGGTATTAATGCGATTGGTGGTAATGAGAGGGATATTCACCTCTTTTTTCATTTTTGCAGTAACCCAGGTAAATGCTGCTCGCGGCACACTAGTAGCAATTGTCGGTATTCTCGACTCATGCCAACCAATGCCAGTATTGATAAGGGTAACCCCGGACGTTTCCAATTCTTTTGCCAGATGAACATTCTCTTCCCACGTACTGCCCTGTTCCACCAGATCAAGCATTGAAAGTCTAAAAATTATGATAAAATCAGGGCCTACTTTGTCCCTGGTAGCCTTTACTATTTCGAGTGCTAGACGGATACGGTTAGTGAAGTCGCCTCCCCAGCGGTCATCTCTTTTGTTTGTTCGTTTGCAAATAAACTGATTAATTAGATATCCTTCAGAACCCATTATCTCTATACCGTCGTAGCCAGCCCGTTGAGCAAGAAAGGCAGTTGTGGCAAAGTCGCGAATAGTAGCGAGAATCTGACGTTCGCTTAACTGCTTGGGAGTAAATGGATTTATCATTGCTTTTAGTGGCGATGGAGCAACGCTGAATGGATGATAGGCGTACCTACCAGTATGCAAGATCTGCAGACATATTTTACCACCATGGCGGTGCACAGTTTCGGTAACAATACGGTGTTTACCTATTTGCCAGGAAAAGCTTAACTGGCAACCCAAAGGCGCAATTCTGCCGCGAAAATTGGGAGATATACCGCCAGTGACTATCAGGCTGACTCCGCCCTTGACGCGTTCACCGTAAAAAACTGCAAGCTTTTTAAAACCACCACGCTCCTCTTCAAGACCGGTGTGCATGGAGCCCATTAAGAATCTGTTCTTCAATCGTGTAAATCCTAGATCCAGGGGGCTAAATAGATTGGGATAGTGAGAATGAGTCATTATCTTTTCATTTGAGTAAAGGTTAGCTTATATTTTGATCAAAAATATTACCTAAACATAATATTCAAATCATCATAACAGATTATTTGCGTTGCCAGCAATCTGTTTTACCACTGTTTACAGAGAACAGTGGAAATGTGTTAACCATTGAATAAATGTAATATTTTTTTTGATCAACCATCTACTAATGTTTACTCTTTTCGAGAGTATTCAGATAATAAAAATATCTGGTAGAGGAGACGGGATGAAGATACTAATAACTGGAGGAACGGGCTTTGTTGGCAGCTGCCTTAGCAACACACTCCTGCAACGAGGTGATGAGGTTACCCTAATTGGCAGTAGTGCCAAAAAAGAACTTGCAACGAGTTCAAATTTGCATTTTATCCAGGCGGATACCACGCAGGAAGGAGATTGGCAGAAAAAAGTGAGTGATTTTGACGTTATTGTAAATCTCACGGGTCGAACAATTTTCAATCTCTGGTCGTCATCCTATAAAGACAAAATATATTCCAGCAGAGTAGATACAACTCGCAACATCGTGAACGCTCTGCCCCAACAGAGTGATGTTGTCCTGCTCAATACCTCTGCTGCCGGTTTTTATGGAGATAGCGGAGAAGATGAACGTGACGAGAGTGGACCTCCGGGTGATGATTTTCTTGCCGAGGTATGTAAGGCCTGGGAGAAAGAGGCTCGTGCTGCAGAGGCTAAAGGTGCTCGGGTTGCGATAATGCGATTTGGGGTAGTATTGGGCAAACAGGGTGGGGCTATTGCCACTATGAAAACCCCCTTCAAACTTGGCATGGGAGGCTCCATCGGAAGCGGAAAACAGTGGTTTCCCTGGATTCATATCGATGATCTTGTTGCAGCGATTATCTTTCTTATGGATGGTGCTGATTTAGAAGGTGTTTTTAACTTTACTGCACCGGGAAGAGTGCGGCAAAAAGAGTTTGCCAAAGCACTTGGTCAGGCAGTCAACAGACCAACCTTTATGCCTACCCCTGCCTTTGTGATGAAGTCAGTACTGGGTGAGTTCGGCCGTACCCTGTTGATGGGTCAGAAGGTTGTACCCAAAGCACTGATAGAGAGGGGCTTCAATTTCAGCTACCCAAAATTGAAGGATGCCTTGCGGGAGATCCTGCATGGTTGATGCTTCATGTTTTTCGTATCGTGCTCATTTTTCCTGTAGTAGGACAGAGCTATATTCCTGGCACGCCAAGTCAGGAGCACTTGAGAGGCTGATACCACCTTGGGAGAAAACTTCCGTACTCGCCAGGAAGGGCAGTATCAATCCAGGTGGAAAAGTCACCCTACGCATGCATGCAGGACCTATCCCCTTTACCTGGGTGGCTCATCACCTGAAGAATGATCCTGGCAAGATGTTTCGAGATGTTCAGCTTAGAGGTCCTTTCTCAGCCTGGTCCCACACCCATCTCTTTGAGGATGCTGTTGGAGGTTCCATTCTTCACGACAAAATAGAATATGCCCTGCCTTTCCATTCTATGGTACCGTCTGTCTTAAAAAGGCATATTGATAAAACTCTGCTGCGCACCTTTCAGCATCGTAAGAAAGTTCTGGCGGCTGATTTGCAATTGCACCAACAATTTGAGAGGAAGTCGCTGAAAATTCTTATTTCCGGGGCAAGTGGGGTTTTGGGGAAAGCGTTAAAACCACTTCTCACCACCGGTAATCATGAAGTTTGGTCGTTGGTGCGTCGTCCTCCTGACAGAAGCAAAAATGAACTTTTCTGGGATCCCAGCAAAGGGGAAATTGAGGATTTGCCTTATTTCGACGCAGTAGTTCACCTTGCTGGTGAGTACATTGGTGTGGGACGTTGGACGGCGGAAAAAAAAAGAAGGGTAGTCGAGTCGAGAACTAAAGGGACTTTCTTGCTTGCACAAAAGATTGCTGCCCAACCACAACCACCCGAAGTGTTTCTCAGTGCTTCTGCTACTGGCTATTACGGTGATACGAAGAATGATTGTATTGATGAAAGTGCACCATGTGGCGATGATTTTATATCCGAGGTGTGCCGAGTATGGGAGGAAGCCGTACGACCAGCCCAGGCAGCAGGTATCCGCACAGTTTTAATGCGTATTGGCATTTCACTTTCACCTGGTGGTGGAGCCTTGCAACGGCTGCTATCCACCGTACCATTTGGACTCATCCGCCGCTGTGGTTCGGGGAAACAGTATATTAGCTGGATTTCAATTGATGACACTGTTTCTGCTATTTATCATGCCATGCGGTGTAAACAATTACACGGTCCGCTTAATATTTCAGCACCTCAACCAGTTACCAATGCCAATTTTATGCGAACTCTTGCTGAAATAACCGGTACACCTCTCTTGCTGCCAGTTCCCGCTCCACTGCTGAAGGGAATCTATGGACAAATGGCTACAGAAATACTATTGTCTGGCTGCAATGCCAATTGTCAAAAATTGCTCGATTCCGGTTTTACCTTCAGACATGTGAACCTGGGAGAGGCATTAAATGATCTTTTAGGAAAATTTAAGCTGGAAGATCTTAAAGAGAAGAGATAAGCAAGTGAGCAGCCGTTTTAAAATAATTCTAATGATTACCATGATAATCGCATTGTCATGTGGTTTCATGCATCATTTGGTAGCACCTTCAACCCTGAACTTTGAAAGACTTCATATTTTTCTCTTCAATCTCTGTAGTGGTGGTACTCTGCTTATATATTTCACTGAAGAGCACGATAACCTATCTATCAGGGGTAAGCTCTTCTTCGGTTTGTCTCTCTGCTTTGCCTTTACGGCATTTTTACATATTTATGCGATTACTCTGGTAATTCCAATATTTTTAGCACTTATAATAGAATCCGTTCGAATCAACCATTTTGGCAGTATTTTCCCCAAGGGATTATTTTCTCTCAACGAGACTGTCTCCCGAAAATTTCATCAGGCAGCTTTGCTCTGTCTTACCCTGGGATTATTGATTTCCAGTCCTGTTATATTAAATGATGTATACACCAAATGGGTAACCATTGAAAAACTCAAACTGGACACCTTTTTCCTTGGATTTTCTTTTCCTCTATCGCTTATTAGTATGTCTGTCATATTTGCCTTGATGAAACAGGAACAGGCGATTCTTATTGCATCATTAAAAGAATCAGCCTTCTGGACAATCAATGTAGGTGTTATTGTTTTCTTCCTCTTTATCCTGGCAAAACTATATGTACCTCAGGTTGTTATCTCAATAACACTCTTTCTCACCGTAGCTCTGATACTCTACCTTTACTGGCATGAGGGTATCAAGCTCCAGCAGAAGACCTTTCTCACCTCAGGGATTTTGTTTCTGTTATTCACTTCCATAACTGGAATTGTATATATCTTTCTCGCTTTTTCTAACTATTACGCACCTGAAATTGCTAATCCACTTCTTCGGCTACATTCTTTTACTGCGTTGTATGGTTGGAATTTGAGTGGGTTGGCAGTCATCAGCAGACATGGAGATTTTCCCATCCGATTACATTCGCAAAAGGTTATAATTTTGCATTGGGTTACCGTTGCTCTGCTGTGTCCGTTGGGCTACTTTTATCCGGTCCTCTCCGTTATAGCTGTCGCATCCTATGGCTGGCTTCTCCATGTGCTGCTCTTTAACGATGGCGTAATTGATAAACCGCTAGTTGATGTGGAACATGATGCCTTTGCTAAACCATTACCACAGACTAGCCGGGAAAATTGAGCAGATAAGAATATCACTTGTTCAATTGAATGAGTTGCAAAAACCAGGAACAGCTCTATCCTTGCAGGTTTTAATTATTCAGTTCACTATGGAATACTGATACCATCTCCTGGATTGTGCAAAAGCTTACCGAAGTTTGAGATATTCTCCTCCCAAAACCCCATCATAACTCTGCAAAACTGTATCAATATATTTTTTAAAAATAATAGAGTACGAAAAAAGAGGGTGGCAGATCCTTAAAAAATGCAATAAAGGGGTAGATGTTGGATCTAGGGTATGGCTTAGATTGGATGTGATTTTATGCTGAGGAGAAATTATGAGCCAGAATAAGATAGAGCTTAAAAAAACCATCTGTCCGCTCGATTGCCCCGACAGCTGTGGTCTTCTTGCCAGGGTCCAGAATGGTAAGATTATTGGTCTGCAGGGAGATAACGCACATCCATACACCCGTGGTGTTATTTGCCGTAAAATGAGAAGTTATCACCACCGGGTGTATTCCCAAGAACGTATTCTCTATCCCCTTAAAAGAGTAGGAAGAAAAGGCCTTGGCAATTTTGAGAGGATTAGCTGGGAGGAGGCCTATGCCCTGATAACCGAGAAAATTAATACTATTACCCAAAAATTTGGCGGCGAGGCTATTCTTCCTTTTGTATATGCCGGTAATATGGGTGCAGTTAACAGGTTTGCCGGTTATCCATTATTTCATAAACTTGGCACATCAAGACTAGATGAGACTATATGTTCCTCTGCTGCAAAAGCAGGTTGGAGAAGTCATTGCGGTAATGTGCCGGGATCAGCTCCGGAAACTGCAGCTGATGCAGAGCTGATAATCATCTGGGGGAGTAACACCAAGGTTACCAATATGCATTTCTGGCCTTATGTGGCAGAAGCTAGGAAAAAAGGAGCAAAGCTTGTTGTTATCGACCCTTATCGCAATGTAACTGCGGCTTCAGCTGACCTGCACCTGAAAGTTGAGCCGGGTGAGGACGCTGCTTTAGCACTTGGCATACTCAAGCTGCTCCTTGAGAAGAATGGGGAAGATAGAGATTTTATAGATTCAGCGACGACTGGTTTTACCTATCTGGAGAAATACTTACACGGGACAGCCATCACAGCTTTCAGCTCTCGCAGCGGCATTGATCTTGAGCAAATACAGGAACTGGCAATGCTCATCCATGCCACTAGACGAACATTCATGCGTTTAGGCATTGGAATGACCCGTAACAGCAGGGCTGCAATGTCCATCCGGGCAATCACTTCAATGGCTGCAGCGCTGGGATTGTTTGATGGTGGGGTGGGGAGGGGAGTGTTGCTCTCAACCGGTGCTTTTAA
>CAZWVC010000208.1:0-7511 GCA_964637245.1 uncultured Desulfocapsaceae bacterium
GTCCCGGCATGAAAAAATATCCGCCCCCACGTACGGTGACAAATTGCGGCAGGTGGTAGTTTTTTTGTGCAGGACCTGCAGGGGCTGGGCGGATAAATGAGCTGGTCGCGTCGCCGTTTAACAGTGGCTGACGTATACCCAATAAGGGGTCGCGTTCCTGATGTACACCTCCGAAAGTGCTGCTCATTGACCAGGCATTTTGTACAAATTCGAATTGCCGGGAGATGTTTGCAACTAAAGTGATAAATTGCAATCCGCGCTCATCGGCAGGCGCCTCCGGTTTAATTGCTTCTTCCACCGAAAGAGGCGAACCATAAGCACGGCCTCGTCGTAATATCCGATGAAAGCGGGAAGATGCGATCAGGTCTTCACCCTGCCGCTGTTGACCAAAACCAAACATTTTAATCAAGCGGGTAAATAAGCCGCGCACGCCGGGTGGAAAATCACCGGTGCGCGGGTTGGCTCTGCGAACATGAGAACTTACCGGGCAGCGGTAACCAGCCGGATCACTGGTATAGGTGAAATTGTTGAGCTGGTCATTTTGCCCAATACCTGGAATAGTGTCGGCATTAACTTCTACCAAGGGCGAACCATCACGTTTTCTGCCCACCATGCTTGCAGCAAGTTGTTCACGTTTTTCCGGAACCGAGCCGCTTTCCTTATCAATAAATTGCCAGAAGCCCGGCACATCCTGATGCAGCTGACGAATCACAAGATAACAGCCATTTCGTCCAAAATCTTTTTGCAGTGGCTCATCCAGGGCATTTGGCAACAACTGAGCATTTTGATCTTTCTGCGGATCGATAAGGGGTCTGGTGGTGTATAGTCCATATTCATTTGGATAACCGAGTACCACCTCACCGGTTGCCAGCATGTTTGAATAATTGTCACGTTCGTGCAGATCTGTGCTCTGCTCGTTTGCCCAGTCTATCCTGGGCTGGCTGATTCCGTCCGCAAAGCCAAACGGCTCGTTTTGCCCCAGGTCATCTGTCGGTAGGATTCGCAGCAGTTGAAAAGCAGAAGAAAAAAGTTCATTCTCAATTTCCTGTCGCCATGTTTCAACTCTGCCTTCGGTCGCATATAGCATCACGAGAAGATGAGGAACCTGATCGGGAGCCCCACCCCATTCCCAGTTTTCCGGACTGTTCTGATCCAAATCACCCAAACGACGGGAACGGCTTTCATCGCCATTCATACCGGTAATGAATTCATCGGAAAATCCATCAATGATGGATTCGTTAATTCCAAGTGCCCGCAATCCAGGAGCACTAAAAGCAAGATGCAGCGCTTTGGAAGGCGGGGGATTGCTGGCGGCTGCGCTACTGACCGGCACCTCTTTTAACCAGGTTTTGGCGGCAACAGCATCGGTAACATTCAAAAGCATGAAACAGGTGTCGGTTAATTTACCGTGACCAAAACGGAGGAGTGCCTGCAGGTCGTCAAATTCAAATTCTGCTGAACTTTGCATTTCCATTCTCCTATTAGTCGCGGTCAGATCAGGCTCAGCCATTCGCGAATTTCTGCATCGCTGGATTGACGGATTTCCACACCTTGACGAATGCGGCTATTACGCAATAAATCATAGGCGGTCAAACCGGGATAGGCTTTGTACCAGACCTCTGAGGGTAATTGATGCCGGCGCAGAGTATATTTGTATTGCTGCTCCCGTTCAGCACCGCCCTTGACCAGCCAACTGGTAGTCGGGTAGCCGACACCGTTGCTGAAAACCAGGTTCAACCCCCAGGCAACCTTATTGATAAAATCATCCATGTAGCTTTCATGGCTGCCATCATAATTGCTGGCAAAATAGATTCTTCGATCATTGTCCATCAATACCCAGCGGGCAAAGTGTATGGTTCTTATCCGGGTGAGAAAACCCCGATTGTAGACATGTCTGGCTGAGTAATCGAGGAGGATAAGTAAGAATTTAAGAGTCATCAAACGAAAAAGTCCCGGTTTGACATCTCCGAAAACATTGAACTGGTTGCTGACATCCAGGTCTTCCTGCATGGACAGCTCTTTAATATGGCGTCTTTCGGGGCGTATAAAGATTTCAGGATCTGAGCGTTCCTGTATCCGTAAACGCCAGAAAAAAAGGGGAGCTCCAACAAGAAAGACGGGGGACAGCAGGAGCAGAACCAGCGGTATACTAATTTTGTGGAACAGATTACGAATCTTCCAACCGATGGGTGTCCTCTCCGGATCACTTAAGGTGAGCCGTCCCGCCTGTTTTTCCAGCTCCACATGCGACAAAAGCTTTTGCCGGAGAGCTCGACAGTCTTCACTGCCCACCTTAACCACAATTTCCTGGAGAACGTCTGACAGACTCTGGTGTAGCGCATTCTCTTCGTGGACCTGTTTGACGGTTCGACCGATCCAGTTAATATAATTGGCTTTTTGGCAAATATTGTGCTCTTTCATCCATTTGAGCAGCTGTGTATTCTCCTCGGAGAAGCCCTCACAATGGGAAAAAATTTTTTTTAACCCGGGACCGGCACGCACTGCCAGTTCTGCCAGGAAAGTGTCTCTGTCACCGTCAATGTCGCCAAGAAATAATAACGTCGGCTGCCATTCATATGGTACCACCCCAAATTTATTGATATCATTTGCAGTTTTTGCTTCCAAAATGACGAAGCGAGCCACATGCAAACGATCGAACCTCCCGAACGGGACGAGGTCATTATCAGGGTTGGCAAGGCCAATGCTGCTATTCATGGAACTCAGCAGCTTTCGCAAGTCATCTATCTGACTCTCTCTTATTACTGCACTTATCAAAAAGGTGGATTGAGGTATCATGGGTATTATTGGTCGTTACATAATTATTGTTCTCGCATGCCTTGATGTTGAAGAAAATCGCCAAATTAAAGAGAGAAACTATCGAGAAAATTTAGCCTCCTGATACGATTAAAGCTCCCGGGTCAGGGCAAAATCCAGGACACGTCTTTTCCCCCACCACACCTTTCCCAGGTAGACACCGGGTTCGACCTCGCGTATTTCATCACGAATCACCCTGGCAAGCAATGAGGTTGCAGAATAATCGATCACAATGGTTTCTTTTTCATCCATCCAACTTTTGTCTCGATAGACTTTGGCGACAATCAACTTCATGCTAAATGGTGTTACCTTATTTACCAGTACTCCTGACTGTCCGTCGGCCGAGTAGAGATCAAACACTTTTCCCTGCCAGGCGAAAATCCGTGCGGAGGCGGCGACAAATTTTGAAAACATCGAACCCGCCAGAATTGCGGTGCCCTGTGTATCTCCTGTCGGAATTTCCCCAGCTTCGGCATCACGATAGATTTCATCAAGTTCCTCTCGTGATTTGCTTAACCATGTTTGAATTGTCGTGTGCATGAATATCACTCCTTATTTCGCACTTTGGCTGCATGTTCATAGACCAGCCGTCTGACCTCGTTCATCCTTCCCAGAGGTTCGTGTGCCACCAAACTTTGCCAGGGATTAAAGCTACTCTTTTCGCAAGCTTCCAGGGCAACCGGGTTAGCAAAATCCTGGTTTTCGATGGTGATGGTAGCTACGGTCTGAAAAGGAGATTTTTTCTCATCCCAGATAACCGAGGCATCTTCAATCGGCATTGTTTCTGGGTCCATCTGCTGTTGAATACCAAATTCGAAGCATGCCGTATCCTGTTGCAGATGAGCTGCAATGGCGCCTCGAAGCTGGTTCTCACCCGCATTAACAACCTTGGTGGTCGTATAGTTTGAGCAAGGGGTGACTGAATATTTGACAACCTGTTCTCCACCCTTTCCCAAGCGAAAAGGAACTGTACTCCAGTAGCGAATATCCAAAGGGCTCAAATGTTTTTCGCGAGCCTTGAAAACAATCCACAACGCTTTTAGGTGTGAATCAAACGGATTAATAAAAAAACGAATTTTTTTATCGTCTTGCCGTGCTCGAATGAAGGATAAGAAATCCTCTGGGGTGGCAACAAAAAGTGCAGGATAACTATTAAAAATGAAATCCTGGGTACCAGGCTGACCCCAGAGTACCTCACCTTTCACATTTGAAACTTTGATCGACAGGCCACGTATATCTTTTTTCGAATCATCCATTTTAGTGGCATTGGCGAAACGCAGCATAGCCGGATAGGTAGCCGGCTGGGAAAAGAGCCCATGTTTAAAATTATCAGGGATATCTTCCCGCACCTGAAATTCGGCAGTAACACAAGCCACAGTTTTGGGTTGATTGAATCTCGGGATTGTACCGTCTTTCGCCTCCGCGCGAGTGATGGCTTCGACACGCTGAGTCATCTCCGCAACCAATTGATCAATTGTTGCATTGGTTGCACCATTCGCCACTACTGGTATAATCAGCACGGTGAGTGTGAAGAAAGCTTTTATCAGAGCAGGATGCTGTTGGTTCACCTGATCAATTTTCATTTACTGACCTCCCTGTTATTCACCCTTAAACGCTGGGTCTGACTCCGCACCAGGTCGTGGTTTCCACGCCAGGCTGTAGTATACGCCTCGATCACGCGCCCAAGGATCAAATGCATTTTTCACATGCATGAGTTCGTCTTTTAATTCAGGGATATTTCTTAGCAACAGGCGTTTGAGCGGTGTTACCGCCATGGTATGACCATTTATTTGACCTGGCTCCAGACAAGCCTTGCTGCCATCCGTCTGGGTTGTAACGGCATAAGGACACTCAGAAAGAAGACCATTGTTGAGGACCCAGTCATAACCGAGCCGGGAATAAAACTCCGGACGAAAGCTGGAGGTGAAAAAGCGATCGCTAAACAAGCGTCGTGAGGCATTGATGATAAAAATATGAAATTGGGTTTCAGAGATGGCGAAACCATGGGGACGGGTATATTCTGCCAGCCAGCCGACAATATTGTCGACGTCCTCTATATTATCAACCACCGAACCGTCCGAATGGCCAAGACAGTCATTGATGAAACTGCCATCTTCATTGCGTTGGACCTTTGAGATGATTTTACTGGCATCACAGGTGTGGGTACCGTAAATCTCACGCATTAGCTTGACACTCTCCTCCTGATGTTGACGCCAGGGATCATTTTTTGGCAGGCGTTGATCAACAAAATCATCGAAACTGGTCAGGGTTTTCAAACCGATTTGTCGGCGGAATTCATTAAAACGCGGAACACCCCTCTCGCGGTCACGAATGAGATCAAGCGCTACAATATCTAGCTTTTGGGATTCTGAATCCAGATGCGGCATGGGTAAATTCTGTAAAAAGAGGGGAAGATTCCGCAGGTGCAGCAAACCGAGGCGTTGGCGTCCCATGCTGAGTGCCCAGTTATCAAGACCCCGCCCATGCATGTGCTCTGTGGCCTTGCCCCGCGCAGTATCAAACACAGGGATTTTCAAACTGATTGCGTTGGGATCTTCCTTTTGTCGGAACTCAATCAAATCGGGTACCAAGGCATGCAGGCGATAGACCGAAGTAAATTCCTCTGGAAAATTAAAGGGTGAGCCAAAATGGTTGATACCGCCGTTAACATCCTCCTTAAGGTCGTTTAAATCCCAACCATCGGATTCCCACCAAAGCATACCTTCGGTTTTGGTGTTACCGAGACCGAAAATCCCCGCCCCTGAAGCAAGAACGGAGAAAATTGAATTAGCTTTTTTGGCGTCCGATGATTCAGTAAACCAGTCGGCAACGGTCGCAGACATCCTACTGAGAAAATTCTGATCTTTTTTGAGAATGCGACGTAATATCTTGGAAACCTTATCCTCTTCCTGGTTGAAAAGGCCGAACCAGTTGGAATTCATCGCGGCATATAACGGTTCGTTATATAATAACTGGGTAGTCCATTCAATGGTGTGAATTTTGGCGATCTCGGCTGAAACAATCAACCTTCCAACCTGGTAGAGTCGCTCATCACTCACCTCTTTGTAGGTGATCACTTTTTCCGGAACATTCGGGTCGCGGAGCCCGGAATCATCATCGGGTGTATCTTGCTGCAATTTACGAAATGCATCGACAAAATAGTTATGCTCCCGGCTAAATAAGTTATGGTAGAAACTTGTGCCAATATTCCAGTTGGCTGGAAAACTAGTCGCCTCCTGACCTCGCCATTGTGGCTGCACAGGACAGTCCTCAGTATATTCTGCGCAGTCGGGCAACAGTGGCAGATAGTTGTTTTTCAGCAGCAGTTTCGCCTTATCGGCTGGATCACGTAGTACACGTTTTTGGGAAGGCTCATCATGACCATAAATCTGAGAGGCATCCCACCAGGCAGTAACCAGGTTATTTGTTGTCTTAGGTGAGCGTGTTTGATAACTCTCCCCAGCGTGTTCAATATTTTCGGGTGTATCCTGGCTGGCATAAAGTGAGGTCTCGCGACGATCACCTTCGCGGCACCCTAAAGTTTTAGCTTCTTCCGAGGTGCAACCGACTTCCTCTAATTGCGGGGCATTGCGGCCTTCATAGGTGTGGGAAAACCAGTCATGTGTCATGAACTGGATCCAGAATGCCGCAAGTACATTAAAAAACGGTGCCTTGAGGTAGTCACAGTTGGTATCCGGGGAGAAGTTTTTATCCCCAAGCCCTTGGTTACAGCCATTATTTTCGACTTGCTCCCGGGTAAAGAGCTTTCGGCTGATAAGCTGTGGATCAGGTTTCAGCAAGCCGATGCGATCACCGTGGCGATTTTTTGTTAACTCATTTAAACCCAGTCGCGGAAAGGTTGTCTCAAACTGCATATTTCGACCAAATGGCATGGCAGTTGACCCCATCAGCGGATTTACCAGATCGTTACAAATACCAGAGAGTGTTCTGTGGGTGATCAACTCACCCTTACACAATTGCTCAGCATCACCTCCGACATCCTGATAGTTGCTGTGATCCGGCGGCAGACGCATTTCATCCCAGGTTTTCAGTACAGGGCCGACAAGATCTTCTCTGCCGGTGATATATTCATCGTAGGTATTTTGATCGAAAAGATTAAATTTAATCAACTCGATACGTTGAAATTCCAGATCGAGTAGAGCACCATCGATTCCCCGGCCATTGGGGAGTACGTGTTTACCGATTTTGGTAATGGCTTCTCGGCCTTCATGTTTACTCTGGGCATCACCGGCAGCATAATAATTCTGCCAATCTACCCATGGTGTGTTGCGGTATTTAACGGCTTTTTCACCACCGCGGCAACGGGCAGTATCCTCTCGTACTTTACCCAAAAACCGCTTTGACCTATCATCCGGTACCTCCAGCAAACCTCGTTTAGCGGTTTCAATACATGCTTTTAATTCACTCTCCTCCTCTGCAAAAGCTGAAAAGTTACAAAGTAGAAATACTAGAAAACAAGTAATTGTATACTTCCATAATTTGATTGATAGTATATGCTTTCTCATTTTTTACCTCATTTAGAAGCTCAGAAATGATTTGAATAATTAGCCTTATTACCTTTTTAAAAAGCAATCGTAATTTCAAAAATCTATGGAATACGAGAGTTCTCTGTAAAGAACAATGTCTAAACAGGTAATGTAGTGTATCTCGCCTACACTGGTTGGTTGGTTCCTCCT
>CAZWVC010000209.1:0-7477 GCA_964637245.1 uncultured Desulfocapsaceae bacterium
AGCATTATTCACCCTTCGGGCGAGCCTGAAAGGCTCATGGCCTTCGTTAGCGAGGATTCGCGGTAGAAAACTACAGCTTCACCCTCGATGCCTTAGCCATAAACCTCTCAGACTCGTGAAATATCCGGGCTAGAGAAATTGAAGTCCACACTCTGGGCACACTGAGGATTCCGGGATAAATCTACCCATACAAGCCGGACATTGGACCGTTGCCGCCTGTGGATCAAACACCGTTTCAGCAATTTCAAAACTCTCTTCCTGAATTCCAGTGAGCTGCTTATGCAGTGCCAGCAAGAATCCTTGAGCCTCTACCGTGTCCTGCATCCGGATAAAAAGTTGGATTTCTGGTCCACAACAGCCGCCGCTGCAATTATCTTCCTTTGCCAATAGTGAAGGAATACCTCTATCAGCCAGATCGTTTTTTAACTTTTTCATCTCCAGTACGCCGCCAGCTTGCAGAAAAGTGAGTGCATCCTGCTCTCCTATTTCTGGTAACTCAACTTTTTCGGGTCTTTCGTCTGCTCCGGCAACAAGCAAGTGTTCACCTTTTACAAGTTCTATATTGCAGCTAGCGCATACAAAAAAATCTGGCCGATATTCATCCCTGCATTCAGGGCAATATTTGAGTTCTCTATCAATTGTGTACATAACAAATCAAAGGATAAACCGACTGAGATCTTGGTCTGCAACAATGTCACTAAGCTGTTTACGAACATAATTTGCAGTTACCTGAAATTTTTCTTCACTTCTTTCTGTTGCATCAAATGAAAGTTCATCCAGGACCCTTTCCATAACTGTATGTAGTCTTCGTGCTCCAATTTCTTCAGTTTTTTCATTAACTGCAACAGCAATTTCGGCGATCTCCTCAATAGCATCTTTATCAAATTCAAGATCGATTCCTTCCGTTTTCATTAATGCAATATACTGCTTTATTAACGCATTCTCGGGCTCAGTCAGGATGCGGACAAATTCTTCTTTCCCTAAAGAATGAAGTTCAACCCGAATGGGAAATCGTCCTTGTAGCTCAGGGATAAGATCGGATGGCTTGCATGTATGAAACGCCCCGCTGGCGATAAACAGGATATGATCGGTTTTGACTATACCGTATTTTGTTGATACCGTTGATCCTTCTACAATAGGCAGAAGATCCCGCTGCACGCCCTCCCGGGAAACTTCTGGACCATGTGTACCTCCGCCGCTACGCGAAGCTATTTTATCAATTTCATCAAGAAAGATAATACCTGATTCCTCCGTCCTCCGCAGCGCCTCTTTCATCACTTTATCCATATCAACTAGACGTTCCATCTCTTCTTTGGTTAAAGCTTCGAGGGCATCTGGTATTTTGAGCTTTCTTTTCTTGGTTTTCTTGGGGAATATCTTGCTGAAGGCGTCCTGCAGATTCGACTGCATCTCCTCCATTCCACCAGTTGTCATTATCTCAACCATTGGCATTCCCTGGGATTCCCTCAAAGCCAACTCAACTTCTCTATCATCTAGCTTTCCACCCCGTAACATTTCCCTAAACTTTTCCCGCGTAGAAGTCTGCGACTCATCGTCCTTCTGCTGCTGGGGAAGGTTTTCAAGACCCTGCAAGGTAAATGAAGTATCACCACCAGGGCCTTGTCCATGGGACCGGTCTGTTGTTCTAGGTGGAAGAAGAATATCTAGTATCTTGTCCTCGGCATTTGCTTCAGCCAAGCCCTGGAGACGTTTCTTTTCTTCCTCTTTCACCATATTCACTGCGATTTCGACAAGATCTCTAATCATTGACTCAACATCTCTGCCGACATATCCAACCTCGGTGAACTTCGAGGCTTCAACCTTCATAAACGGTGATTGCGCAAGCGATGCCAGTCGCCTGGCTATCTCTGTTTTACCCACACCCGTAGGACCTATCATTATTATATTCTTGGGAACTATCTCTTCGCGCAAAGGTAAAGCAACCTGGCGCCTTCTCCATCTATTTCTCAATGCAATAGCGACGGAACGTTTTGCATCAGCTTGGCCTACTATATACTTATCTAGCTCAAGGAGCGTTTCCTGGGGAGTTAAAGACTGTGCATTATTCATATTTTTTCTACAACAATGGAGTTATTGGTATATACGCAAATATTCGCCGCAATATCCATGGCAACGCGACAAATTTCTTCAGCACTTAGGTCACTGTTCTCAACGAGTGCCAGAGCAGCAGCCTGTGCATACGGACCGCCTGAACCAATGGCCAAGACGCCGCTATCGGGTTCAATTACATCACCGGTACCAGTCAGGAGTAATGAATGTTCATCATCTACAGCGATGAGCATCGCTTCAAGTCTGCGTAATAATTTATCCATTCGCCAATCTTTTGCCAATTCCACTGCAGCCCGCATCAAATTACCGTTGTACTGTTCCAGTTTTTGTTCTAGCCGGTCAAAGAGAGTAAAAGCGTCGGCTGTTGCTCCGGCAAATCCAGTTATTACTTTGCCGTGATAGAGTCGCCTTACTTTTTTCGCCTCATGTTTCATCACGGTATTACCAAGAGAGACTTGGCCATCACCAGCAACTGCCACCTCACCGTTATGACGAACTGTAATTATAGTAGTTGATCTAATTTTCATGTTGTCTCTTTCGCTTTATTTTGACGCACCTCTAGGTCTACCTCCGCTTTTTTGCAAGAGGATGACTATCATCATACACCTGGGTTAGGTGATCTAAATTTAAATGGGTATAGCGTTGAGTGCTTGATAAACTGACATGCCCAAGGAGTTCTTGAACAGACCGAAGATCAGCTCCCATTTCCAGCAAGTGAGTGGCAAATGAATGCCGTAAAGCATGAGGTGTCACAATTTGTGTTATGCCAGCTCTTTCTCCGTAAGATTTAACCAATCTCTCCACACTACGAGAGGTCAATCTGCTTCCCCTGCCATTGAGGAACAGAGCAGCCTTCTCAAGTTTATGCCCCCTATTTGCCCGCTCTAAAATAAGTTGTTCACGCTGCGTTAACCAGGCAATAACGGACTCTTTGGCTGGCCGTCCTACTGGCACAAGTCGCTCCTTATTTCCTTTGCCCCTCACGCTAAGCACTTCCGAATCAAAATCAAGGTCGGATACATCTCTGGACACCAGCTCTGCCACACGGATACCCGTAGAATAAAGCAGTTCTAAAATCGCTCTGTCACGGAGCATAAACCGATCTTTTTTTGTTGGCTCTTCGATGAGCTGAAAAACTTCATCAACGGTTAAAAAAACTGGAATAGCCTGGCTGATTTTTGGACCTGAGATACCTGCCGCAGGATCGGCATCAATAACTCCCTCTCTTTTTAAAAATCTGAAAAATGTGCGAAGCGCTGAGAGTTTGCGCGCAACTGAAGCAGCAGAATTTGTGCCGTGTAAACTAACGACAAACGAACGGATATGTGTATTTTCAATTTCGGCAATTGAGTTTATCTCGGACAGTTGTAAGGCAAATTCATTTAAATCTCGCATATAGCCATCCAGAGTGTGTGGAGAATACCCTTTCTCTATTTCCAGCCAACGCCTAAAATCTTCGATATTTTTAATTATTTCTGCCATAGAGTATTCCCGTTTATATCATCGCGTATTATATTCAATGAACCCTTGCAAGCTTAAGGGATAGTGTAATATACTTGGTAATTTTCACAGGTGAAGTAATTCCTAATCAAAAAGCGTAAAGGTGACAATCCTTTTTCAAAAGGTGGATATATCATGGCAAAAAAAACCTTCGAAACTGCCTTATCACGACTTGAAGAGATTGCCAGAGAACTTGAAGATGGAGAATTAAGTCTTGAAAGCAGCTTAAAGAAGTTTGATGAGGGTATCAAGCTTGCTGATTTCTGTAATAAAAAGCTTACAGAGGCGAAGACTAAGGTTGAGATATTATTGAACAAAGATGGTGAGCTAAAAACTGAACCCTTTGATGAGGCACTCGGTGGAGATAAAGACTTATCTAAAGAAGAGGAAAGAGAGAGTTGAAGAAGCGCTGCGTAACTACATACCCGAACCTTCTTCCCCTTTTGCAGATCACATAGAGGCAATGCGCTACAGCCTTTTTGCTGGTGGCAAACGAATTCGTCCTATCCTTTGTCTCGCTGCTGCAGAGGCCGTGTCTGAAGATACTACCGTAACTGATAAGCTGCTGCCAACTGCCTGTGCTCTGGAATGTATTCATACCTACTCTTTAATCCATGACGATCTGCCGGCCATGGATAATGATGATTTACGCCGAGGCAAGCCAACTAATCATACCATCTACGGGGAAGCTGCAGCAATACTAGCAGGTGACGGTTTATTAACCTATGCTTTTGAACTCATCACCCGTGATGAAGATGGTGCACTGAGTGCTGTGCAACGCCTTAAAATTGCTTCAGTTATTGCCAGGGCGTCTGGAACATTCGGCATGGTCGGGGGACAAGCGCTTGATATTGCCCATGAGAATTCTACCTACCCTTTTGAGATGTTACAGACAATCCATCGGAACAAAACCGGGGCGCTCATTACTGCATCTCTTCATGCCGGTGCTATTGGTGCCAATGCAAATAGTGATGAGACTGCTCTGTTACTCAATTTTGGTGAGCAAATTGGTTTAGCTTTTCAAATTGTTGATGATCTACTCAATGCTACATCGACTACCGAAAAATTGGGTAAAAAAGCGGGCAGCGACAAAATTAAAGGGAAAGCCACTTATCCTTCATATTTCGGCATTGAGGAAACTCGCAATAGAGCAATTTCAGCGACCAGAAACGCCAAGGAGGCACTAGCTCCGCTCGGTGACCGCGCTGAGCCGTTACGTGCGTTGGCCGACTATATTGCAACACGATCACATTAATCTTTATATATAGTTAGTGTCTGTCCATGGATGAGATAATTTATTCAAAATCGAGGGGCCCGATGAATTTAACCACAGGCATATATTTGATATTCCGAGGATTAAATTCTGAGAGCAACGATGAGTTAGGGGAAATTAGCCATTTATGGACAGACGCTAGTTATAAAGGCCCTAAAGAACCGTAAGACTTCCATTTTGATAAATGGAACTTATAGATATAAATGAAAAGCAGTGAAAAATGCTCACAGTTATTTTTAGAAAAGGTTAGATTCTAACATGCTGACGCCAGAAACCACTGGACAAAGAACTCTTTCGCTTCAAGATATCCACTCCCCCGAGGATATTAGAGAGCTTTCTGTTGACCAACTCAACAGTATCGCCGATGAAATCCGTGAGAAAATCATAACCACGGTATCGAAAAATGGCGGTCATCTTGCTCCAAGCCTTGGCGTAGTCGAACTGACCCTCGCCTTGCATCACGTCTTTAACACTCCCAAGGACAAATTAATCTGGGATGTTGGTCATCAGTCATACGCTCATAAATTGATAACCGGTCGGCGTGATGACTTTCATACTCTTCGTCAATACAAAGGTATCAGTGGTTTTCCTAAAAAAGAGGAAAGCGAATACGATGCCTTTGAAACCGGTCATGCTGCCACCTCCATCTCGGCAGCCCTTGGCATGACAATGGCCAAAGCTATCAAGAATTGTGCAGAGAGGACAATAGCTGTAATCGGTGATGGATCAATGACCTCTGGTATGGCTTTTGAAGCATTAAACCATGCAGGACATCTCGATAAGAATTTAATTGTGATCCTCAACGATAACGAAATGTCCATCTCACCCAACGTCGGTGCCATATCGAGCTTTCTTAGCCGCAAACTCAGCGGACGAACAATGAAAGCTGTAAAAAATCATCTTGAGGAAAGATTAGGCTCACTTTCTAATGTTGGTGAGAATATCCTCAATGTTCTTAAAAAAAGCGAAGAGAGTTTTAAAAGTTTTTTCACACCAGGTATGTTGTTTGAGGCATTTAAGTTCAATTATATAGGCCCTATTCAAGGACATGACCTGGATGATCTGATTGAGGCATTTGAGACAGTACGTGACAACAGTACAGGCCCGGTCCTCATTCATGTGCTAACTACAAAGGGAAAGGGATACGCACCTGCAGAGAACAATCCCGGTTCCTATCACGGTCTTGGCCCCTTTAACGTAGAAACAGGAGCTCCCCTCAAATCGTCTTCAGCTATCAGTTATACCGAGGTTTTTGGAAACACCATGGTAAATATGGCAGCCAAAGATAAAAGTATTGCTGCTATCTCTGCTGCTATGGTCACCGGCACAGGCCTTACACAATTTTCTGAGCTCTATCCTGACAGGTTTTTTGACGTGGGCATAGCCGAACAACATGCAGCAACCTTTGCCGCTGGTCTAGCGGCTGAAGGGATGCATCCTGTCGTGGCTATCTATTCTTCATTTTTTCAACGATCCGTGGATCAGATTATCCATGACATCTGCATCCCAAACCTTCCGGTTACCTTGGCCATTGATCGTGGTGGTGTCGTTGGTGATGATGGCTCAACGCATCACGGTGTCTTTGATTTATCCTATCTCCGTTTTATCCCCAATATGGTATTGATGGCACCCAAGGATGAACGGGAACTCCAAAACATGCTTTTTACAGCCGTCCAACATGATGGCCCCACAGCCATTCGTTATCCACGCGGAACTGGAATGGGTGTTAACTTAAGCGATACACTGGAGAAAATTCCTATTGGTAGAGGAGAACTACTTCATGAGGGCGATGATATCCTGCTCCTACCTGTCGGCAATAGGGTTTATCCAGCAATTGAGGCTCTTGATGGACTGAAAAAAGTAGGGATACATGCTGCAGTAATCAACCCCAGATTTATAAAACCTCTGGATGAAGACCTGATATGTACATGGGCAAAAAAAACATCACGAATTATCACCATTGAGGATAATTGTAGGCAGAGTGGATTTGGCAGTGCAATTCTTGAACTTCTCAGTAGAAAGGGTATTTACGGGATAAAAAGTTGTCTCTTGGGCCACCCGGATTCTTTTATCGAGCACGGGCCGCAAAGTGTATTATTAAAGAATAATAACCTGGACACCACAGCCATTATCAAAGCAGCTATTAAACTAATGAAATAGATTTGCTGACTCCTTCACCTACTGGCATTATAGCATGCCATTCGAGTATTTTACGGCCTCCATATAGAGTTCAGGTACAGCACTACTATCTATACTAAGTTCTTCTATTTTTTCGATAAAGAGATTATCCTGCCTGCGCTCGTACGCAACCGTCGCCTCCAGAAATGGCGAAAACAATCCTTTACCATGCACAAGGGCATCCCGCACTGCATCTGAAACAGGAAGTTTATCCATAATCACGCCCATCTCTGCATCAAGCATGGTATCCATGAAGGAAAACATACCAACCATGAAAACTTCAAGGTCATATTGTGCGAGAATACTATGCTGAGCCAATAGTTCACAAAACTTAGCTCTCACCAAAGAAAGCCTGACCAACTCAGTTGGTTTTTCCACGGCAAGCTCTGATACTATTACCAAAAGGAGAAAACGCCTCAGCTCTTTTTCGCCAAGATAGGCAATGGCATGCTTCAC
>CAZWVC010000210.1:0-7430 GCA_964637245.1 uncultured Desulfocapsaceae bacterium
AGAATTAATCAGGATTGCAGCAGATCTGAAATTGGAGGACGCTACACCTATCCTCATTGAAATGGTAGCCGATTCAACCAATGAGGCAGAAATTCATTTTCTCATTGAAACACTTGGCCAAATTGGAGATCCAGAGGCAACAAATACTTTAACAGACTATCTCTATGCAGCCAACCGGGACCTGATTATAGCGGCAGTTCAGTCTCTGGGTATGGTCGGCACACCCACGGCAATGCACAGATTAGCTGAGAGGATGGGTACTGATAATGAAATCGATTTTATGATTTTATCGATTTTCGCCGAAGTACAGGATCAGGTATCTTTAGACAAATTAAATGAGACCTTGGCATCGCATTATGCACATATGCGTACCTATGCTAAAAAGGAACTTGTCAATATCGGCCCCAAGGCAGTACCTTTTCTCATTGAAAATCTGAATAGAAGAGATCCAGACTTTCTCATTCACACGCTTAATGTTTTGGGTGATATTGGAGATGAATCGGCTGTAGTCCCAATACGTAAGCTCCTCCAGAACGAGCCAAGAAGTCCCAACGTACGCTTTGCTGCCTATGAAGCACTGGCCCTGTTACCCTTGAGAAAAGGAGCATATACGCTGACCGCAGGTTTATCAGATCAAGAGGATCATGTCTGCATTGCAGCCGCTCGGGCAATTGACCAGAACTATTCCGATATTCTTGCAGCAGGAATAAAAAACCTCCTTCGTTTGCAAAGTGATGAAGCCAGGCATATCACCAAGATCATTGTTAATGCCCAGGTGGACAAAATATTTCTCAGTCTGGCTGAAGAGGAATTTTTTCAGGAGATGGCGCTGGTATATTTGCCCCACACCCACAAGGATATCCGGCAACATTATCATGATTTATTGGTAGAAAGAGGTTTGCAGGATTTCGCCAAAAAAATGATTGGTGATGATAAGGAGGAAGTAAAGCCAAAAATTGTTGCTGTTGATGATTCACGAATGATCCTCAATATCTACAAAGCAACATTGCATGAGCTAGGTTTTGATCCCGTTCTTTTCGAATTTCCCGCATCAGCTATAGAGTGGCTCAAGGAAGAGAAGCCGGTAATGGTTTTAACTGACTTGAATATGCCTGATATAACGGGAGTGCAGCTCACCGAGGAAATTCGCAAGTTATACAGTGGTGAGGAGTTACCAGTAATAATGGTGACAACCCAGAATGAGGCAAATGATAATGAAGCTGCCAGTAAGGCCGGTGTAAACAAGATCATCCATAAGCCATTCAATGCTAAATCGCTAAAAAAAGCTATGGATGAATTTGTTTAGAAAGCAGTTCTTCTATCCTGGATATTGCGCGAATCCGAAAGATCTATGGCAAAGGCATCAAGGGCGAAGCTGTTTGCCTACCGTTAACCCTCGGCTACGATGGTCATGGACCTTTCAGGCTCGCCCGAAGGGTGAATAATGCTATCAACAGTGGACATTTCACTTTGTGCTGATAGAGATTGCCTGTGCGATACTGTAAAGCGTCGAAATAAATTAACTATCTATGATCATTTGATTATTCATGAAATATCCGGTCTAGGTATGAATTAAGCGTGGTGAAACCGTAACCAATGTCTTCTGGTTTGTGGGCATCAGATCCTGCAACCAGAGATATTTTTTTAGCAAATGCTTTCTGCAAAATCTTCTTGCAGGGAAAGACCTCATTGCGGATTGCCAAACCTGAGGTATTAACTTCAAGGGCGATTTCGCGTTCGGCTACTATATTCAGAAGATTTTCAATAAGATCCCAAGGTGGTTCAAGATCCTGTCGTTTGGGGTAGAACCTGAATACTCCATCGATATGACAAACTACTGTGCCAGGCAACAGTTCGACTGCCTTGGTCAAATAGTGATAATATTCTCTTTCTATTATCTTCGCCTCAGCTAAACTGAGGTGAGTTAATTGTGGCTCTCTCCTGCTTACCAGGTTGAGATAAGATGAGGATTTCTTATCTTGGAGAAAATGCAGAGATATCCCGATACGATCCCAGCTTCTCTTTGCAATGCGCTTTTGCAAGGGATTAACCTGGGAGGGATTAAAGCCAACCTCGACCCCTAATCCGATGGAAATCTTATCGGAATAGATTTTCTTTAGCCTCATTCCTTCTTCAAAGTAGCTATCAAAATCATCTTCTGTTAGCCAAATAATCCGATTGGTCTGGACACCTTCTTCCATGTGCTCGAGAAAGAAGATTTCCTGGAGCCCTTTAGCTATTGCGGCGAGGACATAATCTTCCATTTCCCCAATAGCATGATGGCAATAAGCAGTGTGAATATGACCATCGGAAAGGGGGTTAATATGCATCTACAGTCCCACTAATGCTAGAGATTGAAAGATGATGAGGTGATCAAGCATTTCCTCTGGGAAAGAAATGAATAACCCCATCAATTTCGGAAGTGTCGCAGATATGACCGAATTCAAGTTCGAAATCAAGGTAATCCTCAATTCCTTCAGTTTTCAGCGACATTGTCTGACCGTCTGGCAGATGGTATATAATGGTTTGAACAGATGATAGATCAAAAGATGGGTGAAACAATTTCATGCAGTAAACCTTTTTGAATGCATTTGAATAATCCTAAAGTCAAGAAGTGATATACGCATTTTCATAAGAAACTGCAACAAATAACATGTGCAAATGTGATAAATATGCTTGTTGGAAAATGGTACTGTGGATGCCTTAGGCCAGGTGTATAGAGCAATCTGTATGGCTGTAGGCAATTGAGTTTGACAGTTATGGCCCAGATGTTTAATATAGAGGGCTATGCTTTAAAAAGTTGCATGTTTCTGTAATTCTAATTTTTATATAAGGTGTTGTGATGAAGGAAAAAAAGATATCAAGTAAAGAAAAAACGCTTTTCGGTAAAGAATTGAACCCTTCAAATATTTTACCACAAAAACTTACCATGGGATCTAAAATTAAGTTTCGTTGTCATCCTGGAGTAAGATGTTTTACAGCGTGTTGTGGTGGAATAAAGATCGTGTTGACACCTTATGACATCCTTCAGCTGACCAAACGTTTAGAGATACCTGCTCATGAATTCCTGCATAAATATACTGAACCAACCTATTTAGAAAAAACGGACATGCCTGGGGTTCAGTTTAAATTAAGGGAAGAGGATAACAAATGCCCGTTTGTTACTCCTGAAGGATGTACCGTGTATTCAGACCGACCCACTGCCTGTCGTTACTATCCGGTCGGTATGGCTGATTTTCATGAAGGTGGCACCCGTGATGCGGAAGGCAATGAAGAAAGCAAAGAAGAAGAAAAGTTCTTTTTTATTGTCAAAGAGGATCATTGCAAGGGGTTTGAAGAGGACAAGGAGTGGACCATCGAAGAATGGCGGGTTGATCAAGGTGTCGATGTTCGCGATGAGATGAACAAGGAGTGGCTGCGATTAGTTATGCGTCGTAAATCATACGGTCATCAAGCCAGCCTTTCTGATCTTGCCAAACGAATGTTTTTCATGGCCAGCACCGATTTGCAGTCATTCCGTAGGTTCATTTTTGAAAGTTCTTTTTTGGAAACATACGAGGTAGATGAAGAAACGGTGAAGAAAATAAAGGAAGACGATGTTGAATTGATGCATTTTTCCTTTGTCTATCTTGCTGCTACTCTTTTTGGAGCCCAGGTACTAAAAGTTAAAGAAGAAAAAGTGCGGGCAAAAATGAAAGATATTGAACAACGTCAAGATGAATCAGTTCTTCAATCTATCAAAGAATATGAAGAATTGAAGGTAGCAAGGGCGAACAAAAAAGAGAAATAATATCACCATAATCTCTAAAATCAAAAAAGGGGGTGTAAGCACTGTGCTTACACCCCCTTTTTATTTGTTTGTCTGTCCTACTCTTGGAAGCCAGGACAGACTGAATCTGGAATTTTGAGGAAGTATTACTTCTCTTCCTCATCCTTTACTGGTTCAAGAGATCCCTGAAGACCTTTAAGGAACTTCCATGATTTTAGGACATCCTTCTGCGACTGTTTCATAAGTTGATCAGCCTGCTCAGGATTAACTCGCTTGAGCATGCGGTAGCGGTTCTCACCAAAAGCATACTCTTCGAAGCTAATGGAAGGATCCTTGGAATCTACGACAAGCGGATTCTTACCTTCATCTTCTAAATCTGGGTTGAATCTATACAGCGGCCAGTGACCACAGGAAACAGCTTTCTTCTGCTGTTCAATGCCCTTAGCCATATTGATGCCATGGTTGATGCAGTGTGCATAAGCGATAATCAGGGATGGTCCATCATATGCTTCTGCTTCTGCAATAGCTTTGATTGCTTGAGTTGGATTGGCGCCAAGAGAAATTTTGGTCACATAAACATTGCCGTATGTGGCAAAGATCATGCCCATGTCCTTCTTTGGCATTTTTTTGCCACCGGCTGCAAACTGTGCTGTTGCAGCTCGCGGTGTTGATTTAGACATCTGGCCACCAGTATTTGAGTATACTTCTGTGTCCATTACAAGGATGTTTACATTCTCACCAGAAGCAAGAACGTGATCAACGCCGCCATAGCCAATATCATAGGCCCAGCCGTCACCACCAAATGCCCAAACTGATTTCTTTACAAGGTAGTCAGCAAGAGCAACAATTCTTTTGGCGATTATATCGGTGCTACCTGCCAGTTCATCTTTAAGTTTAGTAACTCTTTCCCGCTGGGCTTCGATGTCCATCTGCGTCTTCTGCTCTGCACTAAGAATGGCAGATGCGCTATCTTTGGCAATCAAACCCTCTGCTGCAGCCGTTTCAAGAAGCTCTGTAGCTTGCTTACCTAATTTATCAACGGTTGCCCGCATACCATAAGCAAACTCTGCATTATCTTCAAAAAGTGAGTTTGCCCAGGTTGGGCCACGACCATCATCACGTGTGCAGTATGGCGTGGTTGGAAGGTTGCCGCCATAGATAGAGGAACAACCAGTTGCATTACCGATATAAAGCCTGTCGCCAAAAAGTTGAGAGATTAACTTAACATATTGGGTTTCGCCACAACCTGCACATGCACCAGAGAACTCAAATAGAGGTCTGAGCAGCTGACTTCCTTTGATACTGGCTGGGTTGATATCTGCAGGGTTAATTTCAGGCAGATCGAGAAAATAATCAACATTCTCTCCCTGGGTTTCACGGACAGCCTCGGTGTTGGGAACCATTTCAAGAGCTTTTGTCTTAGCAGGACAAATCTCTACACAGAGAGTACAGCCACAACAATCCTGGGTGAATATCTGAACTATGAACTGTTGGCCTTTGAACGCCTTTCCGACCGCATCTCTAGAAACGAAATCTGCAGGAGCATCTTTAACTTCCGGAACTATCTTAATACGGTTTGCGGCATGCGGACAAATAAGTGCACACTGACCACACTGAATACAGTTTTCAGGTAACCACTTTGGTACTGCAACGGCGATGTTACGCTTTTCGTATTGGGTTGTTGCAGTTGGCCAGGTACCGTCATCAGGAATTTGGGAAACCTTGAGTTGCTCCCCTTTTCCTTCCATCATACTTGCAGTCACTTCCTTGACAAAATCAGGTGCATGTCCAGGAACTGTAGCTGGTATGTCATGGCCCTCTACTTTATCTCCAAGGGTAACTTCAACGATATTCTTAACTGCAGCATCGACAGCGTCATAGTTCATCTTGACAACTTTGTCACCCTTTGAGCCGTAGGTCTTTTTAATTGCAGTTTTGATGGACTCAATAGCTTCTTCCTGAGTAAGAATACCCGAGATCATAAAGAAAGCGGTCTGCATAATCATATTGATACGGGCACCAAGGCCAAGAGCCAGGCCTAGGGCTATAGCATCAATAATGTAGAATTTGGCTTTCTTAGCAATAAGGTCCTGTTGTACTTTCTTCGGTAACTGCTCCCATACTTTATCTTTGTCAAAGCTGGAAGTGAGTAAGAAGGTACCGCCTTCTTCAAGATTGTTGAGCATATCAACAAGGTTGAGGAAAGTGAAGTTATGACAGGCGATAAAATTCGCTTTGTTAATAAGGTATGGAGCAACTACGGGATTTTTACCAAAGCGCAGGTGACTTGTGGTAATAGACCCTGATTTTTTTGAGTCATAAACAAAGTAACCCTGTGCTGAGTTCTCTGTCTCTGTACCGATAATCTTAATTGTGTTTTTATTTGCTCCAACTGTACCGTCGGAACCCAGGCCGTAAAACATTGCCCGATAAACATCATCACCTTCAATATTGAAATCAGGATCGTAATCCAGGCTTGAGAAGGTTACATCATCGTGTGGCCCTACACAGAACTTATTCTTTGGAGCCATAGCCGTCATATTATCAAATACAGCTTTTACCATTGCCGGGGTGAATTCAGCTGAACCGAGACCATAGCGTCCGGAAAGAACTATTGGAGGATAAACGGAGCTGTTGGAGTCAATGGCTTCGCCAACTGCTGCCCGAACATCAAGATAGAGAGGATCTCCAGGTGCTCCTGGTTCCTTGGTTCTGTCTAGAACGGTGATGCGTTCAACAGTTTTTGGTAGAGCATTAACCATGGCTTTACAGTCGAAAGGACGATACAAACGGACGATAACCATACCGACTTTTTCGCCCTGAGCTACCAGATAATCGATAGTAGCTGCAACAGCTTCACAACCGGAGCCCATCATCACTACGACATTTTCTGCATCCGGGGCACCATGATAATCAAAAAGGTGATATTGACGTCCGGTAACCTCTGCAAATTTATCCATGGTTTCCTGAACTATGCCAGCACAAACATTGTAGTACTTATTCACTGTCTCACGACCGGTGAAATAAACATCAGGATTCTGTGCTGTACCACGAATGGTAGGACTGTCTGGGGAGAGGGCACGGGACCTGTGTTCATCTACCAGGTCTTCATCCAAGACTGCTGTAATGTCATCATAGGATAACTCTTCGATCTTTTGGATTTCATGCGAAGTCCTGAAGCCATCAAAGAAATGTACAAAAGGAATTCTTGATCGCAATGATGCCTGGGTGGCAATCAGAGACATGTCCATACATTCCTGAACATTCTGCGAACAGAGCATTGACCAGCCTGTTTGTCTGGCTGCATATACATCCCCGTGGTCTCCAAAAATAGAGAGGCCCTGGCAGGCAATAGCACGAGCCGTTACATGGAATACAGTGGGAGTCAATTCCCCTGCAATCTTGTACATGTTCGGGATCATTAGCAGAAGTCCCTGGGAAGCGGTGAAAGTCGTGCAAAGAGCTCCGGTAGACAATGACCCGTGTAGTGCGCCGGCCACACCAGCTTCAGACTGCATCTGGTTGACCACGGGCACTGAGCCGAAAATGTTTTTCTGCATGGCAGCAGCTTTGCTGTCTGCTTCAGCAGCCATCGGAGAGGACGGGGTAATTGGATAGATGGTAATAATTTCACTTGTGGCATAGGCTACATGAGTACACG
>CAZWVC010000211.1:0-7420 GCA_964637245.1 uncultured Desulfocapsaceae bacterium
TCAAGAACGTAAAGATTAACCTCGGTATGGCTTACAGCAGTAGCTGAGCAGAGTGAAATGGAAGTAAAGCTGTATTCACCAAGTAAGTTACCTTTGCCTAACTGAGCAAGAACAGTATTTTTCCCTTTTTTAGGGAAAATTATCGTTACTTTTCCGTCATCTATAAAAAACAGTCGGGTATTATATGCACCATGGGAAAGGATTATTTTTTTGGGTGGAACTACCACTTTTTTCATGGAGTAAAACAGACAATTTTTCTCCTCATCAGTTAGAGTAGAATACAAGTTTTCCCAAGTGACCAAATGATCGCTATCTATACCTGCTGCCTTTTCTTCTTCAATAATTTCAGCAGATTTAATGATTTCCGTTAGAGCAGTAGAGTCAACTTCCAACAATTTATTACGCAACATTTCGGCTTGTTGAAAATTCCTGTCCTTGGCCGCCTGCTCAATTTGATTAAATAGCTGTCTTACAATGTCTTCTTTGTTTTCACTACCTGGCGGGGTTACTGCAGAAGGGGCCATAGCCTTATCTCCACCAAAATATTTTAAATCGCAAGATAAATGTAACGTAACCCGCATTCTCTACACCCTCTTAAAGATAATGCGGTACGAAGTTTATTTGATTACTAGGAGTCTATCACCTTTTACGCTAAGAATACCATAACTATTTCATTTTTCAAACATTCACTATCTCCACCAGAATGTAGCGGAATAACACCCAAAAAAGTGTTTGGTCTGATAGAGTAAAATTATGTATTTATTTAAACTGCATTACTCCTATCATGATCGCAATAGAGCAGTGGCAGAACATTCCACATCCTACCCAAAGGTTCCCTTTAGAAGCACGCAATGTTAGGTCTCAAACTCAATCTTTATTTGATAGACTTAAATCAATGCGACAGGACTCAGCTCTCTATCACATCTCTGCTCCAGGAGATCGCAGCCATTGTCTTGGGAAATCCAATTGTCGAGATGAGTATAATGAGTGCATGGTAGATTTCCTCTGCTGATGCTCCTGCAGCTAGAGCTCGGCGAGTGTGTGAATGTACAGCACCCTCTGATCCAGATGCTCCGGCTGCTGCAAGTTGAATTAAATGCTGTGTCTTCACCTCAAGAGGGCCTGCCTCCCGGACAGCGGTGCCTAAATTTTCATGAGCATCAAATACGCCCGGGTACTTCTTCACCAGTTCATTAAAAAGTTTGCTGGGAACTTTCTTTGTTGTCATAAAACCCTCCTCATTTTTTTTCTTCTCACCCTAGCCCGTTCTGCTCCTTTGCAACCAGCAGTAAATGACCAGGGTAAAGTGCCTAACATAAATATTGTACAATATCTCCTTTATAATACTCGTAATGTGTCGAAATAAAATAGTTTTTAATAGTCATTGAAGTATTCATGAATTTTCTCGTCTAACGCTCTATCGTATATAATATATCACCACTTGTTGAGTCCACTGAACTTTTTGTCTCCACTGAAAATCCTAAACCGATATTATATCTAACCCTGAATTCACCTGCATTATCAAAAAAGTTATGGTCATACCCCACGAATAGATCTTCAGTTAGATATTTCCCTAAAACTAGTGAGGTCTCGTCTTCCGCTCCTTCATCAAAATAGATTTCATCCAGCGGTACAAAGCTGCTGAAAATTATCTTCTTTTCCAAAATAGCCATAAATCTCAAGGCCTGCGGTTACATTCTCATAGAGTCTCCCTTGAATTCCCTGTATAGTGACAGAAGTTAATTGTGCCGCCGAAAGAGTGCCAGCCATAAATAGGAATGTACCGATGTAGATGAAAAGAAATGTGTGTTGAGATCTTGTCATTAGACAGCTGCAGTGCATCTTCATATACCTTGATATCCACCGCATCATAATCGTTGATGGGCTTCTTGATACTGCTGTTGCAAGCAAAATTTAAGTCTGCAACCTCTAAGCAAAACTATACTATTGAGTCATGAAAACCAAAACAATTATTATAGAAAAAATGATAACCGGTGGGTATGGATTGGCAAGAGAAGATAGTGGAAGAGTGATACTCCTCCGCAATGCTTTACCAGCAGAACAGCTTCAATACTCAATTACGCAGAAAAGAAAAGGGACGCTCTTCGGCTATGCTGAAAAAATTATACACAAGCATGATGGTCGCATTATTCCTCCCTGCCCCTACTATGGTGATTGTGGAGGTTGCAATTTACAGCATGCAGATTATTCTCTGCAGCTGCAAATCAAGCATTATATTCTCAAAGAGTTATTCTCCAATTATACCGATTTAATTCAACAACCCATTCCCTCACCCCAGGAATTTGGTTATCGACAGCGTATTCGCCTGCAGGTAAAAGATGGTAAGATCGGGTTTCTCCGTTTTCGTTCTGCAGACATTGTACCTATTGGCAACTGTCTTCTGGCGCACCCCCATATAAACAGGGTACTTGACGATGCACTCCAACTTATTGAATTTAATAAACTTTGTAAGTTGAGTACTGAAGTCGAGTTTCTGGTAAATCCGGCAACGGAAAAAATCACACTCGTATTTCATTTAAAGAGAAAGCCCCGGCCAACGGACAATACGTTGGCTGAAAGGCTAACTTTGGACATAGATCTCTTGGCCTCCATTTTCTTCGCAGGCAAGGAGTTTGCTCTCATCGGCCCACTTACAGATAAGAGCAAAAAACCTGCATCAAAAATGTTGTCACAAGAAATACACTCATCAGATTTGCAGGAAAGTGTCTCCCTCGTTTGGGAAGTTGGGGGTTTTTGCCAGGTAAACCTGGAACAAAATTGTAATCTTATCGATTTCGTCCGGCAAAACTGTGATTCATCTAAGGAAAAGCACCTCCTCGATCTTTACTGTGGTATGGGTAATCTTTCTATTCCTCTGGCAAAAAGATTTAAGAGCATAACCGGTGTTGAAGGGCAAGGTGCTTCCATACGCTGCGCCAAACTTAACAGCATCCGGGAAAAGCTAGCCAATACCACATATGTCAAAGGTTCCATACACGATGTTTGTAAGGGTTTTGTTCATGTCCAGAAGAAATTTGATGTGACCTTAATAGATCCCCCCCGTCAAGGAATACCTGGTTTACCCCATATGCTGGACAGCTTAACCACCAATAGACTCATTTATATCTCTTGTGATCCAGCCACCCTTGCCAGGGACACTGCTAAATTGCTGGAAAATAGTTTCACTCTTAAATTGGTCCAGCCATTTGATATGTTTCCGCAGACACATCACATCGAAACAGCCGTAATTTTTGAAAAGAATTGACAGCAGCGAGTATTCCCTGTAAACGAACGTGAAACAAAAAATGTGATATGGTTAAAGAGAATTATTCTTTTCTCCATAGGGAAGCGGGTAAATCATTACTTGCAAATTGTACTGCACATCCTATTATTGTCAGATGCTTGAGACTAGGCCGAATCTCAATTTCTCGGTTAAAGTAACCACTGGCTAAATGGTATTTTCCAGCATAATCGCAAGCAGTGCTGTTTCATGAAAGACTACTATCACTTAAATAAAGCTAATAATTTATAAAAATCAGACATTTACAAGTTGTATAATTAATATGAGCAAAGACAAGCAATTTTTAAAGCAGCGAAGGGATAAAGCAGTGGCCTTGGCAGAGATGGGTGTAAATCTTTATAGCAACACTTTCAGTCCGACAAACTTGATAAGTGAAATTCTGCCCAAAGGCGAAGATCTCGCAGCAGAAAAAACCGATGAAACCCGCTTTACCTATTCAATTGCCGGTCGCATACTTTCCATGCGCAAATTCGGTAAGGCTGCTTTTTGCCATATCGTTGATAGCTCTGGAAAAATGCAGATTTATATAAAGAAAGAAACGCTAGGTGAAGAAGTCTTTGCAACTTTTAAAAAGTGGGATATTGGTGATATTGTTGGTATTGAAGGCAAACTTTTTCGCACGAAAACCGGCGAGCTTTCTGTTGCTGCTGATAAACTGGTGATGATATCCAAATCACTACGTCCTCTGCCGGAAAAATGGCATGGTCTAACCGATGTAGAAACTCGATACAGACAGCGCTATGTTGACCTTATTGTTACCCCAGAAGCACAGGAAACATTCAAAAAACGTGTTGAAATAATCCGGCTTGTTCGCGAATTTTTGAATGCCAGGGGCTACATGGAGGTCGAAACACCAATGATGCAGCCAGTCCCTGGAGGAGCTACAGCTAAACCTTTTAAAACATACCACAATGCTTTGGACATGGGCCTTTATTTGCGCATCGCACCTGAACTCTACCTGAAAAGACTCCTGGTTGGTGGTTTTCATAAAGTTTTTGAGATTAATAGAAATTTTAGAAATGAAGGTCTCTCAACCCGGCATAATCCAGAGTTTACTATGCTCGAATTTTATCAGGCTTATGCCACTTATCACGACATGATGGATCTCACCGAAGAACTTATCTCCTGGCTGTGCCAGGAAGTTAATGGCACCATGCAGATAGAATATCAGGGACAAACTGTAAATCTTGCTCCACCATGGAACAGGCTTACCATGGATGAGGCGCTTGTAACGATTGGTGGAGTTGAACAAAATATTCTTGAGGAGAAGAGCAAGCTCCTTGCCATAGTAAAAGAAAAAGGTATTGAACTCGATGCTACTGCTGGAGTGGGAAAAGCTAAAACTGAGCTCTTCGAGCTGCTGGTAGAGGATAAACTCATTAATCCTACCTTCATCACATCCTACCCAACTGAAGTCTCGCCGCTAGCTCGGAAAAATGAGAAAGATCCAGAAGTTACAGACAGATTTGAGCTTTTTATCACTGGCAGGGAACTGGCTAATGCCTTCAGTGAGCTCAACGATCCAATTGATCAGCGACAACGTTTTGAGAAACAGATTGAAGATCGTGGCGACGATGATGAAATTCATCCAGTACTGGATGAAGATTATATTCGTGCTCTTGAATATGGCATGCCTTCAGCTGCTGGAGAGGGTATTGGTATCGATCGACTGGTAATGCTCCTTACCGATTCACCCTCAATTCGAGACGTAATCCTCTTCCCTCATCTCAAACCCGAAAGTGCCCAGCAGGAGAAGAATACGAAAAAAAACAAGAAACCTTCACAGTAGAGTTTCTGATATGTACGAGTGGTTTATCAGTCTCAGATATCTTCGCGCCAAGCACAGACATGGGTTTATCTCATTGATATCATTAATCTCTGTTGCGGGAATAACCGTTGGTGTTATTGCTTTGATTGTCGTTCTTGCAGTGTATTCAGGATTTACCGATGGCCTGCGAGATCAGATTCTTGGCATTAATTCACATATCGTAGTTCAGCAAATGAGTGGTTCACTTCGCAATTATGAACTTACCAGAGAACAGGTTCTCACCGTTAAGGATGTAGAAGGTGCGACTCCCTATCTCTACGCCCAGACATTGTTGAGTAGTTCACATGGAGGAAACGGCGTAGTGCTAAGAGGTATCGATCCAGCGACAGCCGAAAGGGTGATCAGCCTACCTGGTCAAATGACCGAAGGATCAATTTTTGACTTATTAAAGAAAAATGAAGATACAATCCCCAATATAATCTTAGGGAAACACCTGGCTCGAGATTTACGCGTTACGCCAGGCGATAAGGTAAGGCTCATATCACCTTCCGGTCCGCTGACTCCCATGGGGATAATCCCCCGAATTAAGACCTGCAGAATTTCTGGCATCTTTGAATCGGGCATGTATGAGTATGATTCCTCTCTTGCGTATATGGCCTTAGCAGATGTGCAGAATTTCCTCAATTCAGGTGATATCGCTCACGGTATAGAAGTAGTAGTCAATAAGAAAATCCTCAATAAAGCAGATGAAACTGCAACTGAGATAGTAGCTAAACTTGGTTATGGCTATATCGCCAAAGACTGGATGTCCATGAATCAAAATCTTTTTGCAGCATTTAAGCTTGAAAAGATAGGCATGTTTATCTGCTTAACACTTATAATTTTGGTTGCAGCCTTAAATATTATCAGCGCATTGATCATGGTTGTTATGGAAAAAGCCAAGGATATAGCAATCCTTAAATCCATGGGAGCCACTTCTGCATCAATAATGCGCATTTTTTTTCTCCAGGGAACAATCATTGCCTTTGTCGGAACTATCCTCGGAGTGTTAGGAGGTCTTGGCCTCTGTGAATTGCTGTCACGCTATAAATTTATTGAGCTTCCATCAAATGTTTATCCGATGACAACCCTACCAATAAAAGTACTCACAGGCGATGTCATCCTCATCGCAATTAGTGCTGTGATCATCACCATGCTGGCCACACTCTATCCATCATGGAAGGCCTCAAAGGTCGAACCAGCTGAGGTCCTTTCCTGATGACACTTTTACACACCTCTCAACTGTATAAGACCTACAACAACGGTACTAAAGAAATAGAAGTACTTAAGGGTGTTGAACTGCAAATTTCTGCTGGTCAAATGACAGCAATTATGGGTGCTTCGGGATCAGGGAAAACCACTTTGCTACAGGTTTGCGGCACCCTGGCCCAACCAAGCTCTGGTGAGATTTTTTTTGAAGGTGATAACTTAACCGCAAAAACTAGCCAGGAGCTGGCTAAATTTCGAAATAAGGAACTAGGTTTTATTTTTCAATTCCACCATTTGCTGCCGGAATTTACTACTCTAGAAAATGTAATGATGCCAGCACTGATTAGCGGAAAACGGAAAAGTGATATTTATGACCAGGCTGTAGAACTTCTCGAGCAGGTTGAACTTGGTCACCGCACAACACACAAAATAAACCAACTCTCTGGTGGTGAAAAACAAAGAACTGCACTAGCACGTTCACTTATTATGCAGCCTAAACTCCTGCTGGCGGATGAGCCCACCGGTAATCTTGACAGTCGCTCTGGTGAATTGGTTTTTGAGCTGCTCTTCAGACTCTGCCGAGAATACTCTCTGGCTGTGATAATGGTCACCCATAATGCTGACCTTGCGAAAAAAATGGATAGAGTCTTGGTACTAAAAGACGGATATCTGCACCACGGGTAAGAAATGTAATTGAGGGCGATTTACGTGGCTTTTAAAATTTATGGTACGCAGAAGGGTGAATAAAAAACGGGCATTAAGCTGCCCGTTTTTTCTAGGTTAGAAGAGTACTAATTATTTAGCTCAGACTTACTGATATCTACATTACCAATATTTTACTTCTTCTTACTGCCAAAACCAAATCCCTGGAGAAGGCTCTTTCCAGCCTCTTCAAGATCTTTGACTTTTTTCTTGACAGAATCGGGATCCTTAATTGCTTCTTTTATGGTTTCCTCAGATGCAAGCCCTGCCAAATCAGCACTGAACTCTGGCTTGGCAAAAGTGCCAGTCACCAGCAGCGGAATTGCCAAGCCTGAACGTTTTTCTTCATCACCTTGCCCTTTCAACGTCCCTACAACTTTGGGTTTAACTTTCATGTTGAG
>CAZWVC010000212.1:0-1181 GCA_964637245.1 uncultured Desulfocapsaceae bacterium
CACCGCTATAAAGAATGCCCTGAACACAAGGCAGATTTTACTTAATAACCCCCAGATTATAAGACCACCTCCACCACAGCGTTATCCATTTATCTACCTGTTCCACTGCGCCTTTCTAATTTGATACCCAAAGCATAGTCTGGGCTCAATTTCTCCATTTGTATTTATTATTGACCAGTTATTTCTGACTCCAGCTTAAATGGAGTCTGTTCATCATCTATAGAGGTTAGTTATGTTGAAGAGATTATTTCAAATATTGTGCATTATCTTAGTTTCATTCTCTCTCACAGGTGTAAGCCATTCCTTTGGTGGTTTTTTTGGCCATCATAAAAAAGTCAAATCTACAGATGGCGAAATTCTTATCCCAATTAAATCTGTCAGTGATGGTAAGGCACATCATTATATGTATGCAGGGCAAGACCAGGAGGTGAAGTTTTTTGTGGTAAAAAGCGCTGATGGAGTAATTCGTGCAGCCTTTGATGCCTGCGATGTATGTTATCATTCGAAGAAAGGCTATATTCAGGATGGCGATTTTATGATTTGCAATAATTGCGGAAGAAAATTTCACTCCGATCGCATTAATATTGTTAAGGGTGGCTGTAATCCTGCACCGTTGGATAGGGTTGAGCGGGATAGTCATCTTGTAATAAAAGTCGACGACGTGCTCGAGGGAGCAAGATATTTTTAAGGTGATCAATAAAGGGAGCAATAATGAATATCTTGACTATTCCCCTGGGCAATATCAGAAGAAAACCCAATAAAACTTTGCTTCTGGTTCTTGTCTTTTCTCTTGGGGTTATGTCCATCATAGCTCTTCACCAAGTTTCACTTGTAGTTGGTGAAAGCCTGGAGAAAAAACTGAGTGCCTATGGTGCTAATATTATAGTTTCACCACAAACGGAGTCGCTGAGTGTAAGTTATGGCGGGTTTCATATGGGTGATATGCTCTATGGTGTTAATGACTTAATGGAGGAAGCAACGGTTAAATCCATTAAATCAATTGAACTTAAAGATCGAATCAGTGTGGTAGCTCCCAAACTAGTGAGCACCATCAAAATCAATGATACCACCGTTGCAGTTGTTGGCGTTCGTTGGGGTGAGGAACTTGGGATCAAGAGCTATTGGGCTATCGATGGATCTATTCCCAAAAATGACAACCATATCCTGCTTGGTGCCAGAGC
>CAZWVC010000212.1:1281-7396 GCA_964637245.1 uncultured Desulfocapsaceae bacterium
TCTGTTCACTTTGTGCAGAAATTAGCTCTATCTATTAGTGTGGTCATATTGATTACAGCTGCAGCGATGGTGGCACTTTCCATGCTTTCAGCTGTCAATGAGCGAAAGAAGGATATCGGTATACTTAGGTCATTAGGCTATGCCAAACATCAAGTATTCACCATTTTCTGTATTGAAGCAGGGATAATAGGATGTGTTTCCGGTGTTGCAGGCTACCTTGCTGGTTATGCTGCAAGTTTCAAGGCTCTAGAGATATTGGGGTTAGCCAAAGATTTTCAACCAGTTTTCAGCGGCGGACAGTTATTTCTCGCAGCTGTTGTATTTGGGACTATAACAGTTATGGCTGCTCTATATCCTGCTTGGAAAGGCGCGGTTATCGAGCCATCAGAAGCACTGGTTTCACTATAGGAGGCTGACTGTATGATATCTGCAAGAAATATCAACAAACATTTTATTCTCAATGGAGATCGGGTCGAGGTTTTAAACGATGTGTCTCTAGAGATTAGCGAAGGTGAATTTCTTTCGATTGTCGGCAGATCTGGTTCCGGTAAAACTACGCTGTTGAATGTACTCTCAACCCTGGTAAACCCCGACGATGGACAACTGTTCTATAATGACAGCAACCTGTCTTGTGAAAATGCTACTCAACTCAATGAACTGAGAAAGAGTGATTTTGCCGTAATTTTTCAATTTCACCATCTCCTGCCATATCTTTCGGTTCTGCAAAATACTCTTTTGCCATTTATGGGGTCGGTTAAACCTGTATCCAAAGATATTGTCGGCAGAGCTGAGAAATGTCTTGATCGCCTTGGCTTAGGTGATAAAAAAAGCAGATTACCAAACAGTCTATCAGGTGGGGAACAGCAGCGAGTTGCCATCGCACGGGCCATGGTGAAAGAAGCCAAAGTTCTTTTTGCAGATGAACCCACCGGCAGTCTTGATAAAAACACTGGTGAAGAGATTATGAATCTCATAAAAGAATTAAACAACAACGGTCTTACCATTATCATGGTAACGCATGAACCAATGTATGCGCAGCAGGCAGACCGTGTTGTGGAACTATCAGACGGCATAGTTGTAAATTCATAACTAACATAACCTCAAGGCAAAGCCTATAAGCTCTAATCCCTGGTATGTTTAGTAGCTTGAAAAGCAACGTGGTTGAATTGTTTGCTACAACAACCGGTGGTGTTTTTTTCTTGACACATTTATTTTCTCCATAGGGTAGTATATTGAATAAAGTGGTGTTTTTTCTTATCGCAGAGGAGATTTTCTAGTCTAACCTGCATCAATCCTGAAGGATTTTATTTCAAGGATACTTGTCATTTATTTAAAGTGATGGCCCATAATTGGATGGTACGGCTGGTTTCAGTCCTACGTTGTCAGATTATTCACAAGATTTTTTTTGTCTTTCAATTTGATTTTTTATTCTACATGACGTTTAATTTTACAAGTGTTTTGTAAAAGCACACAAGATATTTCCAATCAGAGAGAGTCATTCAATAGAATATAGCTGTGCGTATTTTCCCAGGTTGTGCAGTGGTTTTTGTCGTTCTCATGGAACAACCTGAGGCCATATTGTGTTTGGGATTATGATTCCCGTTCAGGGCTTAAATGAAATATTCAACCGTCATTAAAAAATCTCACCTGCTATCCTCCGTATTAATAACGCTGCTCTTTTTTCTCATTTTCTCTGGAGTAATGACGTATAACTACTCCTCTGACTATCAGAGGGGTGCTCAGGCGATTAAAGCAAGTATCATCCAGGAAGCGAAAAGTGAGCTCCAGCAAAATATTAGTATACTGCTCACTGCAGTAAAATCAGATCTAGACTTTTGTCGAGCAAAGCAAAAAACAGACTACAAGGAAATGGGTACTTGTGATTCGACAATGGTTGTCCAATTAGTGAAAAACCGAATTCTTGCAACAAATCCTATTCGAGAAGAAATTGGCAAGATTAGTGGATTGTTTGAGTATAAACAAGACGCAGGTCATCTCGTAGACGATTTGGAGAACCGGCTGATCCCCCTGCAAAGTCAGGATAATGTAAACAAAGGGCAAATTTTTACATCTACCGAACTCTCTGATATTATCTCCCAAGAGGAGAAATTCATAGGTTCCATAGCCGGTCCAACATCAAAAGATAACGTAGCTGGAAAACTAGTCTATGTGAAATATTTCCAACCCCTTAGCTGGATTATTACTGCTGAATTAAATCTGGGTAAGATAGGTGCTGATATAGTACATCAGAGTGAAAAATTACGACGACAACTCTACCTTCAGTCATTGAAAAGTACAGTTCCAGTTTTTCTCTTTCTCGTTTTTGCATTTGGGGTTGGAGTCTTTTTCTATATTCGTGCAGCCAGAGCAGTTGATCTGCAAGATGAGATGGTTGCTGAGAGTGAAGGTGAAGTCTGCAAGCTGCAGACCAGGTTATATAAAAGTGAAAAAGCGAAAAACACAGCGATCGCTAAAGAGGATTTACTGGAAGAGATACTCACAGCAGCTGATAATATTGCAATAATAATCCTTGTTCAAGAGAATAACGCTTTACGAATTCAGGATGTAAGCTCAGGTGTAGAAACTTTACTAGGCTATCACCGTCAAGACCTGATTGGCCGCTCTGCAGTAAGACTCTGTAGCGAGGGGAAAGATGAATTAATGCAAATATACCGTGAAATGCAGCTAACGAAAGCAAGCATATCCGGAGATCTCGAGCTTACTAAGATAAATGGCAATATTCTGCAGACTAAAAGTTCTGTTCATCTTCATTTGGATGAAAACAATGGTGCCAGTGGTATAATTATCGTGGCAGTAGATGTCTCAAAACTTGAGGAGACCCGTCAAATTCTGGATGACACGCAGGCGAGTCTTGTTGAGGCTCATAAAATGGAGGCAATTGGTACACTGACAGGTGGTATTGCCCACGATTTTAACAATGTTCTCTCCTCCATAGTGGGTTATGCCGAACTCCTCAAAGATCAACTTGCTCCAGATTCAATGGCACGCCAGGACTTAGAGCAGATTTTACGAAGTACAACGCGCGCTTCCGAACTTGTTAAACAGATAGTCGCTTTTTCGCGAAAAAAAGATCGGGAAAACACCTTTTTTGAACCGGGCTTGATTGTTAAAGAAACCCTGAAGATGCTTCGTTCTACTCTACCTGCAACTATTGCAATCGACAGCAATATTAGCATTGATGGTGCTACCATCTTTGCCAATACCAATCGGTTTCATCAATTGTTTATGAACTTGTGCACAAATGCCTATCAAGCTATGGAACACAGTGGTGGTGTGCTAGGAGTCAGTCTGCGAGCAACAGACAAAATTGAGCATATACCGGAAGAATTCCAGCTCGAAAGTGGACGGTATATTGAAATGGTTGTAACCGATACTGGGGTTGGTATTGCCCCTCAGCTCAGGGGGAGGGTGTTTGAACCGCTTTTCTCCACGAAAGGACTAAATGGTAGAGCAGGTATGGGTTTGTGTAATGCCTACCACATGGTGAAGATGACCGGTGGGGCAATCTGGTTCGAAGACAGAAAAACCGGGGGGACTAAATTTTTTGTGGTACTTCCTGTTAATACTGAGAAAACCACAAATCAGCATAGCGCTACCCATGAGATGACTGAACCGATGGGGACCGGTAATCTGCTCCTTGTTGAGGATGAACCTGATTTGGTTGAGATGGCTAAGAAAATCCTAGAAAGTCTGGGCTATCAGGTAACATCCTGTGTCAATGGAGAAGAAGCGCTACAACTTTTTTGCGAATATCCACAGAAGTTCGATTTAATAATAACCGATCAGACTATGCCTGGAATGACTGGTGCTGAGCTTGCCACAGAAGTGAAGCGGACAGGTTCGACTGTTCCTATCATATTGTGTACCGGTTATAGTTCGAGAATTTCAGAAGAAAACTGGGCAAGATATGGCGTCGATGCTTTTATTATGAAACCTTTCAGGCGAAGCGATATTGCCCTGCTTATTAAGGATCTGCTGGTAGAAGAGGAAAGCCGGAAGCAAAAATCACTCAAAGTAGGTTGAGGCTGTAATTATAGGAAATGATCATCCCTCTCCTTCTTGCTGGATTTCCCCATCATAGGGACTCCAAGAATCAGAATCGGGGTTGTACTGGTAAAAAAGTCTCAGTCTAACCACACTTCCGGCACCTTTTTCAAGACAGCTCAAATCAAATACCATATTTCTTTCATCATACTTTACAAAGAGAGCCTGCGGGTTGCGAAGGGTTGCCACCAGAATTGTAGGGTAGTGGAGTTGGAATATTTCCTTATAATTTTCAATCAACCAGCGCCTTTTAATAAATACATTTAGTTTTTCACTGATGACAGCAGACTTCTGCATTGTATCAATCAGGGTGGTTTTCAACGTGGGGTTATTTTTAGAATTTGATTTGCCAATCAAATCAATGAGGTCATTATAATTTTTAAAGGCAGACGCAAGGTCTCCACTGGCTTCTGCCTCAGAGGCAACCTGTGAGTAACGTGCGATCTGATCGATAAGCAAGAGATAACCTATTTTGCCAACCTGTTTATCAGCATCTGGAATATATTTCCTATTATCCTTGATAAATTTGATCACAGCTTTATGCTGTTTTATCGCCCAATCCCAGTTTTTGCTATTATGGGCCTCTTCCGATTCTGCTACCAGGAGCTTTAATTTAAGTTGTATAAGATTACGCTCAATGCTGTCATCATCTCTTACAAGTTTATTTTGGCTGGCGTAGTCAAGTGCTTTACCATATGCTTCAATTGCTTTATTTACGTCTCCTTGATTTTGCAGACCGCGTGCTTTTTCAGATAACTGATCAAGTAGTTCAAGCTTCTGTACGAGCTCAATATCGACAAATTTATTGCCATATTTAATATTTCCTTTGAGCCCTTCCTGGAGGGCTTGTGAATCGAGAAATTTATCTATTTTCTTTTCCAGAGAGTTTCTCGCTGACTGCATCAGGATAATTGTACTCAGTTTTGGCAGGATGGACTCGGCTATATTATCAGCCTTTTTAAACTCTTGTTCCTTGACCAGGCCGCGGGCTTTTTGCAGGAGATCACTTGCCTTGTCCAATTTGGTTTTCTCGAAGAAAAAGAGACCGCCTCCCCCAAGCAGGGTGATAACCGTTATGATAAACAGTCCGCGCAGCAGTGGAGCTACAAAGCTAAAGTGTATCGGTTCCTTTTCCTTCTTTTCTTTTTTCTCTTCAACTTCAACAAGTTTAAGAGAATCAAGTGGAAGCTTGTCCTTGTGTTTTTGATAATAGTTGGCAGCTTTGCTGTTAAAAGGTGTCTCCTCGCTATGGACATTGCCACAGATCATGTTACCTATATGGATTATCAGATCAGCCAAGGATTTATTCCCTTCCCAATAATTTGCTATGGGAACGACATAATCATCGATCTCAGGATGAAATATAGGACTTAATGGCTTTATAGTTGGCGGAAAATGAGGATAACCGAAGGGGAGCTTAATCATGATACGATGGCGTTTACTTACTTTAATCGAACCATCGGATCCGATTGTATAGCCCCGAACTTTGTACTCTAAATCATACTCATCGGCCGGTTCTCCACTGGTGTTGATGAGGTTGATATTCTTATAAAGTCTTATCCTATCAATGACTTCTTTGTGATCAGATATGAGCTTTTGATCTTCAGCTGACATAAATAATATTGATGATGGGGATATATTGCAAAATTCAGTGTATCCTTGTGATACAGGCCAAATGATTCCCTTCTAAAAGAGTATACTATCCCATTCATAAAAAGGAAACAAGGGTTGAAGACTACTTCATTTTTTATCAATCAGTTTGGTATTGGTCCAGGTATGAAGTGAGAATGGTTTGGGGGGAGAATGTAAACAAACTACTCATGATCAACGAGGATGGTGTTAAACGTAGGTCAAGCAAATAAGAAAAGTTGATATCTATCATGCCTAACCTGCAATTTATGACATTCGAGGTGACACCTATCACAGAGGCGAGAATCAGGCCAGCAAACTATCACCAATGTAGAGTTCAAGCCATAGTCAGTTGCAAACGAATATCTTCTAGTGTCATGTCATGTTTCAAATGTTGCAATAGAGCGCCGGGATTCTGGTT
>CAZWVC010000213.1:0-7381 GCA_964637245.1 uncultured Desulfocapsaceae bacterium
GTAAATACGGTAAGAACACACTTCAGGTCAGCAAATGAAACCTTCATATCGACCAGAAAGCCCTCTACCTGATGAAACATCGGGGTGTGAGTTATATCAGAGTCACAGCGGTATACCTTGCCAGGAGCGATGACCCGCAATGGCGGTTCCTGGCTTTCCATAATGCGGGCCTGCATAGGTGAGGTATGGGTCCTGAGCAAAATGGAATCACTGATATAGAAGGTATCGTGCATATCCCTGGCGGGATGATGCTCGGGAATGTTAAGCGCTTCAAAGTTGTAATGGTCTGTCTCAATATCAGGTCCTTCGGCAACCGAGAATCCCATATTCTCAAAGACAGAACAGACTTCGTTCATAATCTGAGTGACCGGATGAAGTCGGCCCATTGCCGGTTTCCTGCCGGGTAGGGTGAGATCGATCGCAGAGGTGACAGTCGTTTTGTTTTGGGCCTGTAACGAGGTTTTGGTGGCATCAAAGAGTTTTTCAATTTCTTTTTTTACATTGTTTGCCAATTGCCCTAAACGTGGCCGGTCTTCTTTAGCAGCATTGCCAAGATGACGCATTACCGTGCTAAATTGACCCTTGCGACCAAGATATCTGATTCGGAACTCTTCTAACTGGTCAAGGCTCCCTAGTGTTGCCAGTGCCTCTTTGGCCTCTTTTTCCAGTTGCAGTAACTCTTGCTCCATGACGTTTTAGAAAGTTGTAGTGCTCATAGAAACAGCATGCCGGTTACGATTAATCAATCATAACCGGCATGTGCGAATATAAAATGTAAGGTTTTGAGATCAAGCGTTTGCTTTAGCCGCGACTTTTACAACTTCTGCAAAGGCTGAAGGATCAAGAACTGCAATATTTGCAAGAACCTTACGATCCAGTTCGACACCGGCTTTTTTGAGGCCACCGATAAAGGTACTGTAGTTCATACCATTCATCCGGGCACCGGCATTGATACGGGCAATCCATAGTTTGCGAAAATCTCGTTTTTTAGTGCGTCTATCTCTATAAGCATACGTCAGAGCGCGATCTACTGCCTCGGTGGCAGTGCGGAAAAGTCTGCTACGACCTCCTCGGTAACCTTTTGCTAGCTTAAGTACTCTATTTCTTCTTCTCCGGGCTTTGAAACCCCTGGTAACGCGTGGCATTGAATAACTCCTTTAATCTTTCAGTACACTTCTTAAGGGGTACCGTACCTTTGTGTTAAACCGGAGCCGAACATACGGCCGGGTTCAACCAACGAACTACATGTAAGGCAATATTTTCTTGATTGACTTGGCGTTGGATGCATCTACGAGATCGCCTTGTCTAAGATTGCGCTTACGTTTTGTGGACTTTTTGGTCAGGATATGACTGGTGTAAGCTTTGCTTCGCTTAATCTTTCCTGTACCTGTTGCTTTGAAGCGCTTTGCAGCACCTCTATTAGTTTTCATTTTTGGCATAATTGCACTCCTTTATACTTCATACAATGCTGTCTAGCTAAATCGAAGAACAGCTTGTTTCTCTAACAATCAGGATGTTTTTGGACCAACAAACATAACCATTTGCCGTCCTTCCATCTTCGGAGGCGAAAGGATCGTTGCATCTTCCTCAAGTGCCTCGGCAATTTTATTCATGGCTTCAAGGCCTATGGATTGCGAATAGACGATCTCACGACCACGGAAACGCATGGTAATTTTAACTTTATTTTTATTAGCGAGGAACTTTTTGATATTTTTTATCTTAAAGTTAAGATCATGTTCCTCGGTTTTTGGTCGAAATTTGATTTCTTTAGTTTCGACCGTTGTTTGTTTCTTTTTTGCTTCCTGTTGCTTCTTTTTCTGTTCGTAGCGGAACTTATCATAGTTCATGATTCGGCATACTGGAGGTTTAGCGGTTGCGGAAACCTCTACTAAATCAAGACCTTCATCATAAGCTTTTTCCAGGGCGTCTTTTGAAGTAAAAATACCAAGCTGCTCACCGTCTGCGCCTATGAGTCTAACTCTTTCGTGATCAATCTTTTCGTTGATTACAGCTTTAATTTCTCTTTGGACTGGAGCTTGTCTACTTCGCCTGTTAATGTCGATACCTCCTCTTCTACGAACTTAATAATTTGTGCAACAGTCGGGGCTCCCCACTTGCAATTCTATATACCACGCCCTTCCTGGCACTCTTCCTGTACCTTCTGGATAAACTCTGTAACGGTCATCGGTGGTAGGTTTTTACCGTTGCGCAACCGTACCGTAACCGTATTATCATTCTTTTCTTTATCTCCAACTATTAGCATATACGGGATTTTTGCAACTTGCGCTTCCCTAATCTTATAGTTCAACTTCTCGTTACGCAAATCTTTTTCAATTCGTACACCAGCCAGCCGCATTTGCTCATAAATTTCTTCACAATAATCGGCCTGGTCATCAGTTATGTTCAGTAACCGTGCCTGAATAGGTGCAAACCAAAGGGGAAAAACCCCAGCGTAATGTTCAATAAGCACTCCGATAAATCGTTCAAGCGATCCCATCAGAGCCCGATGAATCATGATTGGTTGATGATCAGCATTGTCAGAACCGGTATAAGAGACTTCAAATCTATCTGGCAGATTGAAATCTACCTGGATTGTTGAACATTGCCATGATCTGCCAAGTTGATCCTTTATTTTGATATCAATTTTAGGGCCATAAAATACACCTTCGCCTGGATCTATGGCATAGGTAAGACCTTTCTTCTCCAATGCCCGCTTGAGGGCATCCGTTGCTCTATCCCAACTTTCATCGCTGCCAACCGATTTTTCAGGTCTGGTAGAAAGATAGATATCGTACTCGCTGAAACCAAATCTTGCCAGGATAAGAAGGTTGAGATCCAGAATATTAAAGATTTCTTCTTCTAACTGGTCCGGTCGACAGAAGATATGGGCATCATCCTGAGTGAACCCTCGTACCCGCAGAAGACCGTGGAGTGCACCAGCACGTTCATATCGGTATACTGTACCAAGCTCGGCCCAGCGGAGTGGGAACTCACGATAGCTTCTTTTACGTGAATTGTATACGCCAATGTGGAATGGGCAGTTCATCGGTTTGAGTTGGTATTGGACTTCGTCTATAGCCATGGATGAGTACATGTTCTCACTATAAAAGTCGAGATGGCCCGATGTTTTCCACAAATCCTGTCGAGCTATGTGAGGTGTATAGAGCAGTTCATAGCCATGACGATAATGCTCATCCTTCCAGTAATCTTCAATGAGACGGCGTAATTGGGATCCTTTGGGTTGCCAGAGGATAAGGCCAGGTCCAATCTGATCCTGGATGGTGAACAGTTCAAGCTCCTTACCAAGCTTACGATGATCCCTTTTTTTGGCTTCTTCTAAGGCGTTGAGATATTTCTTCAGTGCTTTTTTATCATAAAAGGCTGTTCCGTAAATACGCTGCAGCACATCGTTTTTTTCATCACCGCGCCAATATGCGCCAGCCACCCGCAATAGTTTGAAAGCCTGAATATGGGTGGTGTCTGGAAGATGGGGGCCTCGGCATAAATCAGCAAAATCATCAACCTGGTAGGTTGATATCTGTTCGCCTGCAAGATCTTCTATCAATTCAAGTTTAAATTTTTCATCTTCCTGCTCGAATTGCTTTTTGGCTTCGGCAAATGGGATTTCTCGGCGGATAAATTCCGCACGAGTTTTAATGATCTCCGCCATTCTCTCTTCAATTGCAGCAAAATCATCTGGGCTGAAAGGTTCCTCACGCAGGAAGTCATAATAGAAGCCATTTTCGATGGCAGGGCCGATGGCCACTTTTACATCATCTCCAAAAATATCCCTGACTGCTTTTGCCATGATGTGGGCGGTACTGTGTCTAAGCACTTCAAGCCCTTCAGCGGAATCTTTGGTAATTGGTTTGAGAGTACTGTCTTCGTTCAGCGGTGTATTTAGATCTATAATTGAGTCACCAACAAAGGCAGCAACAATCTGCTTCCTTTGTTTGTTGGACAACAACTGAGCAAGGGCATCCTTTAGCAGGGCTCCTGTTTCAATTTTGATCTTTTCACCTTCGTCTATTTGTACAGTAATTTCAGCCATATTATTTCATAAAAACAAAGGCCAAAGTGTTGACCCCCACATCGAGAACCATTCCTTCAGCCTTTCATTTGGTAGGCGCGGGCGGGATTGAACCGCCGACATCCACCACGTCAAGGTGGCGCTCTCCCACTGAGCTACGCGCCTGGGTAATTTACCATAGCCCAATGTCGTAAATCTGACATTGTCGTGAACCTGATTCACTTACCAATATTCAAGGATTGTGTCAAGCGAAATTAAAGCCTTAGGGCCAAAATAATACTGCATATATCATAAGGCAATATCACGGCCTTCAATTGCTTTTGCCAGGGTATGTTTGTCCGCATATTTAATGTCCATTCCCATGGGTATACCATAGGCAAGTCGGGTTACTTTGACCCTGCTATGCTGTAATTTATCTATAAGGTACGAAGCGGTCGCCTCACCTGGCACTGTCGAGCTGGTGGCAATAAGTATTTCCTTGACGATACCATTATTTGCCCGGGTGAGCAGTTCTCTGGTTTTTATTTCATCGGGACCAATACCATCGATTGGTGATAATATTCCATGAAGTATATGGTAATGTCCCCGATATATTCCGGTCTTTTCTATAGCGATGAGATCTCCAGATTGCTCAACAACACAGACGATCTCAGCTGAACGTCTTGCATCTCCGCAAATAACACAGGGGTCACTTTCGGAAAATGCAAAACAGCTGGAGCATAATTGAATTGCACCATGCAGCTCAGCTAGAGCATTAGACAATTCCTGAGCAACACCAGGTGGCCTGCGGAGGACATGAAGGGCTAGACGGGTAGCAGTTTTCTGGCCGATACCCGGTAGTTTCGCGAAATTCTGAATGAGCCTTTCTAAAGCTGGAGGAACTACCTGCATCAAAGTGACCTTAGAAAATATTTGACAGACCGGGAATATTCAGACCGCCAGTTAGCTGCTGCATTTCCTGTTTGCCCAGCTCTTTTGCTTTACGCAGACCATCATTGGTGGCTGCCACAATAAGGTCTTGCAGCATCTCTTTCTCTTCAACTGACAGTAGGGCATCTTCTATGGCAATTGAGAGTATATCTCCACGGCCATTCACGGTGACATTAACCATTCCACCTCCAGCACTGCCTGTTATTGTCTTGTTGGCAAGTTGTTCTTGTATTTCTGCCATTTTGGCCTGCATCTGCTGGGCCTGTTGCATAATGTTGTTTAAATCCATGATTCCTTTTCAATTTGTATTTATCTGCTTCGCGGGCCAATCCGAATATCGCCCACCTGGCCGTTAAAAATCTCAACAGCCATCTGCACAAGTGGATCACGCACCAGCTTTAATCGCTGTTTGTGAGGACTTTCCGGATCATCATCGTCATTGCCATTGCCGTTAGGTTCGGGAGTTATAAAGCGTACAGTGAGATCTTTTTGAAAATAATCAAGTACAAATTCAGTGAGTAATTTCTTGTTTTCCTTGTTTTTCAGGAGGGTGCAGATCGTTGGATCACTGTAGTGCAAATGTAATTCACCGGCTACTTCCTTGGCTGAATCTGCCAATTGCAGATCCTGTGCCATCCAGATTTTTCTCACTTTTACATATTCAGTAAATTCCAGCCAGTCTCGACGAACATCATGGGTGTGAGGATGGATTTCAATCTCACCAGCTGAGTCAGCCTTTTCAGCTGCTTTCGGATCTAAGTCCTTCTCGGGAAGAGGTGGAACTTCCTCGTCAATTATCGCTTCCGGAGAGAACTCTTCTGAGGGTAAAGGTGGTTCTTCTCCTGTCTCCTCAGAATCTTCAGCAACTTTAGACTGAGGTGCAGTAATCTGCACCGAGGTTAAGGGAGGGGCCGTATCACTTTTTTTTTTGACAGGAGCGGTTGGGGTCGATTCCGCTGCAGTCTCTGTTGGCTGGGTATGAACAAGGCTGTCAATTTTTTCCAGAAGTTGGGAAACTGGAATGACATTACCTGCTTCAATGATTTTAAGAAAGGCAGTCTCAAGAGCTAGCCTGGGTTGGGTTGTAAAGCGCAGCTCTTCGGTTGCCTCCATGAGCAGAGTCAGCTTAAGATGAAGCGTCTCAAAACTATACGCTGAGGCTATTTCCTGAAATTGCGTAAGTTCATCTTCGGGTAAATCAATGAGTTCTCCACAATCACCTACTTTAATGAGTACCAAAGTGCGGAAAATTTCGAGTAAATCAGCAGTAAACCTCTTTATATCGATACCATACTCATATGCTCCCTCTAAGGTTTTGAGAGCACTGGTGCGGTCCTCGCTGAGAAGCGCCTTGGATATGTTCATCAAGATATTTCGATCAGTAAGACCTAAAACCTGGATGATATCAGCGTGTGTAATATTTGATTCACCAAAAGAAAACATTTGATCAAGAAGGCTCAATCCATCTCTTACAGAACCTTCAGCTTCCCGCACTATCATAGCCAGGGCGGCTGGTTCGACACCAATATTTTCTTGTTCACAGATCATGGAGAAGTGGGAGGAAAGCTCGGTTGTGGTAATTCTCTTTAACTCATAACGCTGACAGCGCGACAAAATGGTGATCGGTATTTTATGGAGCTCGGTGGTGGCGAACATAAAATAGATGTGATCCGGAGGTTCTTCGAGGGTTTTAAGAAGTGCATTAAACGCCTCGGTGGTCAGCATATGTACTTCGTCAATAATGATGATTTTGAACCTGGAGGAGGACGGGAGGAAACGAATCTTTTCCTTGAGCTCCCTTATTTCCTGAATACCCCTGTTTGAAGCACCATCTATTTCATGAAGATCTAGTGACTGACCTCCTGTTATTTCCTTACAACTACGGCACTTATTGCACGGTTTGGTGTCAGTTTCCGCTTCGCAGTTAATGGCTTTGGCCATAATACGGGCAAGGGTAGTCTTGCCCACTCCGCGTACTCCTGAAAACAGAATAGCATGGGCAACTCGTTGCTTTGCCAGGCTATTTTGTAAGGTTTTTACAACCGGTTTTTGACCCACTACATCCGCAAAGGTTTGCGGGCGATATTTTCGAGCTAGAACCAGGTATGACATATTGCTCCACGGTTGAGAAATTATTCTTTCAGCTATTTTGGAGAAAAAGCTTAGGACTGTTCAAGGGAAAATACCCGATGGTGGGGCACAAGGGCAAGAAAAAATGATAGCCGGGCGACCCTGCAGCACACAAAGAGGTTCACTACCGTTGCTTCCTCCCGGACCTGGCGGGGTTCGTGATTCTTCGTTGCGCAGGACCCGACTATCACACTGATATCTATGCTGGCGGAGAGGGTGAGATTCGAACTCACGGTACTCTCGTACACACGCGTTCCAGGCGTGCACCTTAAGCCACTCGGTCACCTCTCC
>CAZWVC010000214.1:0-7376 GCA_964637245.1 uncultured Desulfocapsaceae bacterium
AGATCGACGGTTTAGTTCCAAGGGTAGGCTTCCGTTGGATCGTATGTTCCTTATCCAGAATCTGACGAACCTCGGAATGAGGATCGTTCAAATCACCAAAGACAAGTGCTCCAGTTCCTTGCAAAGCTTCCACACATGCTGGTAACAGTTTTTTACCCTCATTATTGGGATCATCAAGGACGATCCTTTCACTGCAGAAGTTGCATTTTTCTACGACACCGCGGGTGCGAGCCGCAAAATCTGGGTTGTAGTTCTTGATATGCGGCTTAGCATCAAACCAGTTAAAACTACGAGCACCGTAGGGACAACCCATCATGCAGAAACGGCAGCCAATGCAGCGATGGTAATCCATTGCCACAACACCATTAGGTAATCGGAAGGTGGCCTTCGTAGGACAGACCCTGACACAAGGGGGCTCATCGCAGTGGTTGCAAAGAACCAGAAAGTCGTTCTCTTTCGTAACTTTTGAGGCATGATAGCTGGAATGCTCAGGAAAGGCATTCTCAAAAGGTGTCTTCCAGATCCATTTGATCTCGTTCTTCTTCTCTTCAAAATGAGGAACATTATGCACTTTATGGCACGCTTCGGTGGCTTTGTCGAGTAGCTCCGGTTTGCCGTAAAGTTTGCGCATATCAATAACCATTCCATATCTAACACCGGAAGGTTTCTCCTCACCATGTGGTTCCCCTTTCTGGGAATCAGCTGCTGCACCGTGATCTCCGCCTGCTGCGAAAGAAGATTTGGCCGTCAGTTTGACAACCGCAGGGGCGCTGACGCCGGCGAGTGCTGTTGCACCGGCAATCTTTAGGAATTTTCTTCGTTGCTTATCCATTAGAGCGTCTCCTTCTTCGCTGCTGCTTCTTCGGGAGTGATATGACAGTCCCAGCAGTATGGTTTAACAGATGCATATTCATGACAAGAATCACAGAACTTTGCCTTGTTCGTATGACATTTCATACAGGCAAGCTGCAATCCCTTTCGATATGGTTTTCCATCAATGATTATTTCAACACGATTGCCGTTTCGCAGAACGTCATCTCGCCATTCGTTAAGCAGCGACATATGTTTGGCTTTCATCTCCTCGGCCGGCAATACACAGTTTTTCTCCCCTCCGGGAGGTAACTCATACTTCGGTAGTGGTCCTGCACTGAGACCGTTGTACCAGATGGGGGAGGTAACGAGGGCAACAAATATAACCAGCCCAGCTATTATTATTCCTTTATTATACATTGCTTATACTCCTTTGCGGTAAGGATTAAACCAAGGTCCGAAGGCCTTCATCCAACTCCTCGCCTCGTGTTTCACCATCTTGTATGATTGCGTTACCAACGAGCTCTGTTACACCGCAGACACCCACGCCAGGATTCCAGTAATCCATTAATGAGGTCAGCGTTGCCCTGTCAATGGCACAGACACAGGAGAGCATATTTACGTCATGTTTTTCCTGGACATACTTAACCGCATTCGCCCGCGGCAGTCCTGATCGCATTCTTAACTCCATAATCTCGTCGGTGTTCAGACCAGTTCCTGAACCGCAGCAGAATGTCTGTTCACGGATAGTGTTCTCTGGCATTTCAACCCAATCAACCACATGGTCGAGAATATAGCGCGGTTCATCCATCAAACCCATAGCGCGGGCGGTGTTGCAGGAGTCATGATAGGTTGCCTTAACATGGCTGTTTCTGCTCTTATCGAATTTAAGTTTACCGTGCCTGATTAAATCAGCCGTAAATTCACTAACATGAACCATCTTTGTAGATGCAGCGTTCTCAAATACGGTACCGGTGATTGGAGAAACCGGCTTTTCCAGAAAATCTGCAGGCCCATTCATGGTATCCATGTACTGATGGAGTACGCGCCACATGTGACCACACTCACCACCAATAATGTATTTGACTCCCAGACGTTCAGCTTCTGCATACATCTTGGCATTCAGTTTTTTCATGGTCTCGTTATTGGTGAACAGACCAAAGTTGCCACCCTCTGACGCGTAAGTTGACCAGGTGTAATCCAGACCAATTGCATCAAAGAGAACCATATAGCCCATTGCCGTATAGAGACCCGGTTCGGCAAAAACATCCGCAGAAGGAGTGATAAAGAGAATCTCAGCGCCTTTCCTGTTGAAAGTTACATTGGGGCGAACACCGGTGAGATTTTCCACGTCATCGACAAGAAACTCTGCGTTGTCCTTAAATGTATGGGGCTGGAGGCCCATGTGATTACCGGTACGGTTGGAGTTGGAGGCAGGTTCCAGAATCCAGTTGATTCCTATACCCACCAGATGCAACAACTCACGCAGCATCATGGTAACTTCCGCAGTATCAATACCGTATGGACAGAAAACTGAGCAACGTCTACACTCGGTACACTGATAGGAGTACATGAACCATTCCTTCAGCACACCAGCAGTCATTTCACGGTTACCCAGCATTTTTCCGAGGATTTTACCGCCCAGGGTAAAGTTGTTCCGATATACCGCACGAAGTAGTTCAGCGCGGAGAACAGGCATATTCTTTGGATCACCTGTTCCCAGGAAAAAGTGGCATTTGTCGGCGCAAGCGCCACAGCGCACACAGCAATCCATAAATATTTTTAGAGAGCGAAATTTGTCCAATCGCTCTTTGAGACCGGTGAGAATTATCTCTTCCCAGTTTTCTGGAAGTTTCCAATCATCATCTTCCGGGGACCATTCTCTAGCATTAGGGAAATGAAGTCCTTTCTGAGAGTTGAGATATTCAACCTTGTCAGCTTTTGCTGGGTATGCATAGTTACCCGGCTTAAACACTGCAGGTGTATCCATCCAATCCTTGGTCGGTACTGCTCCGGTTGCCAAGGACGGCCCCTGCACTACGCTTTTCGATAATTGTTCTAATTTGGGAACTGCCATCGTTTATATCCTTATAAGCTAGTATTGGGTCAATTGATTACTCTTCATCCTTTTTGGGAGGCAACTCTTTCTCTACCGGAATTTCAGCTTCAACCATGAACTCCCGGAACTCATCCTCATAAGCGGCATAGGAATGCGGCTTGATTTCAGGATCATTCCATGGATTAATATGACGAGCTGCACGGCTGTTGTTCTTCATGTTTCGTGTTGGGCTTAAAAATACTCCGCCAAGATGCATCAGCTTGCTGAACGGAAGGTATATCATAAGCACACAAACAAGAAAGAGATGAATATAGAATATTGCTCCGATATCAGCACTTATCGTCGGCTGCAAAGTCATGAGACCAACGGCAAGGGTTTTAATGTTAACAATATCAATATCCGTACGCAGGAAGTAGCGCATCAAAACTCCGGTGATGGCAATGGCAAAGATTAGAACCAATGGGAAGAAGTCATTTGCAAGAGAAATATACCGAACATTTCTGTTCCAGATACGTCTCCCGAAAAGATAGCCTACGCCCAGAAGTATAAGCACATCGGTCATATACCAGGTTGGTGCTCCCACCTGAAAAATGCCATCACCCCATTCAAGCCAAGAGACAAAATTTGGCACAGGGTTGAGGAACATTCGCAGATGCCTCACGATTATCACCAGGAAGGAATAGTGAAAAATCAAGGCAAACAGCCATAACCATTTGGAAGATTCATAGGTCACATGCGGACCATCATGAATTTCAGATTTAGTATTGCGGAACAATGATCTGAAGGTCAATATTTCCAGAGCCATGCGGGCAATGACATCACTGTTGGTTTGCGGGGCTTCAAGCCTGTTATGCCTGATAAAATCCAGTGATTTGCCCTGTCCACAGGTTGTCTGAATGGAAAAGGGGACCGGAGATTTAGCCCACCCGACGACTTTGTAAATAAAGCCACCCAAGAAAATCAACAATGCCAGATACGGCAAGGCAACACCAAATAGGTATTGCATACCGGGGATCTGGGAACCTAGCCCTGCAATCACAATTAGCGCAATGACTGCCAGGAATGAGAAGGCATACTTCATTTCTTACCTCGCTTCAAATTGAAATGTAGTTTTGGTAACCAGGTAGGCTCTTTCTGCTGACCCCCTCCGGTAACCGGTTAATTACTCTTCCGTTTTGTCCGACTTTTGAATCGTATCTTGCAGCAGGCGCGATGGGCACTTGCTGTCAGTATATATATTTCTACCTGAACGAATCTCCTGCATTCTCACATTATAGAGGCGCTCACGATCCTCCATATAGATATCAAAGGCAGCAAGTACAGCCATATCTACGGCAAAGTCAAAATCATACAACTCATTTACCAGATGGTTCCGTTCTTTATCTGCAGCGAGAATATCTCGCGTTATATGTTTTACCGCATGAATCGGCGAAACCGCCTGTGAAGGCGCAAAATCCTGAATTGCCCGAATGCGCATAATCTTCTGAATTGGTGCAACAAATTCCTGCGGATCAGCATTGTTAACTAAAAGCAGAAAAAGCGCATCAAGCGCTTCTTTAATAGCCCCACCAACCGGATTTGCAAATTTATCGCCTTCTTTTTGGAAGAAGTTGGACGATTTGTACGTTGATAACGTATATTCGACCCACTTTTCAACAATTTTATTTCGGTAATTCCTAAAGGCTTCAGCCAGTTCCATCCCAGTACAACCTATCTTAAATAATGGAATCATTCAGAATTAAGCACAAAGCAATAATGAATGACCATTCACCAATGTGGTTTTTAGCATCTTTTCGGCAGTTTTTCAAGCACAAATTTCCCTTGTGGGTGTTGTGCGAGTTGTGCGGGTTGGCACCATATTCTTTGATTGTGCGCCTATTTTTTTCCAGAAATATCGCCTATTACTCTAATTGCCTCACCAATATATGGGTCCTGTTTTAATTCATCCAGCCAATCTGCTTCTTCCTTACCCGGGTCTTCATTTTCCAAGGTTTGTGAATCAAGTTCATCAAGTTGTTCACTCTGGTATTTTTTGTAGTGTTCACCAACCTTCTCCCGAGCTTTGATAGCCTCTTCTCGTTCACGCTCCATATCCTCTAATCTCAAAGATATTTTGGTTTTCTCAATTCGCTCTTTAGACTTCAAAGCTTCTTCTGCAATAATTTTCAAGCCTTCTTCTTTTCCCGTGCGCTCGCTGCTGCGCTGCTGGACAAGGTTAAGATCAACCTCCTCCTTGGCGTAGGGAAAATATGGTACAGAATCAACCTGATCCCAAGGCAATGAATTATCAAGATACTGTTCTCCTGATTTCAGGTGTTCAAAGAGGCTTGGCAGCACTATATCCGGTTCCACACCCTTGAATTGTGTTGAACCGCCATTAATTCTGTAGAATTTCTGAATCGTAACCTTTAAAGCACCCAGATCTTCATAGCGCTGTAGATGGAGAAGAGGGATATTGTCATTGAGATCAACTATGGTCTGAACGGTTCCCTTTCCGTGTGTATGCTTGCCGCCAATAACTACTGCTCTCCCATAATCCTGTAGGGCGGCAGCCAGGATTTCCGAGGCCGAAGCGGAGAAAAGATTCACCAGCACTACCATTGGGCCTTCATAGACCAGATCTAAATCCTCATCATTAAGCACCTTACGTGTACCAAAACTGTTTTTGACCTGGACAACAGGGCCGGACTTGAGAAAGAGGCCGGTTATATCGACAGCATCAACCAGTGATCCCCCCCCGTTGTTGCGGAGATCGAGAACAAGACCTTTTATATTCTGTTTTTGCAGTTCCTGCAGAGCCTTGCGGGTATCATCGGTAGAATTTCGGGCGGCCCCGCCATTACGGGTCATCTCAAAATCACGATAAAAGCTGGGGATCATCACATAGCCAACCTTTGAACCATCCGTTGACTGCAGTACCGTGCTTTTTACAAAGGTCTCTTCAATCTGGACCACATCACGGATAATTGGGATTATGACTGTAACACCTTCAGGTTTTTTCACTGTCAAACGCACTTCGGTACCTTTGGCTCCGCGGATGAGCCGGACTGCGTCACGGAGGCGCATATCGGTCACTTCGACCGGCTCCGCTTCCCCCTCAGCAACTGCAAGAATAATATCTTCAGCCAACAGTGACCCTTGTCGGGCAGAAGCGCTTCCAGGAATTATCCTAACCACTTTGATATAACCATCTTCTTCCCGCAATAATGCACCAATACCTTCCAAACTGCCGCGCATGTGGATATCAAAATCCTCTTTTTTATCTGGTGGCATATAATTTGTGTGAGGATCAAAGGCTCTGGTAACCGAGTTAAAGAAACGATCATAGTGATCTTGAAGGGTTTCCTGGTTCAACCTGACAAAGAAATTACTATTCCTTTTACTAACCTTATCCTTCGCCTCCAACCATAGTTCTTTCTCACTCTTCTTTTTTTCTTTCTCCTTCTGCTCTTCGAGAAGATCAAGATATCTTGAGATCACCTGAGCTTTGAGAATCTTTCGCCATCGTTCCCGCAGTTCGGCAGCATTTTCGACATAATCGAGTTTGTCGGGATCGGTTTCATAGAACTCTGCCTTAACAAGGTCAAACTTTCCAGCAAGAATTTCCCGAACAATCGATTCAACCCCAACAATACGCTGTGCTAGCAGGTTGTACCCTGCCTCAGGTATGGCTGTGGTTCCTTTCTTGAGGTTGTCGTCAATTTGATATCTATACTTCTCAAGCTCTCTTACATCCGCCATCAATAAAAAGCGTTTCTGAAAATCAAGCTGTTTCAAATAGAGATCAAATGTAGCATTGGCCAGTTCATCATCAACTTCCTTGTCACTAAAATGGATTGACGGAAGCTGTTTATAGAGCATGTAGCCAATAAGCTTGTTTCTTTTCTGGTCAATAGTTGCTTCAGCAAAGCAAGATGAAGCTGCTATAAAAATGAGCAATATTGCCAGAGTAACTACATTAATTCGTTTTAAGATATTCATGACAGATATAGTGGGAAAAAAGTTCCTTTCATTGTATAAGTGTGCTCCGGGAATAGTTCCGGCAGTAAAAGACATAACAGAAGAGAACGACAAATACCATGACAAATGATAGCTCAGTAAAAAAATTAGCAGACGAAATCAGTAAATTTGTTGCAGAGAGAGATTGGGCACAATTCCATTCTCCTAAAAATCTAGCAATATCTCTCTCAATTGAAAGCGCTGAACTACTAGAAATTTTTCAGTGGCTTACACCTGAACAGAGCAATTCTGCTGAACATGTCAACCTCCGTCATCTCCGTGAAGAGATTGGTGATGTAATGATATATTTGACTACTTTAGCTAAAAAATTCAAGATTGATCCGGTCGAAGCCGCACTGGAAAAAATAGCGATCAACAAAGAAAAATATCCAGTGGAGAAATCTAAGGGCAAGGCACAGAAATATACCAATTATCAGATCGATCAGAACGACAGGTGATTGCCAGGAACGACTTTATCTGTATTATTTCCTTACTATTTTATATTTTT
>CAZWVC010000215.1:0-7297 GCA_964637245.1 uncultured Desulfocapsaceae bacterium
CAAAGGTGAATCCTAACCATTGCTCTGCATTCCATTCTGCGACTACCTCCACTCCATAAGTATTGCCTTCAACATTATTTGCGAACTGGCCTTGAGCAGGATTTGTCGGTGTCGGCGCTGGTTGGCCACCCAGCAACTCTTCATAATCGTTATAGAATACGGCAAAGTCAAAAAACAAGTTATCTACTGGTGACCAGCGATAGCCTGCCTCGTAGGCAATGAGTTCTTCAGAGTCAAATTGATTATTTGCAGCAACGGAAATAAAGGGAGTGGCGGGTAAAAGAGAGGGATTGAAACCGACCTTGATATTCCCCGTTCGTTCAATTATGGATGGTGTGCGTACCGCCCGCGAAATACTTCCCCAGACAGACTGCTTCTCGGTTGGCTGCCACATTAAGCGACCCGAAGGTTGCAGTTCATTTCCAGTAAATTCATTGTGCTCCCACTTTGTCCCCAAAGTAAACCAGAGTTCTTCTTCGACAAGAGTTATAGTATCCTGGATAAAGCCGCTATAGAGATGATCGTTTCTGCTTGATGGGTCGGCGGATAACGTAAAGCTCACCCCGGCTGATGCATCTATGTTACGATAGCCAAGGCCGAAGGTGAGATCATGTATTCCATACAATTGGCGTTCGTATTGCAGTTCAAAATCTGTAGTTTTAAAGGTCTGCTCAGCGATGGACTCATCTCTGTTGAAATAATCAAAATACGCTTGAAATTTAAAAGCACCGTTCGTGAGACTCCTCTCATAGCGCCCAAGAATGTTCCAGCCTTTCGCATCCAGTTCACTCCTGTTCTGTGAAATAAATGGTGGAGTGCGGGTTAAATATGGTGCTATGGACTGATTTTCGTCGTTAGAGTAGATATCGCCCTGCAAGGTCCAGGTAGATTTTTGAGCTAGTTCTCCGTCCAAGCGAAAACCGCCGGCAAGGGAGTCCCAGTTATCATTTGCATCTGATCCGTCAAGGAGTAGATCGAATGAATCACGCTTGGAATAGGTAATATAGGCTCGACCATCAGTTGAGGTATTCAGGCTCGCCCCATATCGGATACCACCTTGTATCTCATCAACATTGCCTGTCGCAACGCTGACAATTCCACCTTGAGTTTCAGCGCTTTTTTTGGTGATGATGTTAATAACTCCATTAACAGCGTTAGCCCCCCATACCGTTGCGCCCGGGCCACGGATAACCTCGATTCTATCGATATCTTCGAGCAGGGTGGTTTGCATGTCCCAGTATGTGCCGGAGAAACTTGGTGTGTATGCGGTTCTTCCGTCGATAAGAACCAGGAGTTTGTTTGAGAATTGACCATTAGCCAAACCGCGAGAAGTAACTGCCCAATTGTTGGAATTGAGTCTTGCGACCTGCAGGCCCGGTGCCATGCGTAATGCTTCGGGAATGGAAGTTACCCCAGAACGACGAATGTCATCTTGAGAGATAACATATATTGCTGCTGCTGCATCCGATAATGATTGTTCCCTTTTTGATACAGAAGTAATGGTAACCTGCATCAGCTGGGTAATATCCATATCGAGGTATTCATTCACACCGTTATTAGTTGAATTGGCCCAGCAAGGCATAGATTGAAGGGTAAGGCTCATGATGAGGGCAGAGCGAACCATCCCTGTGAAAAACTTCATTCTCTCTCCGGTTAACTAAATATTACATACAATACTCAGAAATAACGTTATCAAAAATCGGGGGCATTTGTCCAGCAACACTCGTTAATATTTTCAGAAAATACTTAAAAACTTTTATTTTGTTATAAACGCTATAATATCAATATATTACGTGCATTTGTAGCGTGGTGTTGAAGGAAGGCTTCTGGGAGTATCTACGGATTGAGAAATGGCTAGCGAAAAAGAGAAATGGAATCAATGAAGGTGTCTTATGGTTCCATTTTTCTCGGAATGGCGTAATACTTCTAATGCTTCCAGTAGGATACCATTATGGTGATCACTCTGTCCTGGGTTTCCTAATACCCTGCCAAGCAGGTTATTGGTGAGTACCACTCGCGGCAGCGACATCATCCGCATTCGTGGTGCAAAAGATTCAGCCGCAACAATTACCGTTGGCATTCCTTTTTCTTCCAGTGCTCTTGCAATATGTCCCACGGACATATGACAAACAGGTCAGACAGGAACAAGCAGGGCGGCATCGGCCCCGCTTGCCTGGAATGTATCTATCCAATCGGGAAGTGTAGATTTTAATAAACGTTTCTGAGAACATGCCCCGACAAAGGAATATCCATTTTCAGTGAGTGAGCCGATTTGACCCTGCTGGTGCAGCTCTGTCAAACGCTGCCAGGGAAAAACCACATTGGCATCTATTTGAGCTGCCCGGACATCATAGCCTCCGTGACGAACTCGCAGTTTTTGCGGAGGACAGGTAAAAGGTATCTTAGATAAAATTGGCTCTTCTTTTATGGAGTCAAAGATACGTTTCTCAGCTTCCTCCTGGGTCATATTAGGCACCCCAAAAGGTTGTGGATCATCGCCGTCAACAAAATGCCCACTCGATGTTATCAGAGTAAGTTTGATATCCTTGGGATCTTTGTGCAGTGGGGTGAAAGGTCCACTGTCGTAGGAAAAGTGCTTTTGCACTGCATATCCCTGAATTTGGCCTTTAATGAGAGTTGATTTTACCTGCTCAAGATCATTAGTATCAACGCTGTCCACAAGTGAGTTGAAAAGTCGCTGCAGGAATTCAGCGGCGTCCTCTTCTTCCATATGTTCAAGGAACTTAAAACTCAAATCGGAACGTTTGCCATAGAAAAAAGAATCTTTGAACTCTTTGAAACTCTCTTTTGTTTCCATTGTGGTCCTTTCTACATATTTCTGCGATATTGACCACCGACTTCATACAGTGCAGTGGTTATCTGGCCAAGGCTGCAGAATTTAACAGTTTCCATCAATTCTTCAAAGAGGTTACCGCCATTCAGTGCTGTCTGCTTGAGCCGGTTAAGCGCATCAGCAGATTGTGATTGATGACGTGATTGAAAATCGGCCAAACGTTGCAATTGATCCTGTTTAATTTCATCGGTGGCCCGAGAAAGCTCAAGCGTCGCGTTTTCCTCTTCAAAATTTACATCTGTGTTGCGAAAGGTGTTGACCCCGACTATGGGATACTCGCCTGAGTGTTTGAGGCTTTCGTAGTAGATTGATTCTTCTTGAATTTTAGAGCGTTGATAACCCGTTTCCATGGCTCCCAGAACACCGCCGCGCTCATTTATGCGGTCAAATTCGGTGAGAACAGCTTCTTCCACCAGGTCAGTCAGCTCTTCGACAACAAAGCTGCCCTGATTCATATTCTCATTTTTAGCAAGACCCCATTCCCGATTGATGATCAGCTGGATAGCAAGTGCTCTTCTGACCGACTCAGCACTAGGGGTGGTTATAGCTTCGTCATATGCGTTGGTGTGCAAGCTGTTGCAATTATCATAAATTGCGCACAATGCCTGGAGTGTAGTGCGAATATCGTTAAACTGGACATCCTGGCTATGCAATGATCTTCCTGAGGTTTGAATATGATATTTAAGCTGACAGGACTTTTCCGTTGCCCCATATTTTTCCCGTATGGCAACAGACCAGATACGTCTGGCCACTCGACCAATTACAGTATACTCAGGATCCATACCATTGGAGAAAAAGAAGGACAGACATGGGGCGATCTGGTCAATATGCATACCTCTTGCAAGATAGTACTCAACATAGGTGAAGCCATTGGAAAGAGTCAAAGCCAGTTGGGTGATAGGGTTGGCACCTGCCTCTGCTATATGGTAACCGGAAACAGAGACCGAGTAGAAATTACGAACGTTGTTGTTAACAAAATATTGCTGAATATCACCCATCATTTTCAGTGCAAATTCAATGGAGAAGATGCAGGTATTTTGGCCTTGGTCTTCTTTTAATATGTCTGCTTGAATAGTACCTCGGACATTTTGCAAAACCATTGTCTTGAGTTCATCATATTCAGTCAGATCGGGCTCTCTTCCTTTCTCTGCAACAAATTGATCCACCTGCTGATCAATAGCTGTATTCATAAACATTGCCAGCATGATTGGTGCTGGCCCGTTAATGGTCATGGATACCGAAGTAGAGGGTGAGCAAAGTTCAAAACCGTCATAAAGTTGTTTGACATCATCTAAGGTGCAGATAGAAACTCCAGATGTGCCAATTTTGCCATAGATATCAGGACGCAGATCAGGATCCCAGCCATAGAGAGTGACTGAATCAAACGCGGTTGAGAGCCGTTTTGCTTCATAGTTTTCTGAGAGAAGTTTGAAGCGAGCATTAGTCTCCTTAGGACCACCTTCTCCGGCGAACATTCTGGTGGGATCTTCTGCTGTACGCTTCATTGGAAATACCCCTGCGGTGTAGGGAAAATAGCCAGGCAGATTTTCCCGCCGCATCCAGCTGTAGATTTCACCTGGATCAACAAACTTAGGTAAACTGATCTTGGGGATCTTCGAGTGGGAGAGAGATTCCGTGTAGAGTGGTACACGAATTTCTTTGCCCCTGACGTTGTAGATATATTCATCGCCTGAATATGCTTCCTGTATACCCTTCCAGGAAGAAATGAGTTCTTCTGCTTCTTTACTGATTGATTGATCAACCCTCTCGAATTGATTGTTAAGTTCCGTAACGACAGAAGTAGTGTGGTCTTCATTGGTCAACATCTCAAGCGACTCGGTGAGATGCCATTTATTTCGTATGGCTTCTGCCTGGGAGGTCGTCTCTTTATGGTAGCTGCGGATAGTATCGGCAATCTCGGTAAGATAGCGGATTCTGTCCGGTGGAATAACTATTGCCTTTGATGATGAAACCTTACCTTCCGGTCTGGTCAACGTGGAATCGAGTGCCAGTTCTGTTTTATTGGTCAGCTCCGTCAAAATAGCCTGATAAAGGGCGGTGACCCCATCATCGTTGAACTTGGAAGCGATTGTTCCGAAGACTGGGATATCTTCAAGTTTGCTTTCCCAGGCTTTGCGATTACGCAATACCTGTTTGCGGACATCCCTTAGGGCATCATCACTGCCTTTTTTCTCAAATTTATTGATGACGATGATATCGGCATAATCGAGCATGTCGATTTTCTCAAGTTGCGATGGTGCACCAAAATCGGAGGTCATAACATAGAGAGAGACATCGGCTAATTCGGTAATTCGAGAGTCGCCCTGTCCTATTCCTGCCGTTTCAGCAATAACCAAATCAAAACCAGCAGCCTTGGCAACTTCGATCACCTCAGGTAGGGCCTCTGATACTTCATTAGCTGAATCACGAGTGGCAAGGCTGCGCATAAAAACCCGGTCGGTATTGGTGATAGAATTCATCCTGATTCTATCACCTAACAGGGCACCACCAGTTTTACGGCGCGAAGGGTCACAGCAGATCACCGCTATTTTAACGTCATTTGTATCGTTGAGAAAGCGGACAATTATCTCATCGGTGAGAGAAGATTTCCCAGCACCACCTGTCCCGGTAATGCCTATAACCGGAGGATTTTTAGCAGCAGCCATGGGTCTGATTGACTCCATCAGGGTCTCAAGTTCTTGCTGATTGCCAGCCTTGGCCTGCTGTACTGCAGTCATTAAGCCACTAATCTCTCCAATCATGTTTGGATCTAATGTATCGGGCCCGAGGTCATGATAGGGAAGGGTAGAGAAATCGAGAATGCCAAGCATATGGTTGATCATTCCCTGCAATCCCATGCTGGCCCCATCTTCTGGTGAATAGATCTTAGCCACACCATAATCCATCAATTCCTTGATTTCCTCTGCAATGATTACTCCACCTCCGCCACCAAAGATTTTTATGTGAGAGGCGTTTTTTTCATTGAGCAGATCAATCATATATTTAAACGCTTCAACATGGCCACCCTGGTAAGAGGACATGGCGATACCCTGGGCATCCTCTTCAATAGCGGTTTCTACAAGCTCCTGAACCGAGCGGTTATGGGCAAGGTGGATCACCTCTACGCCAGAATCCTGAAGGATTCTGCGGATGATATTGGTCGATGCATCATGACCGTCAAAAAGAGAAGTTGCTGTAATTACGCGAACGTTATTCTTTGGTCTGTAAATATCAACAGCAGCGTTCATGGAGTCTCCTTCGTTCTGATTAACCTTCAGGCCATACTCATAGAATGAATAATGCCTGAGAAAAACCGAAGAAGTCGAAAGGGCAGGTTGGAAACAGGCGAAACAGCCAGATTTCCAAAATGTTGATCAAAGTACGGGCAAATAGCCACGTACTTCTACTTCTCCGGTAAAAATCCCATTATAAATTCAGTCTGTTGTTCTGTGTACTCATCAATGGTAAAGTGCTTGGCAAAATACCATCTCCTAAAGGCCCAGATATGGCCGATAACTGAAATGTTATGACCAATTAGATTGATTGTATCATCTTCCAGGGCCAGCTTACCTTCTGTTTTGAGCTGTTGCATGGCATTAATAAAAAGCCTGGTAATCCGCAGTTCCGCTTCAAGCACTCTTCTTTGCCATTTTTCAGGAAGAAAATGGGTCGCCTGGTACATCAGCAGAACATGATCGCTCATCTGTTCGCACACCAGAAAATATTCGCGGATGATTTCTTTGAGGGCTTGCCTACCCGCGGAACTTCTGGCCATGGCGTCTTTTAGACCCTTTTCAACCGCTGCATGAATAGCCATACTGACAAGGTAGAGAATGTCTTCTTTAGTTGAGACATATTCATAGAGGGAACCAATTGAGAGACCCGTTTCCTTGGCTAAGATCCGTGTGGTGGTTTTATGATACCCTAGTTTGATGAAGAGTTTGACAGCACCATCAACAATCTGCCCTCGACGTTCTTCAACAAGCTTTTTATTTTTTATCTGGGTTGCAACTTCATGTGCATTCTTAGCCTCAAATTTCATCCGTACTTGCTCCCTGCTGCTGTTGCAGTGTGGTATGTTCTAATTCTAAATGTTCTATATGTATTAATATATATTGCATTTTCTGGAAGAACACTAGTTAATTCTGAGCAAGTGCTCGGTGTGTCGATGGTACGTACAGCTTGATAATCCGAGCCAAGGATATTGCTAAATATCATAAGCAAAACTAACTCTCTCGACCTAAAGTTTATCGATCAATGCAGGGACAAACTGTTTAAGATCCGAGACAACCAGAACATCTGCTATCTCACTGATTGGGGCATCCTTGTCGGTATTGATAGCTACGACAAACTCGGATTTCTTCATTCCTGCAAGGTGTTGAATTGCACCGGATATTCCGCATGCTACATATAGCTTTGGCGATACTGTCTGACCCGTGGTCC
>CAZWVC010000216.1:0-7297 GCA_964637245.1 uncultured Desulfocapsaceae bacterium
TTTTTTCAGGCAGAGGCGGCTCAGTTACAGTGCATCATCGAAAGCGGCGGCTGCGATGAGATTCTTCCCCTGCATAGCGGGAGCCATTACCAGTTAAAAAATCGTACGGATCTGGCTGGTAAAACCGTCTGTATGCCTGCCGGTACAACCAAAGGTCTAGCTGTTGAAAATGTCATTGGTGCTGAAGGTGCCCCGGTGACGATTACCAATTGTGGCGGTCAGGTAATCTTTGATAGCGCTGGCTGGAGTAACGGTATCAGTATCCTACGCTCACAATATGTGCATCTCACCGGCTCCGGAGATGATGCAATTAAATATGGTATTGTCCAAAAGAATGCAAACAGCATGGGCCTAAATGCCGATTTAGGTACCAGCGACGTCGAGATTGACCATCTGGAGACCTTTGACAACGGCTATGCTGGCATTGTCGTCCGTACCTATCCGCGCTGCTTTAATAAATATAATCGCAGCACCTGGATGCTGCGCAATGTGCACCTGCACAATAATTATGTTCACGATGTCGCAGGTGAAGGTTTTTATGTCGGTACATCACACTTTGACCAGGTAGATCAAGACATAGATGACTATGATAATGACAACAGCTGCCCAAATGAGCAGGCTTCAGAAGCCAAGTTGGAACATATAAAAATTCACCACAATCTCGTAGAAAATATAGGTCGTGATGGAATCCAACTGGGTGCCGGAGTGGAAGATATCGAGGTCTATAACAACATCATCAAATCCTATGCCAAGAACCAGGAATACGGGCATGTTGGGGGCCTGCAGATTAACCCTGGAACAACGGGAAAGTTTTACAATAACTGGATAGAATCGGGTGGTTATGATGAGGATGGCACCGCCATTCAATATGTCGGCGGTATCGGCGGGCCAACCGATATTTATAACAACATCATTATCGACTCACCTACTGCAATTCTCACGCTTGGCAGGATGGGCGGAGCGGATACACCGCTGAACATAATCAACAATACCATTGTGAATTCAGGTAGCCCTTATTCTTTTTTCTGCCATACTGATAACTTTATAATGGCATATACCATTAAGAACAACATCTTTGCCGGCTATGACAACATTGGCGAGAACTACTGGGAAGACTGGAGCAAAATATTTAGCGGTAGTGGCGATAAATGCCCGATAAATGGTCAAATTTATAACGCTTCCAATAACCCCGATGCCTTTAAATTTGTAAGCAATAACTATGCGGAAAATATTGCGGATCTGGGATTCGTTCATGCCGCATCCAATAATCTGCATCTCCAGGCAACCTCACTGGCAGTTGGGGCAGGAGAAGATTTCCTCGTGCTGGCCCCAACTGATTATGATGGAAATGCCCGTGAACTTCCCATTGACAATGGTTCTTATATCTATTCATCGGCAACAGATATAAAGAAATCATCGATCTTCATCTTGATAAAAGCAGCAATTGAGCAAAACGCCACAAAGTAAATTACCTCAGCCTGACAAACTGTTTACTCTTAAGCAAATTATTTACCGGACAGGATAGTGGTTCCTCAGGAAATGCAGAACATCCGGCCAACTCTCCACCCTGATATTGTGCCCGGTATCATAGGAAATATGAGTGTAGGGAAATGAGTAACTATTTTTTTTCAGCCGCTGAATGATTCGTCTCGACATCTCAGTTGAAGGCCAAATTTGATCCTTCGTACCGGAGAGAAGCAATACCGCTGCAGACATTTTTTCAACAGGAATGGCGTATGGTTCTACCTCATTCTGGTCATAAATGATTTTCCACCATGGGCTATAGTTGGCTATGGCTCGCTGATAATCCACATAAGGAATTTCCTGGCCATTCAATGTCCAGGCCGATCCAGAAACCACTTGTTTATTATTATAGGCACCGCCGACATAAGCCCCTGGAACAATGGCCACTACTGTAGATATCTCGGGATACAAAGTCGCCAGCAAAAGTGCCGCTTCACCGCCTCTGCTATTGCCAACTACCGCAATTTCTCCTTTCCTGATTTGCGGTTGTTTCTCCAGCCAATCCATTGCCCTTTTGAAATACTCCAGAGGTATTTGTCGCAATTTATTCGGTAAGCCATGTTTACCCTCAAAGTCAAAATAAGCAAGGGTGAGAACTGCATATCCACTGGTAACAAGATCTTCAGGGTAGTTCTGATATTTATCAAAGAAGTTTCCACCACTTGAACCACCAAAAAGAAGAATTGGAGGCTGCCCTTTGCTTGCTGCATTGTGATAAAAAGTACCTACCAGTCCATCTTCCCGAACTTCTCTGCGATCAAGACCATAACCCAATTGCGCACCAAAAAATACGCCATAGAGAATAAGGACAAATAAACAGAGGGGTAAACTCTTCTTCACTATTCTCATTAATAGTCTCCATTGCCCTTCACACCAGAAAAACGCATAAAGAATCCTAATGCGATGTACTATAATTTCCCATTTTTTTGCGTCCAAGAGATTTTTTACAAAATTATTTACAATTTCTTAAGTCCATCTGATGATTCTCAACAACAAAGTAATATTATATAGTTAAAATCAATTTAAAGTGATATACATAAATATTATATTACCCTATTAATTACCAATTTGTACTATGACTTTTATCGAATTCAAAAAACGGTTACTGGATATTGAGATGTCGTTACCTAAATTCTGTGATCTTATCAAGGTTAGCGATAAAAACATTCAATCGTACAAAAAAAAAGGTGAAGTCCCCAATGCGATAGCTGTGATCGTCACCTGTTTTGCTGAGCTTCACAAAAACAAGATAGATTTCAAAACACTGGTTAAACTTCTTGAATTAAAGAAGAAAACGAAGAAAGGTGGTTTTTCTAAAAAATTTAATAGCTCTACACCTTCAAAGAATTAATACTTTCTATCGAGCTGCATCTGGCAAATGTATTCATTTAAAGACTAATGAAATCTTACAAGAGAGGAGTTTATGGCAACACCAATAAGCAAAATTACTGGAATTGGGCCCCATACAGCCAATGTTTTGATGGAACATGGTTACACTTCAGTTGAAAGCATTGCTAACACAAAAATAGTTGATTTGACAGGAGTTCCTGGATTTGGATTAGCCCGGGCAAGAAATATTATTGCTGCCGCCAAAACCTTGATTAAAAAACACAAAGCTGAAAGTGCTCCCACTCCAAAAAAAGCAAAAGCGAAGAAACCTTCTAAAAAGAAAAAGGACACCATGAAAAAAGACAAAAAGAAAAAGAAGAAAGAAAAAGCCAAAAAAGAAGTGAAAAAGAAGCAGACTACAAAGGATAAGAAGAAAAAGAGCGAAAAATCTAAAAAAAAGAAGAAGGCTTCGGCAAAGAAAAAGAAATAGCACAGCCAGGCAGACCACCTGGATTATGCACACCAGATGGTCTCCACCTTTAAATTATTGCTTCTGGGTTTTGCCTGTATTTACCGGGGAATCCTGGTATTGATTCCAGATTCCACACCAAGGATTCTCCGGTAAAGTGTTTACATTTTCTCAAATTAATCAACACCCTATGAGCAGTTTACAGTTCATATCCAAATACTTTTAAAACACTACCCAAATTCTCTTTCTGTAATCATTAACTCTGCTCTATTCAAAAGTATAACTTTTATTTCCCAGAGTACCCTACCGATTGATTGTATGGAAATTCTTCTCATCGATGGAATTTGGCATTTTTTGAGATTTACATATAAGACATCTAAACTTGGTCGAAAAAGTAAGTTGGGTTGGATATGACAGCACTTACTCGATTATTTACTTACTCTGCTTCTTTTAGGCTTTGTGTATCGTTTTGCGGTGAGGACGAAGTCATCTTTGATCCCCAAGTTTGCCAGGGAAAAAGCCATGGGGATAGATACAATTTTTAAATAATATGTTTTTTCTTTTATCTGAAAAGAGTAAAGGAAAGTCTGTTACACTTTTCCCGCTTCCGTTTGAGATTAATTTACTTTCTCATAGGGCTCATAAATAATGTCATTTTTATCATTATCTTTACAAGGCAACAGGTTAAGATGAGCCTGCCAGATCTACTCCTTACCCTGATTGTTAATTTTGCCTGGGGATTTAACTTCATTGCTGGAAAAATGGGTGCCGCTCATTTTCAACCGCTGTTCTTTACGGCATTGCGTTTTTCCTTCCTCCTGATCCTGATGCTTCCCTGGTTAAAACCTGCTCGCGGATACATGTTTCCTCTGTTACGGGTGGCATTTCTATTGGGAGTTGTCCATTTTGGTATGGTTTTCTTGGGTATTCATGCCAGTGGCAATATTGCTTCTGTTGCTATTAGTACACAACTCTATGTGCCATTTTCCGCCATTCTAGCCACCCTGTTTTTACGCGAAAGGATCACTTTTCTTCGTGTTCTGGCGATAGCTATTGCCCTGGCAGGTGTCATAGTCATCGGTTTTGATCCACTGGTCTTTAATCATCTAGACGCTATTTTCTGGGTTACCGGGGCAGCATTTGTCATGGCTGTGGCCACAATTCTCATGCGACAATGTCCCAACCTTGGAGTTTTCAGGCTCCAGGCCTGGATTGCCCTAGTAGCCACGCCTTCTTTATTTCTGCTTTCCCTTATTTTTGAAAGAGACCACCTATTGATTCTTTCCGAGACTCATTTTGTTGATTTCTGGACACCTCTCTACTCTGCAGTTGCCGCCTCGATAATCGGTCACGGATCACTCTATTACCTGGTAGGTAGATATAGGGTTTCGGTGGTCACCCCGCTTCTGCTTCTTGCACCTGTTCTGGCTGCAGTTTTCGGAATTCTCTTTTTCGGAGATGATCTTGGGTGGAAACTGATTGTAGGAGGATCAATGACCCTTTTTGGAATTATGATTGTTTCACTACATCAGGAGCAGGATAAGAAACTCGATTAAGAAGGGGTATATGTCTAATTTCACTGCAAAATAAACTCAGGCTTAAGCCTCATTAGAGCTCCCAACCCCAATAGCGCAGGAACCCGGCAAAATCGCGCATATCGGATTCCTCCCTGGCCCAGGGTTTTAGCGAGGTGTAAAAAACTATGGAATCACTGAGGTCATTCCCTAATTTTTTATCTTCACCAACTCTCCAGTCAAAAGCCCACCAACTTATAAACAATCTCTCCCAGATCTTATAGCTCCCTTTAACATATCCCGCCCGAGAACCAGAAGTTTCATAAAAAGAAGTTGTCCCGCCATCGGGAAGAGAAATTTTTTCCAGTGACTCAAGAGGTTTGATCATTGGGGTATTCGTCCGATACTCACTAATCTCTGCTGGTGTTGCCAACCATACATTTTTAATCCGATGAGATCCGTGGCGAATATGAAGTACTAATTGGTCCTTTGGGCTGGTGAACTGTAGATAAGCAGGTAAATTCTCACCATAGACAATTTGCCTCTCTCGTTGCCAACCCATTCCCCGAATTTCTTCCGGCAGGTGAGATGTTGGCAGAAAAGCCAGATAGCAGCCGCAGGTATGCACAAGGGTATAGAGGACTGGATCACGGTTGTCATTTAAGGTTGCCACAACTAACAGGCCAACGTTCTCACCTGCACCGAGATAAAAGGGGGTCACACCTGATGGTACTTCGGAAAAATGAACCCGGTAATAGAGGTTCGTATAGCGTCCACGTTCGGTGCTGAAGCTTTTCTGGGTAGTATAGTAGGTAGCCATCTGCGGATCAACTTGAACGACTTCAGTTTCGCCATCCTTGCTAGCAATAACGGTACCGATTTTGTTATACTCCTTATCCGCCTCTTCAATCACAAAAACAGGTGCATAACTATAGATTAGATCTTCCTTTTCCTCAGGATTATAAACAAGGGACTGATCCCATAACGGTTTGTCCGGATAGCTGGCACAAGATGAAATGATTGCCAGTAAAACAAGAATGACTATTCTTCTGCAAAATCTTAATATCGACATAACATCACCCTGTAAAGGTTACTTTCGTCAGAAGATCATGAATGGGTGTTTTTCTGGGTCACCCAGATCTCATGGACCATTAATTACTGAAAATATAATCATCTGCTGAGAGGGACAAATTCTGCGCTGGTTAGTTTCGCCAGCAATTGTGGGGTAAGTTCTATATCGAGGCCTCTTTTACCGCCACTTATGAAAATTGTATCAAGGTTTTTTGCACTACTGTCGATGAACGTTTTCAGTTTTTTCTTCTGGGCTAGGGGGCTTACTCCACCCACAAGATATCCCGTAGATTTCTCAACCAGGTTTTTTTCTGCCATATTGGCTTTCTTGGCTTTACACCATTTCGCCAAGACTTTTAGATTCAATGATTCTGACACCGGAACAATTGATACTATCAGAGTAGAATCATCGAGCTGGGCAACAAGTGTTTTATAGACTCTTTCTGGATCAACCCCTATCTTTACAGCTGCCTCCTCTCCATAGGAACCCCAACTGGGATCGTGCACATATTGATGGATTTGAAATTCTGTGCCTAGTTTTTTCAATAGCTTTACTGCCGGGGTCATCTTTTCCTCTGTTTCTCTATGTATTACTTTCTTGAATGTGGCTACCTGAATATTAATCAGTCAGTTATCACTCCATATGAATATAACATTCCTGGGAAAATGGTGGTGTACAGATTACATAAAAGATTAAATCCTCGTCTGTGATATTGATTATTCTTTGCCTTGTATCTGGTGGAATTCGCACAATATCGCCCGATTCAACCTTACCACTGATGCTATCACCCAACTCAACCCTGCCGGTTCCCGCTACAATAATATATCTTTCCGCAACACTCCGCAGACAATGCCAAGCTGTTGCAGAATGTGGTTTTACCCGGGCCCTGGCGATGGAAACTTCAGTATCTCCTTGATCTGCTGCAACTTCACTGATATAGCATCCCTCCTTAAACCAATACTCCTGTGTATCCTTTTGGGTTTTGATCTCTGGATTCATTTTATCCTGTGATGTTAATTATTTTTGGTGTGCTCTAGATACCTATAGCCTGACAATATTTGTAATATATCAGCCAGTCTGTTATACACAATGTGTACACTAATATTTATTTATCGCATTTTCCCGGATATTGATCCTTAGGATTAACCAGCATATAATGCCTGGCTATTATCATGGTTCAAGGAAAAAAACGCAAACACTGGGACAAGTTTCTCCTGGGTATAATCCTGCCTACAATTCTGGCAATTATCCTCTCAGTAGGCTCTATCTATCTCATAATCATTCCTTCCTTTCAGGATAGTTTTCTTGACAGCAAGAAGGAAATGATCCAAGAACTCACCAACGTAGCCTGGAATATCCTTCAATTCTATGAAGATGCAGAAAAAACTG
>CAZWVC010000217.1:0-7277 GCA_964637245.1 uncultured Desulfocapsaceae bacterium
ACGAGACTGAAAGGCTAATGGCCAAGGCATTGAGGGTGAAGCTGTAGTTTGCTACGCGAACCCTCAGAAACGAAGGCCATGGAACTTTCAGGCTTGCCTGAAGGGTGAATAACGCAGTCAAAAATTGATATACACTTAGTACCGCCAGAGATTGCCTTTGCAATACTCGTAATATACCGAAATAAAATAGTTTTCTCTATTACCATTGAATTATTCACGAAATATCCGGGTTAGTTCAGCATGACTTCTACTCAACGGATAAAAAAAAACTAATGCCTGAATTGCTGTAAAACAAGGGAACATGGGCTATTTAATCAATGGAGAAGAATAGTGTATCTCGTAAAAATAGAATCTGAAGGCCTAGTCTTCCTAGCTAACTTCTGAACTCCATAGCGTACCCAGCAGCATATTGTTGAAAAGAAGTAGCATGTCTCGTTGATAGATCGGTAGATTATATGTGTTGGGGGGAAGCAGTGATGACAACTAGCCCGGATATCGCACGAGTCTAAAAGGTTTATGGTCAAGGTATCGAGGGTGACACTGTAGTTTGCTACCTCCAACCCTCCGTTACGAAGGCCATGAGCCTTTCAGACCGCCCGAAGGTTGATTAATGCTGTCAATAGCAGATAGTACACTTTGTGTCACCATAAACCACCTGGCAATGCTCCTAATATATTGAAATAAATATTTTTTTCTGTAATCATTTAATTTTTCATGAGATATCCGGGTTAAAATGTAGAGCATACCAGCCCAGATACTCAGTTATTGCCTGAGCCCTTTTATTACCTGAGAAATTTGCCGTGCAACAGATATTTATTTCGCCTTTTTCTCTTTTAAAGATACTCGGCGATTTCCATCTCACCGTAATAGGCTATTTCCAAGAGATTTTCATCGGGGTCATGGAAATAAACAGAAATCATTTGGCCTTTGGCGCCTTGACGCCTCACCGGACCCTCAACAATGGGAATGTCCTGTAAAAGGAGATGTTCCACCACCCTTTCGATAGGCAAGAGCGTAGTAAAACAGATATCAACATTCCCAATACCCGGATTTCCAGCCTTTGGTAGTATCTCTGTACCTAGCTGGTGCAAGTTAATCTTCTGCTTGCCAAACCATAGTGCTACGCGGCCATCTTCGAAATCTTCCCTTACCATGCCTAAAACGTTTTCATAAAACCTTACAGTTGCTTCAACATCTTTTACAGTAAGTACCAGATGATCAATATTCTCAACTTTCATTAACTCGTTCCATCTTTTGTGTGCATACTTAAATAACCTACTATCATGATAAAAGATTTCTATTTGATTCTGAAAAAGCAAGGGATAATTATAGTTTTACCAACACAACAAGAAATTAATCTAATCGTTATCGCTTTTTAAAATTTCCGGAGTTTACTCAGCACTGCAAAGATTTTTTTGACGTTAAACAATTATACTGTTTATGGAAATGGTCTTGAAGACTAGGAGGGTAATGATGAACCAGGAAATCTATGAATCCATCAAATTTGAGTGGGGAAAAATCAGCAACAAGGAACGACGTTTGTTGATGTATACTTACCTAAAAAACACAGCTCAAGAGTCAAGTTGGATGGAGTTTTTACGTAATCACTTTGACACAAATAACAAACCACATTCCTCACAAACATTGAAGTTGCAACCTCAAAAACAGATTCTCTGCTCGAATTAATAAAATCTCTATATTTTCTGATCACTTAACATAGCTGTAGCTTGTCAATTCAGCTAGCATATAAAAGCAAATCTGATTGCCACTAAAGCTCAGAAATGTGTCTGGGATAGCTATTGGCCTTTTCCTCGGGACACCATAAACCCTTCTCTGGGGGCTTGACAGTAGCCATCCAGGCTACAGACACCCGAGAAAAGACCAACATCTATCTCACTAAATTATGTATGCTGAAGATTAGGAATAATCAGAAAAGCAAATAATCATCTTCACCTGCAATTCATTCTGTATTGCTCCATTGCCTCTCTTTATCCTTCATTAAAAATCCAGGTTGGAGTATAGTGGTTTGCTACTGCACAGGCTGGCCTACAATGACACCTCAAACTCTACAGGATAGTTGACGCCATACCCTTAACTCTATCAGGGAAATCAATGAATATCCGTAAGTTAAAACGAAAAAATAAAAAAAACATACAAAACCAAAGTAAAAAAGATCTACACATTCGCCCTAGAGCTGAGAAAACGGCAAAAGCTGCTGCAAATGGTGAGGCAACCATCGATTACCTCGGCAATTTTATATTCTTTTCAACGTCTGGTGGAGATGGCTGGATGCTTGATCATCGGCATAATTATGCCCTTAGATTAGCCTATAACTTTACAGTTCTTCCCGCTGGTATCAATGAAAGTAAGGATAAATTTCAGGTGGAGTGGAAGGAAAGATTCAGGATCGAGAATGATACATTTATTGCCTCTCTGCGAGGTGCCGAGGAACGATTTGAAAACTATCCCGTTGACCCGATACAGGGAATCATCAACATGATCAAGCTCCAGGAAAAGCGAAAATCTTCCCCTGCTCGAGAATGATTTCCGCTCACCCTTCTATACACCCGGATAAATAATCGTTATCCACCTCTCACCGGTGAAGATACCCTTCCCCCATTTCTCCTCTAAATCTGCAAGGGGTTTTGCGGCTACAGCCTCTTCCGCGCTCTTGCCATCAACCTTGAGACCATTTAATCTCTCATATGCTATTGCCAGCATGTCTCGATATTCTTGCAATTCCGCTTTGGAGCTTAGCGGACCATGTCCTGCAATAAATTTGGTTTTCTCATCTGCCATATTAAGCATTTTATCAACACCTCTGATCACACCTTTTAAGGTACCACCATGCCCTACATCAATAAATGGATAGAAACCATTGAAGAAAAGATCACCTGCATGGATTACGTTGGATTCCTCGAAGTAGATAAAACTGTCACCATCGGTATGGGCATAAGGTGCATGAATAGCATGAACAGTTTCTCCATTGAGATGGAAGCGAATATCCTCTGAGAATGTCACCACTGGTAAACCTGCCTTGGTGAGTCCAGCCATCTTCATCTCAAACTCCTGGATAAAATAGCCCTGCTTGAGGCGTTCACGAACATTATCATGTGAGAATATCAGGGTACCCTCTTTTCCCATATTTTCATTTCCACCGGTATGGTCGCCGTGATAATGGGTATTTATCAGGAATTTTGGGTGACCTCCGCCAACATCCTTTATTACTGCAACAATTTTCTCTGTCAGGGGAGCAAATTGATCATCTATGAGAAAGGTTCCGTCTTCGCCAACCAGCAAACCGATATTGCCACCTTTTCCGGCAACCATATAAATACTGTTAGTAACTGGTGTTGCAGAAATTTTAACTTCTTCATCAGCCAGGGCAATGGTATGTGCCATGCCAATACAGGCAAGTACAGTGAAGAATACTATTAATTTTCGAATCATATTAACCTCCATACGAAGTTAGATGGTGCTTCAACCCGGATATTTCACGAGTCTGAAAGGTTTATGGCTAAGGCATCGAGGGTGAAGCTGTAGTTTTCTACCGCAAACCCTCGCTAACGAAGGCCATGGGCCTTTCAGTCTCGCCCGAAGGGTGAATAATGCTGGCAATCGTGGACAGCACACTTTGTATTGCCAGAGATTACCCTTGTAATACTCGTAATGTGTCGAAATAAAATGTTTTAATCTGTGATCATTAAATTGTTCATGAAATATCCGGGCTAATGGTATAAGAAAGGTAAACTCTCTTTCCTGAGAATTCTGATCACCTGGACCTTAGGAAAAAAGCATAAATAAAACAGTAGTGCCAATCGCATAAAGCTCAAGGTCAAACTGCTGTTACCATCTAGACCATGAGTAGTATTTGAATTCCCCCATTTTCTAATCATAAAGCAATACTGTTCCATTCACCTTTCGATGGCTACTCATCTCTATTTGTAAAAATAATTGACAAGTGTTAAATAAGTTCTATTATTTAACCCAGTGGTTAATTAACCTGGTGTTTAAATAAAAAAGCAAGGTAATAACACATCATGAAAGACGACAGACTCACAACCGTTTTTTCTGCACTGGCAGACCCAACCCGTAGGGCTATTATCGAACACCTTTATGCTGGTGAGGCATCCGCCGGAGAGCTTGCAGAGCCCTTTGGGATATCCAAGCCTGCGGTAAGTAAACACCTAAAAATACTTGAGAATGCTGCAATAATAAAACGCAATAAAGTTGCACAATTTCATCGATTTGAAGTTCTTCCCGAGCCATTTAAGGATGTTTCGGAGTGGATTGCTAAATACCGAGATTTCTGGGAAGAACAGTTCGAATCTTTGGAGAATTATCTTAACAATAAACCTTAAAGGAGTTTCTTCATGAATACTACCGTATCAGCTGAACAACAACACCAAATCAATATTTCCAAAGATTTTAAGGCTACTGCAAATGAAGTCTTTGCAGCCTGGACAGACCCGGAAATGTTGCGATCATGGTTTGGACCGGAAGGAGTAAAAACTGAATCAGCCAGCGTGGATCTTCGGGTTGGTGGAAACTATAGTTTCACTATGCTGCTGCCCGATGGTCAGAGTGTTATCCATAGAGGTGAATACAGGGTAATCGATAAACCCAACAGGCTTGTTTTCACCTGGATACTAGAAGGACAGGAGTGCGAAGGAAGCAAAGAAAAATATGGTGAAACACTGGTAACCCTTGAGTTTCAAGAGAAAGAAAATACCACAACCTTAATACTAACTCATGATTTTCTGCCGGATACAACCTCTAAAGAGGCTCATGAATATGGCTGGCAGGGCAGTCTTGATTGTTTAGCAAAAATCCTTTAACACGTTACATTAACTTTAAGAGTGAATAAAGGGAGCATTGAAACATATCAATGTTCCTTTTGTTCCATATGCAATCCACATGTCAACTTTATGGCAACTTTGCTAACTTAACCTTAAAGTGGTCCTTTAAGATGATTATTAACCATGCTTCTCTCAAGAAATAGAGTTTCAATGGTTTTTCAATTCTAAACAAGAATCAATAACCAGAGATACAGACAATTCTTCATAACCATTCATCATTCCATTTCTCTTGTACATAATATAAAAAAGTGATACACCTTTTACCAGTTCCACGTTGAAGTGAAAATGCAGATCAGTATTGCAAGGACGCTACAATTGAAGTGTATAAACGTAAGATCCAAGATAACGGTAGTTATGGAACCGTAGCCTCTGAAAAGATCAGGCTTTGGTGAAATTTCCCCGTATATTTGATTGTAAGTGTCCTGAATCCTCTCCCTGAGCAAAGCAATAATTCTGATTATACATTAGCAAGATCTATCCCCGTTGACAGAAATAATTTGTCCGCAAAACATATGTATTGTATGAGATGCACATGCTAGGAAAATTGAAGTGGGTAATTTATTCGAAGGCTTTTGGAGTATTTATCTACTATTTTTTAATGCTTTATTTGAGCACCATCCGGTTAAGAACTAAGAACTTGCAACAGTTAACCTCTCTATTGGAGCAGGGAGAAACAGTTCTGCTATGTTGTTGGCACCAACAATTTCTGTCAGCAATCCGCAATTTCAAAAGTTTCAGTAAGTATAACCCTGCAATAATGATAAGCAAAAGCCGTGATGGTGAGCTAATTTCTCGGGTTGCAAACCGCGTGGGATGGCATACTGCACGGGGCTCATCTTCCAAGGGTGGTCGAAGTGCGATGAGTGCAATGATTGCCCACCTAAACACAAATAGACTTGCTGCTCATATTCTTGATGGTCCCCAGGGGCCTATAGGAAAAGTCAAGCCGGGAGTTATTAAAATTGCCCATAAGAGCGGTGCTGTGATTTTACCCTTTTATGTGGAGGCAGAAAACGCCTGGTATTTTAGATCGTGGGACCAGTTTATGTTACCCAAACCTTTTTCCAAGGTTAAATTACGTTATGGAACGAGCATAAAATTGGAACCATGCGACTCTTCAGAAGATTTCGAACAGCAACGACAGCAACTTGAGAACACCATGAAAGATTGGCTAATTCTTAAATATCCCGTTTGAATAAATCATGAAATACGCTTTTACCTCAATTAGAATTAAAAATTCTGGATATGGGATAGACAGAATGATAGGATTAAATAAGCAGTACAGCGGATTAAAATTATAGGGAGCACCATCCCCTGGTTGTTCCCCATCACCAATCAATATCACCTCAACACCCCAAAGGAGGAGATTATGGCGATCAAGATTTTAATCAAGAGAAAATTCCACAATGCAACAACCAAGGATATTTCCACTTTGTTGATCATGGCACGAAAAATTGCCATGGAACATCCAGGTTATATTTCCTCAGAAACCCTGAGCAGTCTTGATGATTCCAGCACGGTCCTTGTTCTTTCCATGTGGCGAACCATGGAAGATTGGGAGAAGTATAAAGACAGTCCGGGCCGTCAGGAAAATGAAAGGAAATTTTCAGAAATACTCGCCAACCCAACGGAATACGAGTTATACAGTCTAGGACTGTAACTGACCTGCATACCAAATATAACTAATCTTTTCAACAGCTTGGCCAGGTTACCAGAACGTATTTCTTGACCAATAACCAGGTAAGGGAAAGGTGCGTCCAGATGCCTAAGCCCGGATATTCCATGAATAATTCAATAATCATAGAAAAAACTATCATATCTCGTACATCACGCGTATTGCGAAGGCAATCTCTGCTGGTTCAAAGAGCACTGTCAATAATCGGGCTAGTAATTAATCCGCGTTTATAAGCATCAGCGAACTTCCTACCCTCCTGCAATTTTCGCTTTAAATCCAAGCGCTTTCAAGGCTTCAACCAGGACATCACGATGATCCCCCTGTATTTCAATTACCCCATTCTTTACGGTGCCGCCGGTTCCACATCGCTTTTTGAGATCCTTGGCTAGCTTTCTCAGCTCTTTATCAGCCAGTGGTACGCCTGAAATTAGACAGACTCCACTACCCTTTCTTCCCTTGGTTTGTCTACTCACCCGTACAATTCCATCATTTGTCTGGGTTGTTTTTTCAGAGCTGCAGCTGCATTGCTGAAAAGACCGGCCGCATCCTGGACAACATTTCCCAAATTCAGTTGAGTAGACCCTTCCTTGATTCTTTATTTTTGTCATAGTGTTTCCTTGGGAAAGAAGCGGTTTCTCCCCAGATCACGTAGGAAAGCTTTATCCCTCCAGTCCGGATATTTCACAAGTCTGAAAGGTTTATGGCTAAGGCATCGAGGATGAAGCTGTAGTTTTCTACCGCGA
>CAZWVC010000218.1:0-7270 GCA_964637245.1 uncultured Desulfocapsaceae bacterium
CGCGTTCCTGCTCCGATAGTATAGATTTTGATAGCTAATGCTTCAGCCGCCTCAGCCGCTATTAACGGAGGGATTCTACCGCTATTATTTACTCCATCAGTGAGGAGGATTACTATTCGCGATTTAGCCTCCTGATCTCGTAAGCGGTTTACTGATGTTCCAATGGCTGAGCCGATCGCTGTGCCATCTTCCATCATTCCGATGGTAAGTGACTCGAGGCGCTTTCTTAACCAGTCGTGATCAAGGGTAAGCGGGCTGATCAAATAAGGACTAGCGGCAAAGGCGACTAGACCGATTCTATCATTTGGCCTTGCTTCTATAAAAGATGCAACAACATTTTTTACAACCTCAAGTCGATTTACAGACTGCCCTCTCAGCGTAAAATCCATAGCTTCCATCGAACTTGAAACATCCACCGCAAGCAATATGTCAATCCCGCTCGCTTTAATTTCAGTGGTTGTCTCTCCCTGTTGAGGTCTTGAGAGAGCGACAATTATGAGTCCAAGGCAAAGTAGTTTTAACAGGGATCCAATACTGCCGCTCTTTACCCTACGCCCTTGTGAAATAATTCTGGCAACCGATGTTGATGAAAACATCAGAGATGGAGCAAGCCCTTTTCTTCCTTTTAAAAGGGCTAAGATGGGGAGGAGGGTGAGTAGCCAAAGAAGCTCAGGATAAAGAAACCGCATCACTCTTCCTTAGCCTCCACAGTATCTTTGATGAAAGAGCGGACACTTTCTTCCATATCTTCCATGTTAGCTCTGGTTGTAGCCTTGCGAGCATATTTGGCCAGATCGCACAGCTCCAGACATTTTTTTAGTGATTCCTTATATCGATACAGCTGACTATCTTGGTCACGCTGAGCCTCCAAGAGAAACTCTACCGTTGTTTGCCTGGTAACCCGAATATGAAATCGCCTTTCTATGTAGGTCCTGAGTATTGCAGAAATTCTCTGGGCATACTGAAGTGATTGATTATTTTCAATATATCTGCGTGCTTCCACTAGTTCTGCAAGTGCTGTTTCATGCGGGGGAGCGCTTGCAGCAATAGAGGGTTTGCGTTTCTTGAGGTAGACGATGAAGAAAATGCAGAAGAGAAGGATCACCAATAATGCGGATAAATATGGCAACCAATTAAAAGGTTCCGGCAGCAGGATTGGACCGTAGATATCTAGGACATCTGTAGTTTTATCAAAGGTATCTGGGGTAGCATTCTGCAGCCTCAGTGAATTTTTATTTTCGGCTAGACAGATACCAGAGGTTGCAGATATCAGGACTACAGCTGCGGAAAGAAATATAGCAGTCATAACCGCATTCTCCTCTTACGCGCTCCAAAGAAACCTAATAATGCAGGCAGGTAGGGTTCTTTTGTGGAAAGATCGAGAAGATCTACTCCTGCTGAGCGAATAATGTGTTGGAGTTTACGGCGTCTTTCCGAAGCAATTTCAGCATACCCCCTTCGCACAGCAGATTCCGATGTGTTGAGTTCCACCTGATGCCCACTCTCTGCGTCTTCGATGGTAATCCAACCGATATCGGGGAGCTCAAACTCTCTTGGGTCAGTTATGATAAGGCTGATAAGATCATGATGTTTGTTGCTGATTTGCAGTTTCTGAGCAAGCTCGTCGAGATTCTGATCGTAGACTTCATTCAAGCAGAAGTCAGAAATGAGAAAAGCCACGCATTTCCGGCGTATTACACGATTAACAAAATCAAGTGGGACTTTCAAATCGGTTTCTTTTCTTTCAGGTTGAAAAAAAAGAATTTCGCGGATAACCCGAAGAATGTGTGAGCGACCTTTCTGAGGAGGAATGTATAGTTCAATAAAATCGGTAAAGAGAATTAGACCAACCTTGTCATTATTGCGAACTGCAGAAAAAGCAAGCACAGAGCCAAGTTCGGCCATCATTTCTCTTTTAGAAATTTCAACCGAGCCGAACTTGCCAGATTCGCTGATGTCAATCATCAACATAATGGTAAGCTCTCTTTCTTCTACGAATTTTTTTATATGGGGAATGCCTGTACGTGCTGTAACATTCCAGTCAATTGAGCGTATATCATCACCGGGAACATACTCTCTGACTTCGTCAAAATTCATCCCCATGCCTTTAAAGACAGAGTGATAGTCGCCCGCCAGACTGTCATTGACAAGACGATTGGTGCGAACCTCTATTTGTCTGACTTTCTGTAAAATTTCTTTTGAAAAGCCGTTATTCATTTGCTTAAGGTACAGGGACAGTATCCAAAATTTTGCGGATGATATCTTCGCTGCTGATATCCTCGGCCTCAGCTTCATAACTAATGCGAATTCGGTGACGCATAACATCAAACGCCGCTGATTTGACATCATCAGGGGTAACGAATCCCCTACCAGAGAGATACGCAAGAGCTTTCGCAACTGCTTTGAGATTAATGGTGGCTCGTGGGCTTGCTCCGGTTTCTATATATTCACTCAAATCAAGCTGAAATGAACGAGGATCCCTGGTTGCATAGACTAACGAAACAATATAATCCATTATTTTGTCATCCATGTAGATACTGTTTATCACACTTCTGGCTGCGAGAATCTCTGCCGGTGATATTACCGCACTAATGTTCACCGTATTGTCTGTGCTGTCTATTTTTTCCAAGATCTCCCGTTCTTCTGCCATGGATGGGTAGGTTACAATAGTCTTCAGCATAAACCGGTCAACCTGGGCTTCTGGCAGGGGATAGGTTCCTTCCTGTTCAATTGGGTTTTGCGTAGCCAGAACAAGAAAAAGATCAGGTAGTTTGAAGGTCTGATCACCGATGGTGACCTGCTTTTCCTGCATTGCCTCAAGCAATGCCGATTGAACTTTGGCTGGTGCCCTGTTAATTTCATCAGCAAGGATAATGGATGAGAAGACGGGACCTTTTTTCACTTCAAATGAGGTATCCTGTGGATTATAAATTTCTGTTCCAATAACATCTGCAGGCAACATATCTGGAGTAAACTGGATACGATTGAAATCGGATTGTACTGCCATGGCCAGGGATTTTATTGCCAGGGTTTTAGCAAGGCCGGGCAACCCTTCGAGGAGGACATGTCCACCTGTGAGAAGTCCAATAATTAGTCGATCAATAAGATGATTTTGACCTACAACTACTTTGGACATTTGTTGTTTAAAAGGAACTATCCAGGCGGAGTTAGTTTTGACGGCTTCATTTATCTCCTGTATGGAGCTATAATCATCAATTTCCGGTTGCTGGTTGCCAATGTTATCTGATTGGGGGGGGAAAATGGCAACATTAGCTTCAGTTTTATTGTCATTCATGGTGTTTAGTTATCCTCCGTGTTACCAACTAGTATATTAATTTGTCTACTATAACAGCAGAACATTACCACAACCTTTCACAAACATTACAATGATGTAATGTTTGTGAACGTCTACTGGAAGTGACATCTACGGGTGACGATCTTAAAGTTGATTGAAGATGACTCATTCATCTTTTCAATGGAGGTTGTTATGTGTAGGTTGATTTTTCAGAGTCTTTGTTGTCTCTTCCTGTTGACTGGTGTGCCAATTGGCAATGCACTTGAACTGCAAAACCAGGTGGTTCAGGTAAATGGTTACTCCGCAGTGTTGAAAGTACCGAAGGGTATGCGCCTGGAGTTTGTAACATCAATGAGTGGCCCAAGATTTATCTCTCGTGGCCCGGATAATGAATTTATTATTGGGTCGCTTAGCTCCACTCTTTATCGGGTACCATATCCTTATAATAATAAAGAAACGCTGGTCTCCTTAGACGGCTATTTCCATAGTACCGTCTACCGGCAGGGAAAATTATATGCCGCCGAAACCGCTGCTGTTTGGTCGGCCCCCTATGGGGGAGCATCGTCAGAGCTTAATAAAAGTGATTTTACCAAGGTGGTCAATCTTCCTTCGGCAACCGGTGGGCATTCTAGCAGAACAATAATTGCTGGACCCGATAATAAACTCTATATTGGCATTGGCATAAGCGGCAACTGTTCAGATGAATACCTTGATAACAGCTATCCATTTGATCGGCGTAGAGGCGGTGTATATCTCCTCAACGATAACAATTCTCTTTCTCCATATGCCTCAGGCTTACGAAATCCCATAGGTCTGGCATTTCATCCGCAAAGCAAGATTCTCTATGCTACAAATGCCGGACCAGATAATCTTGGCTATGATAATCCACCTGAGATTTTAGCTCAGCTAGCCCAAGGCTCATTTCATGGAATGCCTTGGTTTCAGTATTATAATGGTGCCTTTCAAAGTGGGGAGTGTACCCAGAGTGAAGCTCCTCGTTCTGTAAATGAGGCTGCACCACCTGCAGCATTATTTGCCCCTCGATCCACACCAGAGGGAATCACCTTTCTCTCCGGAGGTGGAGCGGCAGGGAGATATGCTGGAAACGCTGTAGTTGCATTGCATGGTTCATGGGCAACTAAACCGGGTTCTGGACCTGAGTCACGCAGGCCGCCAAAATTAGCTCTGGTTGTGTTCAAAAACAATATTCCTATAAGAGTTGAGAATATGGTAACTGGATTTCAGCGCAGTGATGGCAGCAGATTTGCACGGCCATGCGGTGTTGCAGTCGGTGCTGATGGCAACATCTATTTCACCAGTGATAAAGGAGATATAACGGGGTTGTTTCGTCTTGTCCAGGAAAATACAGCGGGGGGTGTACCGATTCCATCAGTATATAATCTCTTATTACGTGGAGCGGACAGTTAGCAATTAAATCAGTCGGATTCCACATCTGGAAAATGTCTTTCCAGACAACTTGGACAGATACCGTGACTAAATTCTGCTTCAGTATGTTTGGCAACGTATGCTTCTACTTGACTCCAGTAGCCTTTGTCGTCACGGATCTGTTTGCAATAGGAGCAGATGGGCACTATACCGCGCAAGGTTTCAAGTCTGTGTTTGTAACGCCTAATAGTGAAACTAACCAAGGCGACGACAATGGTGGTTATCACCAAACAAATTCCCAGGTTAATAATGAGGGTTGTGAACAACTGTTTTTTACTTTCGGTTTCAGCTTGTTCAACTATTAGAAACCAATTGAGTTGAGGGATATAGCGAATATTTACCAGAATAAGTTGGTTTGCGTTCTTGTATCGGTAATATTCTTTTTCTGAAATACTTTCCCTGGTAAAAAAAGGGAAGTTATTCTTATCGTAGATATTGCTCAATTTTTGAGCCATATGAGATCCAGCAAGCTTGATATCTCCTTTTTCATCCACAAACAGTATAGTGCGACTATATTTTTGTTGATACTCTTCTATGATATTTTTTACAGCATTGACATTTAAACCTATCCCTGTGGTACCGATATATTCACCCTGATAATCAAAAACGCGATAATTAACAAAAATGGTCATCGCATCACGATTTGCCATATCTAGATCAACATTTATTTCATAATCATTCTGCATTTCCCGGACTCTGAAATACCAGGTATCTCGAGGTTCATCCGGTGAAATCTTTTTTAAAATACCATCGGAATGGTAATAGATTTTGCTTCTCTCAGAGACCAAAAATGCTGTGAATGTTTTGTATTTCTTTTGAATCTCCTTTAAATATTTTTGAATCTGATGTGGTTCATTTTCTCCTGAAAGAATCCAGTCTCGCAGAAAAGTATCCGATGCCATTAACGATGAAATAAACACTGGTCGCAACAGGTCTCGCTGAATCTCAGAAAATATATTATCGCTAGTAAGGGGAAGAGTGCTGGTTTCCATTTCAGTCCTTAAAGAGCGCCTGGAAACCAGAAAGCTAGTGATGCTCGTCGCCAAAAAACCAACAACCAATAAAGTACTGACTATTACTATGATATTTTTGTTTCTAAACATATTATTGTTGCGAGACCAAGCCGCTGATATGGCTGCGAATAGTGGTGAGATTTATGTCATAACTTTCCCAATGACCATTGGATCTGAAGATATCACTGCATTACCGCAGAGTACTAATACCCGTATCTCCTAATCCTATCCAATTGGTATGTAATTGTAAAATGGTATTGTACGATTACTGATGAGCTTTATAACATGCAGAGATGTGAGGATTTCAATCTCAATTTTATTTGGGGATAAGATGTATCTATGGTAAGCTAGCTTGGATTTTTTATTAGAAGAACTATTGAAATCTATCGAAATCAATGGAGAGGTTACAATCATGAAAAAGTGGAAATGTACCATTTGCAATTATATTCATGAAGGCGAAGAACCCCCTGAGGAATGTCCAATTTGTGGAGCAGACAGCAGTTTTTTTGTTGAAGTGACTGAAGAATCTTCTAACACTGCACAGCAAGATTCTGCAGCAAATCAACCTCAAAAGACTGACTCACCTGTTCGCCGGTGGAAATGTACTATATGTAATTATATCCACGATGGCGATGAGCCTCCTGAGATATGTCCGGTATGTGGCGCGGATAAAAGTGTGTTTATTGAAATTGGTATAGAGGAAGAAGCCGCGACAGAGGCTTCAGATTTGCCTGAGTCCGCCGAACCGGAAATAGCTGAAAGCATCGCAGTACAGCAAGAGAGCAGCAGTGCAGTTGCCGAAGAACCACAACCCTTTGGTTTCATCGGAACCCTGATTATGAAATTCCATCTCCACGCAATAAGTGTGCACACCCCAAATGGGGTGATACCCGTTGCTGTGGTTTTTCTCGCTCTTGCTATGTTTTTCACAATCGCAACCCTTGAGTATGCCTCGTTCTTTAACTTAATTTTCGTACTTCTTAGTATGCCAGCTGTTATTTTAACCGGGATAATTTCTTGGAAAATTAAGTATAAGGGAGCAAAAACCTGGGTATTTAAAGTTAAAATAGCCTGCAGTTTTATAGTTCTTATTTTATTAACGCTAATGGTCATTTGGCGATTTGTTGATGAAAGTATAGCCATGTCCGGTGGGACAGGTAGTCTCGTGTATTTAGCACTTGGTGGAATAATGCTTGCAGTTGCAGGTATTGCAGGTCATCTGGGGGGAACGTTGGTACACGGCAAATAAATTTCTTTTAGTAATTTCTCTTAATATTTGCACAATGTATAACAGGGAATGGATGATCTATAGATCCAATCCCTGTTTTTTTATGCAAAATTAACGACAAATCGTACAACTGATATTGATTCCTGCCCAATCACAATTACTTTCTCGTCTAATATGCGGTCCAATTGATCTATTTTGCAGAAGAAGCAAATATGCTTTGCATTGGAGGAAGAAGATGATCTACCGCAATTCCCCCAAAGCCCACTTAAATTTAAATCTGGTGGGACT
>CAZWVC010000219.1:0-7264 GCA_964637245.1 uncultured Desulfocapsaceae bacterium
CTTGGAAAGCGGTGCTGATGACTACAGAACCAAACCTTTTTCCCCTAAAGTTCTCATCGCCCGTATAAAAGCAGTGCTACGTCGTATTGCAATTGGGACAACTCCTGAGGGGGATGTAACTCAGGATATACTTACCATAAATACCCTTACTATTGACCTGGGTAGACACGAGGTTCGTCTTGGTGAAGAGTTACTGCAGCTAACCATGACTGAATTTGGGATTCTTACTTTTTTAGGAAAAAAACCAGGATGGGTGTTTACCCGGCAACAGATTATCGACTCTGTAAGAGGGTACGATTTCTTAATAACTCCGCGTGCAATAGATGTTCAGATTTTTGGTCTTAGGAAAAAACTTAAAGATGCCGGGAAGATGATAGAAACTGTCAGAGGGATAGGATATCGTCTCAAATCCGATTGGGAAACAGACGACCCCAAAAGCATATGAAACAGAGAAAGCTCATCTGGCAGATTTTCCCTGCATTCCTTCTTATTCTGCTTCCCACCGTTATAAGTGTAGCTTGGTTTGGCAAAGCATCGCTGAATACTTTTTATCACGGAGAACTTGAAAAGGGGCTTATTGCAAGAGCCTATCTGGCTAAGCCCATTGTCAGTGAAATGCTGGAGATGGGTCTTATCGATAATTTGAGAGAGTATAGTAAAAACTCGGGTAGAGAATCTAATACGAGAGTAACAGTAGTACTTCCTAGCGGCAAAGTGGTTGCAGATTCCAATGAAAATCCCCAATCCATGGAGTTACACCACAATCGGGCAGAGATAATTGCAGCGTTACAGGGAGAAGTCGGCAAATCTTTGCGCTATTCACGCACCTTGGGACAGAAGATGCTGTATGTTGCCATCCCCATCTTTTCCCAATTACAAAAAGATGGAGTCCTTCAGACACAACCCCAGATCCTGGCAGTCCTGCGGATGTCGGTTACCGCTGATGCCATTGAGATAACCCTGAAAACCATTACCAGCCGGATAGCGCTTGGTTTGATCATTTTTGCCTTTGTTGCAGTATTAGCCTCTCTATTAGTCACTCGAAATATCAGCAAACCACTCGAAGAGATAAAAAATGCGGCTGAGAGATTTTCTCAGGGTGATTTTTCTCGTAGCATGTCAGCTTCTAAAGGCGCCTCGGCATCTCTAGAAGTTGCAACTCTGGCTACTACCATGGATACCATGGCAGCACAACTCAATGAAAGAATCCAGACCATTGAAAGCCAACATAACGAGTTGGAGACTGTTTTTTCCAGCATGGTTGAAGCTGTTATTGCTTTGGACCGCAAAGAAAGAGTTATTAATATCAATAGCGCGGCAGCCGATTTGTTAGGTATTGATAGAGATAATGCTCGAGGTAAAATTATTCAGGAGGTCTTGCGGAACTTTAATCTCCATAGCCAGATAAAACAGGTTCTCAAAACCGGTATCTCTAAGGAGGATGAAATTGTCTATTTGGATAGCGAAGGTCAAAAGTTTCTGCAAACCAATACTGTTTCGTTGAACGATAATGAAAAAAATGTTCTGGGCGTTCTTGTCGTTATGAATGATGTAACCAAATTACGACGTCTGGAAAATGTACGTCGCGATTTTGTAGCCAACGTATCGCATGAACTCCGCACTCCAATCACTTCAATCCGTGGTTATGTTGAAACATTACTGGATGGTGCAATAGATAACAGAGATGATGCTCTCCAATTTCTCGACACGGTATTGCGCCAGTCCGAGAGACTCAACGAGATTATCGAAGATCTCCTGGCGTTATCGCGAATTGAGCAGGAAGCAGATCACGGTCAGATCACTTTAGAGGTGGGCAGTCTCTGTATGGTTCTGAGGATTGCCATTGAAACTTGTGAGCACCGTGCTGAGGAGGAGGGCGTTTCTATTTCTCTGGAATGTATCGAGAACATTCGATTGAAAATGAATGAAACGTTAATAGAGCAGGCTTTCGTGAATCTGTTGGTTAATGCCATTAGATATAGCAAAAAAGGTGATACAGTCAAGGTTAGAGCAGAACTTGAAACCAAAGAAAATGAAAGCGTAGTAAAAATAAGGGTGCAGGATACAGGTATAGGAATTTCAGCAGAGCACCTGCCCCGGTTATTTGAACGTTTCTATAGAAGCGATAAAGCGCGTAGCCGAAAACATGGTGGAACCGGACTGGGTTTGGCAATTGTAAAACACATCGTGCTGGCACACGAAGGCAGAATCGAAGTCGAAAGTGAATTGGGTGTAGGATCAACCTTCACTGTGACTCTACCATTAGATAACCCTGATGAATTTATGAAAGAGACATAGCTATCTTCCCAGCTCTATCAGTTGATATGATAGATAATACTGTTGTAGCATTTTAGAGATAGTTTGCCATTTTAACCTTGTGCATGATAGCGTTTTAAGAGGGTACTTTCAATCCTTGATCTCATTGTAGCCAACTCCATTTCACCTAGACAAAGGAGCTGACAATGAAAGTAATCAGTCCGCACCACAAAGAACATCTCGAAGAGGCCATCGAAAAATTCTGCAACGCCCGCCATCGCATTGCCCTAACGGGTGCAGGGATCTCTGTTGAAAGTGGAATTGATGATTTCCGCAGTCCTGGTGGCCTATGGACCAAATTCCCACCGGAGGAGTATGGTACTATCTCAGTTTTTCACATGCAGCCAGAGAAGGCCTGGAGATTATTTAGGGTTTTGGGGAAGGGGCTACTTGGTAAAATACCAAATCTGGCCCATCAAGTTCTTGCTCAACTAGAGAAGTCGAAGCTCTTAAGCGGAATAGTTACTCAGAATATTGACAATCTTCACCAAGATGCCGGGAGTAATATCGTTCTGGAAATTCACGGTAATCATCGATATCTTCAATGTATAGGATGCGGCGACGTTAGTTTACCTTCTGAAAATATCCTGGAAGATGATAATTTACCTCTGTGCTGCCATTGCAACAGGGTACTAAAGCCAAATGTTGTGTTGTTTGGCGAGAGTGTTCGCCAGCTTGAGGAGATTAATGATCTTCTCCATAGATGTGATCTGCTTATGGTGATAGGCACCTCAGCTCAAGTCTATCCTGCAGCAGCTTTACCAGAACAGGTGAAGTACGCAGGCGGGTTGATTTATGAGTTTAATATTGAAGAAACTGTGCTCACCAGAGGAGAAAACCTTGGAGGCAGCGGGAGTGACTATTTTTTTCACGGAAGAGCTTCAACAATGTTAGATATGTTGTACGCAGGTGTTGTTGATAATCAATAGAAATTGTAGGGATTATTTACCGAAAAGCTCAACAACCTTGCGAAGTTTATCAGTGATTTCCATCAGGGCAGACGAGGCATTTGAGGTTGCTGCGTATTCACAGATAGGCATGTATGCTTGGACCGATTCAGGGACTTTAATATCTTCAGGTATTTCGCCCAGTTCTGGAAGATAGATCCCTAAATATTTTGATGCCAGTTTCTTCAATTTTAAGGTGTTGAGCTTTGAGCCGGGTACAACTCTGTTGATAATTAACAGTGGATGGAAGGACTTAAGTTCCTCTTGGATTTTCAATCGTGAGCCTTGTTGAATTTTTTCTGCTATGTCAAACACTTCTGAAATTGATTGAAAATTGTGCTTTTTGAGGGTTTTACTTATTTCGCTCCGGTTGAGAAAGCTGGCAAGTGCCTTGCGGATGGTAGCCAATTGGATAAATGTATAAAAATCCATGATTGAGGTCGGCTCAGGCATGGTGATGCAAATCTGTAAGTCAGCAGCCATGAAAAAATCTAGCGTGTGGTAACTGGTTCCAGCACCTACATCGATAAAGACTATATCAGCATCTATTGCCGCAATGGCACGGAGCAATCTCTGTTTTTCCTGGTAGGTCATGTTTGCTGTCTGCAAAGTATCACCAGTTCCGGGAATAATCTGGAGATTATAAAATGATTCAAATGTGTGGACCAGCTCATTCAGGTTGTCCACCTTGCGGGTGAGAAAATCGGTAAGTGTGGTATTAGGTTCGAATAGGCCGAAGAAAATATGGGCGTTGGCTCCGCCAATATCAAGATCGACAATGCACACTTTTTTTCCTGCCTTGGCAAATAAAATAGCGAGATTGGCGAGGACCATGCTCTTTCCCGTACCACCCTTGCCAGAACCGACAGAAATCGTTATTGCCATAAATACTCCCAGTCGCTGAACCAATTATCAGCAGTCTTCAGCTATCCTAGCCAGGATATTTCACAAGTCTAGATGGTCAGCTAGTCAAGGAGACTTACGTTTTGCAATAAATTGATATGCCAAACGTAAGAGCGACGAAAGATAGTGGGCCATATAGGCTCGCCTGTGGTGAACATTTTTAGGTGAAGCGTAATAGCGGGGCAGTACAAAATGTCCTTCCCAAAAACACTATATTTTTAATTATATCAATAAAATATAGTATCTTACGAGACATTTAAAAAATGTTCATGAAATATTCAGGCTACTGCTCTATTCACTCTTCCCCTTATTCTCGGTTAAAATAAGAAAAATGTTAAGGATTTTCACAAGGTGTACCAATTAAATTTATGATTGTGGTCCACTTTCTTGGCTTAGCTTGGTCAATGGCTCACGGACTTAATTGGCAATATCATTTCAATTGCTTGGGCTTGTTGTCGAGTGTTGGTAGCAGAATATCGAGAACATCGGGCGGAATCTAAAACTATTTCTTTAGCGATCAGATAAGGGAGGTATCAATCATTCCGGCCTATTTCTTTCTTTTTTTTCGAATGTGGAGAATACGTGTTGCCTTTTCGGTAATTGCCTGAAATGAGTGGGGTCCATCTATATTGCCGCTCCAGAGAAGCCACCCCTCTTTTGATTGTAGAATAAGTTTGCCATTTTCCGTTGAGAATGTGGCAGAGTTGAGGTCGATGGTGTTGGTCTTTTTGGCGATCTTCGTTGTGGCTTCTAGGTTTGCACATTTTATGCATAGATCTGCTGCCGAATTATCAAAAATTGCCACGGCTTTGCCGCAATCTATACAGAATCTCATACCTGGTTACCCTAGGAATACTGAGAAAGGACGGTCCACATCATTGTAGATAGGAAACAACCTGGAGTATGCGTGGTGTCGGAGCAAATTCACCTTCATTATCCATTTTCCTTCTCGGATACAATCGGCGATGCAGCAGCTTCGAGTACTTGAGAGCTTGTTTTCCCACCAGCGGTATCACTGAATTCAGATCCCATAATTGCCTGAACAATTTTACTATGATTAAGTTTCTCTTCAGGTATTGAAGGCATCAGCGAAAAGCCATCATCGGTATGGTGAATGATGCCGCATTCAATAAGTTTCTCAATGGTTTCGTCCACCAGGGTCTTATTGTGCATCGGATATTTTATTAGAAAGTTTGGTATAATTGCTTTATTTCCAGCTTGGAAACATTCACGCACATAGCCAAGTACATCATAGGCGACTGCCAGTCTCAAACTGGGCTGAGCATCTGCTGAAATCAACCTGAAGGTATCTTTGTTCTGATAAGCATAGGCTATTTGGGCACCCAGCAGGATAAAGATCCATCCAAAATAGATCCATACCAGAAAGAGCGGCAGGGTTGCAAATGAACCATAAATGGCATTGTAGTTCGATACTCCAACCTGTAGAGAGATATAGACATTTTGCGCTTGAAACCAGAAATACCCCGCAAATATGGCCCCTGCCATGGCTGGAATGTTCTTTACTTTGGTGTTGGGGAAGAACAGATAAATAACATAAAGGGTTAAAGCCAGAAAGAAGATTGGGATCAGCTTGAGGATGATTGCCTGAATCCAGACCATCGGTAAGAGAATAGAGAACTTAGAAAGAAGTGCTTCACTTTTAAGCACGGCACTGGCAGCTAAGCCAATATTGAGTGATATGGGCATCAATACCACCAGGGCTAGGTAGTCTGATATCTTTCTCATCACTGATCGTCCGCTTTCTACATGCCATATTGCATTCATGGCCATTTCAATATTGCCTAAGACCAGAATGACGCTCAAAAATATGCCGGCGACTCCAATTGTTCCTAACGTTGCAAAATTCGTTCTGTCGACATAATCAAAGATCTGGTTTACCGCGGTATAGAGATGCTGGGTCAAGCTTGAATTTGAATCATCATTTTCTTCAATTGGTGGTTTTTCACGGAAGATAAGCGATTCACCGTTTTCCTCAAGCTGAACGGGCGTGTTCTCTTTATCAAGATTTTCAATATAGCCATAGACAAAATTACGAAGCTGATTTCCACCACCCAGACCTTTTACAACAGCTGTACTCATTGCCAGAACTGGCACCAGCGAGAGCATAACGGTAAAAGTGAGCGCAGATGCCCGTAAAGAGAGTTCATTCCGCCTAAATTCCTGCAACGTTATGAAAATAATTCGGCAGATAGAGTGAGCTATGCGGTATGCTCTTGATTGATGGGAGCATTCTTCATTTGCCCAATTGATGAGTCGGGATGTAGTATATTTAGGTGACATTGCAGGTTCCAACTAATTGGAAGTCTCCTCTTTGATATTAAAGAGCCATTTTTCCAGTACCGAGTAGACAATCTCGCGTTTAATCGGTTTAGTGATATAATCGGTCATGCCGGCTTCAAGACATATTTCACGGTCACCTTTCATTGCATTGGCGGTCATGGCAATAATGGGAACCTCTGTAAAACCAGCTTGACGCAGTGCCCGTGTAGCGGCAAGTCCGTCCATTTCAGGCATCTGTATGTCCATGAGAATAGCATCAAAATCATCGGGAGAATTCGTATACGCTTCCAGCGCTATTTTTCCGTTATTGACAATCTCCACTTTATATCCAGCCTTAGTAAGCATTATATTGGCAAGTTTCTGGTTGACAAGATTATCTTCGGCCAGGAGGAGTTTAATCGATTGTTTGAATTCTTCTCGAACGGTGTATTGGGTAATTATGCTCTTAGCTTTCACCTGGATATCTTCCTCACCACTCAGCAGTTTATTGACGGTCTTTATAATTATTTTTCTACGCGAAGGTTTGGTGAGAAAGCCGTTAATGCCAGCATCTTGGCATTTTACCGCAATTTTTTCCGTCGCAGAAGCATAAGCTAGCAGAGGAACCTGGCAACTTTTTAAACCAGATTTTCTGATGGACTGGGCTAGATCATATCCAGAAATATTGGGCATTTGAATATCAAGAACACAGAGGTCAAAAGGGGTGTTGCATTTCTCGGCATCGGTAAATACCTGAAGTGCTTGGCTGCTATTGTTTTCTACTACCACTTTAAAACCGGCTCTTTGGAGAATATTCC
>CAZWVC010000220.1:0-7184 GCA_964637245.1 uncultured Desulfocapsaceae bacterium
AGAAAATCATACAACTCCTTGACTAGCAGCCCACCTCAACTCATGAAATATTCAGTTTAAGGTCGCTACTCGCTTAAAATCACAGAAATCTGCTCAGCCACAGCTGTATTCTTGTGCCTGTCCAGACAATCATGTAAAGAACGCAAGATTTCGCGGACAACAGCGATTTTTGGTCGTGGAGAAAGGAGTTGTACTTCAAGGGTTTTAAGGTCGATGATGAGCTCTTCGAGATTTTCAAATTCTGCAGCAGCCAGGGGTGTACTCAATTGAATCTCTTTAATAATTGTATTGACTGCAGCCAGATCATCAGCAGTGGCCACCTTTTCTCTGCTGAGACTGTAAGCCGTTGCTGCTGAGGTTTGAACCATGCCGAATTGCTGCAATTTTTCAAGCCCTTTTGTAGTAATGCCGATTCCCCCGGATAGGGTTTTGAGCTCAACAAGCATGTCCATAATCAGATCTTCAGCCAAAGTGCTGGCATCAGCTTTTTCCATACCAATTGCAGAACCGATATCGTGCATGGAAACCTGTCTCTCCGTATCGCCTTTGGTTTGATTGTACAGCTCAAGTAAAAAGTCATTATTGCGCTCAGCAGTGGTGCTCATGTTGCTCCTTTATGAGGTACTAGTGCTCAGGATTATGGTAGTGAACCACCCTGTTCACTAGCATTAAAAAGTTTGCGGATATGTTCAACTCTTTTTTTATTCACGCCGAGATCTGAATATCCCAGACGTGATGCCGAGCGGAAATGTATTTCTTTTTCTTCATTAGGTAGGTAAATTTCCAGATCGTCTACAAAGCCCAACAGCCTGGATCGACACTCGACCCAGAAATAATTGCTGCTTTCCTCTTTAATAGTTGCTCTTTCAAGTCCATTAATAATTCGCTTTACACTCATCCTGGCGGCTTCTCTGGTGGATGAATATACCAATGGGTTGATAGATTTATCTGCCTGTTCCGCCATGGTCGAGACACAGTTGGGAGTTTTTGGGCATGGCAATAACCTGCCATCTTGGAGGCCTATTTCCACCGGTGGCTTGCTTGAGCAGCCACTAAGAAATGGGAAGAGGAAAAAGGCAACTAAGAAGGCCTTGAAAATGGTCATAGGTTTTTCTATAAATTGATGAGGGTTACTCCAAACAAAGCTATCCTATGACCATAGTCACCGCTCTTAGCTTTTCAACAGAGTTTTGCACCAAGGGGCACTTCCTTATCGGGAATACACAAAATAACTTCACCTGCTTCATTTTTAAAACCGGTTATAAGACATTCTGACATAAGGGGACCAATTTGCTTTTTGGGAAAATTGACCACTCCCACCACAAGTCGTCCAACGAGTTCCTCAACAGTATATTGTTCGGTAATTTGGGCACTGGATTTCTTTATGCCAATCTCTTCTCCGAAATTGACATGAAGTATATAGGCAGGTCTTCTTGCCTCCTTAAATATCTCTACCTCTATAACTTTGCCAACCCGCAACTCTACCTTGTCAAAATCCGGCCATTCTATTGTCTGCATACTCATTCACCTCTCATATTTACCTGACTTACTCACAAACAGGTTTTGTTGTATACCTAACTTTGCATAACTCACATTTCTCATCAGCATATTATAAATTTGGCTGTTTCTATTTCACTGCAGTTCTCTCAACAAGCTGGCAGAATTTTACAAATTTACACAATGTTCACCATTGGTGCCCCACAGGAAATGCCCTTGGGGTGCAGTCCAGGCGGCATCATCTTTTGCAGTGATTTGACAGCAAACAGGTAAGCACCCTTAGATACTGGGTATAAACTTCGACTTCGTAACTTACAATGGTCAACTGCCAAAACTTTGCAACTGACATCGCCTGAACTGATGAAAAATGCGGGCTAAGCTTTCTTTTTCTCGCTTTTATACATAAGCAGTCGGCCAACCATTGAAGCTGCGATAATAACAATCATACCCCAAATTACCTGCGGAGAAATATGTTGGCCATGGATAATCGCGACAAATAAAACGGCCAAGGGAGGAGTGAGGTAGCTGAGAAAACCGATTATCACCAGGTTACCACCAGTGACTGCCTTGTTCCACAGATAAAATGACAACCCCAAGGGTATACAGCCCAGATAGATAGCTGAAATTAACGCTGTTGGAGATGGTATCTGATGGGGCATGGTCAAAACATAAAGCATTGCTGAAATAGTTGCCGCATACATGGTAAAACTGGTCATGGGCTCTCTTTTTACCTTGATATATCGCAAGGCAACCGAAAATGATGACCAAATTACACCGCAGAGAAGGGCTAGGAGGTAGCCTTTCAAATATTCCAGGCTGAAAACCATATCTTGGTCTGCAGCAATGACCAGCGCAGCACCGAACATACCTATGGCGGCGGTTATAATTATCGCCGGCTTGAGTGTTTTGAAGATGAGGATCGAGGAAAAGAATACAATCCAAAATGACCAGGTGGTAGAGAGAATAGCCCCTTCTGCCAATGGAGCATAGCTTAGCGCCTGATAATATGTATAATGATAGCCAAAAATTCCCCACACACCTAGCAATGAGGCCTTCACTCCGGGTATGTAAATTGTTAATGATTTAGACAGGATTACATCTTGGATATACAAGAACATTGATGCACTTAAAAAACTAAAAAACATCAACTCCTCGGTTGTGAGTTCCTGTAAACCGCTCCCTGTGGCAGCAGGAAGACTGGCCCAACAAAGAATGGCACCCATGGCATATAGATAGTGTTTCATAAAGTATCCTCGCTTGTGTTCTCAGGGAGTATACTTGAAATGTAGAACCTGTCTTGAACAAAATTGACCTCAGCGGAGTTGTGGCCTACGGTTACACTGAAATAGATATTTGCCAGGCGTTATGCCATAACGCGTTTTGAACTTACGGGTCAAATGACACTGGTCAGCAAAACCACTTAAAAAAGCCGCATCGGCTATGTTCTTTCCTATATCTAAAAGATGTCTTGCCCTTTCCAGGCGAAGCTGCACCAGATATGCATGGGGAGTAATATTCATCTCCCTACGAAAAATACGGATAAGATGAAACGCAGTGCACCCTACCTCTTGTGCGAGATCGTCAAGTGCAATATTTTCGGCGAGATGCGCATACATGTAGTCCTTTATTTTGGTTAGCCTGCTTCCTTCAGAAATAATTGGAGGCAGATCAAGGTGACCCAAGCGCTTAAAAAGATCTGCGAATACTGTGAGCAAACTACATTCTACTTCCAGTTTTTCGCCTGCTAACAGCAATCTATCATGCAAGGAGATGAATCTCTGCCAAAGTCGCTTATCTTTAATTTCAGTAGTAGGTAGAATCTGATTTTTATCCTTTCCATTTAATTTACTAGAAAAATCCTGAAGACATTTTTCAGAAAGATAGAAACTGCGCAAATGGCTGGTATCTTGATCTTTCGAATGATTGGCATGAATCATACCGGGTTCAATAATGCTGATTGATCCAGGTTGAAGAAGAAATGAAGATCCTTGCAGAGAGTAATATTCACCTGTGTTTGAATTCAGCCACAGTACATAGCCATCATGAAGATGTTTACTAAAATCATGTTTACCACAGCAGGAGAGAATTCTCATGCCATCCAGTGGTGCTGTGGAATAACGTATATTTTTGTGATTCTGCATGGGTTAAAAAAATCTACGACTTTCTAATGCTGCAGACGTCCTAAATAATCAGCCACGGTAGTCATACCCTTATAAAACTGGGAAAGACTGAATTTCTCGTTGGGTCCATGCACTCCATCATCGGGCAGCCCAAATCCCATAAGAACCACAGGGATCCCGAGGATACTGTCAAACAGTGAGGCGATAGGGATTGACCCACCCTCACGCATATACACTGGACGTTTACCGTAGGCATTTTCAATGGCTGAAACTGCAGTTTGGAAATACTTGTTTTCCGGATTTATGGTCGTTCCTGCACCGCCATGCAGATCACGAACTTCAAATGAGTACCCTTCTGGCATATTTTCGTGTACTGCTTGTTTAAATATTTCAAACACCATTTTGGGCTGCATACCCGCAGGTAAGCGCAGACTTACCTTGGCCACTGCCTGAGCGGGTATGACTGTTTTTGCTCCTTCATCGGTAAAACCACCGCGAATTCCATGCACTTCAAGGGTTGGACGAATTCCCAAGCGTTCATGGGGAAGAATATGATTTTCGCCGTAGAGACGCTCAACTCCCATTTCTTTGTGGAGGTTACTGGTAAGGGACTCTTCATTTTCCAGCCAGAATGCTCTCTCTTCTGTTGAAACATCAACAGGACTGGAATAGATTCCAGGTACATTAATTTTACCATCTTCTCCCTTGAGCCGGGCAATCAGCAGGCAGAGCGCATGAATGGGGTTAGGGGCAACACCACCATACCCACCTGAATGCAGATCACTCTTTGGGCCGGATACTGCTATTTCAGTATATTGAATGCCGCGCAATCCGCAAGTAATTGAGGGCTGATCAGCACCAATCATACGGGTATCACAAATAAGCGCACTATCCGCAGCTAGTTCCTCGGCATGATCATGCACATATTTATCAACTAAAACCCCTCCAGCCTCTTCCTCTCCCTCCAATAAAACCTTTACATTTACAGGTAAAGCCCCATTCACTTTAACCCAGGCATCAAGAGCAGCAAGTACCAACATTACCTGACCTTTATCATCGACTGCTCCTCGGGCATATATATTATTGTTTGCAATTCGCGGTTCAAATGGATCACTTTTCCACTCCTTCAAAGGGTCAACTGGCTGGACATCATAGTGACCATAAATGAGAATTGTTGGTTGATTTTTGTGGACAAGCCACTCTGCATATACAATAGGATGGCCCTCTCCTTCAATCAGCTCAACCTTGGGAAAACCAATCTCCCTTAATCTTTTCTGTGCCCACTCAGCCGCTTCGTGAATAGATTCTGCATATTCGGATAATGTGCTTATACTGGGAATTCTTAGCCAGTCCGTAAGTAAATTAACATATTTCTCTTTGTTTTCTTCTAAATATTTAGAGACATTATCCACCATTACTCTCATCCTTTTATTATCTGTAATAAAGATTTTGGGTTCCGTATTCACATTGAATAATTTCCTAGCATATAGTTTCCCAACTTTTTTGATGCTATTTGTGGAAATCTGTTGTTAAACTGGATACGCTTGATAAAATAACTGCCGTGCTCATCACAACCAACACCTACACTCAACACCAATATGCTAACATCCTAATATCCTGATTTTTATACCAGATTATAACAATGATACAATTCAACTCTTTTCTTATATTCCTTTGCTGCATGATTTCTCTTTTTTCTGCTCATGGAAATTCAGCGGAAACTAAAACCACCAAGCAATCACCTGAAACTATAACCTGGCTCCATGCCTACTTCCCCCCGGTAACCATTCCCTCAGGACCAGATTCTGGCTCAGGATTTTATGATAAGATAACAGAAACTATAATCGATAATCTTCCTCAGTATAAGCACTCTTTTGTGGAGGCGAATGTGCCGAGAATTATCCATGAAATCAGAAATGAAAAAAGAGGCTGCTGTGCCTCACTCTATAAAACTGCCGAGCGTGAGAAATACACCACCTTTTCCATACCTGTAGTAATCGTTCTGCCAAATGGCATAATTATCAGAAAAGAAGACCAAAGTCTTTTCTCACCTTATATGACTGATGATGAGAAACTAAAACTCACAGAACTTCTGGAGGATGAAAACCTTATGCTTGGTGTAGCTAAGGGGAGAAAATATAGTGGTGGTATTGATGAAATATTGGCGGCTAATCCAAATGCCTCCAATATACTGGAAAGAACCGGTAACGATGTCTTCAAAGGACTACTGGATATGCTCCTCAAGGACCGGATTGAATACATCCTTGGTTTTCCAGTTGAAGCGCAATATTTGGCCCAAAAAGTCGGTCGCGGTGAAGATATTTTGTTTTACCCAGTGGCTGAAACAGAGGTGGAATTTACTGTAGGACATGTTGGTTGCCCTGACAATGAATGGGGCAGAACGATAATCAAAGAAGTGGATAAGATCTTACTCAACAACCGCACAACTCCGGAATTTCTGGAGTACTATGAAAACTGGCTTGATGAGAAAACTGCCAAGAGCTACCGTAACAAAGCGTTACGTTTTTTTAAAGTAGAAACAAATGATTAGTCCGGATATAGCTCGAGCCTGATAGGTTTATGGCCAAGGCATCGAGAGTGCAGCTATATTTTACCACTGCGAACTCTCGGTAGTGATGGCCATGGGGCCCTGCAGGCTCACCTTTAGGGTGAAGAATGCTCTACATATTAGACAGTACACTTAGTATCGCCAGAGATTGCCTTTGCCATACTCTTAATTTATCCAGTTAAAATGATCTTTCTATGAGCATTTAATATTCATGAAATATCCGGACTAGGAAAATTAGGCAACAGCAACAAGTTCAATATCAAAATTAAGATCCCTGCCCGCCAGCGGGGGGTTAGCATCCAGGGTAATATGTGAATCGGTTACCTCTACGACAGTAACCAACAACTGTTCTCCATTTGGACCGCCCATCTCTAGCCGTTGACCTATTTCCGGATTTAAATCGGGAGGTATATGTTCCTTGGGTGCCTCAATAACAAGTTCATCATTTCTTGGGCCATAGGCTTTTTCCACCGGAATTTTTACATTTTTTTTCTCACCAACATTCATACCAGTCACAGCTTCATCAAAACCAACGATGACCTGACCGCTGCCAATAGTAAATTCAAGTGGTTCTCTTCCTTCTGAGCTATCAAATATATCACCGTTCTCAAGAGTACCTTTATAGTGTATTTTCACTTTGCTGCCGTTTTGTGCAGTTGTCATATGTTGTCCTCCAGCCCAACGGGCATTTTGTGTTGAGGTTAATTAGATCAAAACCATAAGTATTAAGCCGCGCGGCACAATACCATAATTCCCTGACTATTGATACGAATAAGCGCTGTAAAATTGAATATTATGAGACTGATAGCTTACAGAACAATAAAGAGAATATTGCTTATAGAATTGATGTACCCCAAATAGGGATAGTCATTCTAAAGTAACTATTAAGGAAAGTCCCAGTTTTTCCGCCAATAAGCATAACGACCCAATAAGCCAACCCTTGAACTAGTGTCCTGTCATGCCTCACCTGTAGCTTAGAGCTTGTTATTCTGGCCTCC
>CAZWVC010000221.1:0-7168 GCA_964637245.1 uncultured Desulfocapsaceae bacterium
AGCATCAAGTGCTGAAATTTTTCGGAGAGCCTTGGTCGTATTTTTTGCACTTGCCGGAAGTGGCTTTGCAAAAAAACTGCTGGCTCGATTATTAAAAACAACTACATTAAATCGGTCTTGGGTTGATAGGCGGGAAATTGCAAAGTCCAGGGCTTTTTTCGCCTGCCTCATCGAAAGCCCCGCCATTGATCCGGATTTATCCAGAACGAAAATCACATCTCTGGGGATAGTTACTTCCATTTTCTCGGTAGGCGGCATCAACATAAAATAGGTGTAGTTTTCATCGCTAAATTTCTCCCTGAAAATTGAGGCAGAAATTTTTCGGTTGTTTGCTGCCGTATATTCCACCACAAAATCACGATCGGCAAATACCCTGCCATCGAAAGTCAACGTATAAGAGTCACCAGTTATTTGATTGATTTTGACCCCGTGATAGAGGCTTTTAAGGTTTTCTACTGGAAAGCCAGGATTCAGGGTAAGTTGAAGTTTCACTTGATTCACTGGTGGGTCTCCAGGTTCCACCACAGGTGGGGTAATTTGTGATCCATCTTCAACCTGATCAGTATCAAAAGCCCAACCTTTTTCGTCAAAAGCAATATTCTTATTCTGTCGAGGCATCGGTACCCCGGGAATGTATCGTGGACCAACCACCATGGGGAAGCGCAGGGAAAACAGAGCATCATCAAAGCGCACACTATCGAGGTACTCAATTTCAACCTCAATTGACTCATGCGGAGGAATGTTGGCAACTGCCATGGTAAAGATGTTTGGACGTTTTTGAGCAAGCAGGGAAGTTTTCTTACCTTCTTTTTTCGCCAATTCATAAGTCTTTCTTGCTTCTTGTTTCTCTTTTATCACTCCTTCTATCACCCGGTCTCCAACCACCATGCGCATATGTTTCACCGCACTCTCATCGGGTAGAGGAAATACATAAACTGCTTCAACCCATTCAGCACTAGTGTTTTTAAAACGCTGCTTTACCGAGGCATTAACAATCATTCCGCTGACTGTCAGTTCAACTTTTTGCTCCAGCAAAGGTGCTCGCACAAACAAAGCCTTGTCACCACTCGCTATAAGTAACTCCCCCTGTTTCACCTCATCCATGGAAATTTCCTGGTGAAAGTCGTTGTTTTCTTGAGCAAAAACTCTGGTTATACCGCCAAGGAGAAAAAAGAAGATAATGACAATTACATATGTAAATATAAGTAGAACACCTGGATCAATTGCTTTTTGATATTCTCTTTTGGTTAATAAGATCTCTGTCTTTGTTTCCATATTTTGCCTTTTTCCTCAATTAGCGGTTAATATTGATTTCAGCTTCGTTGTAATTACTAAAACCTTTGAGTGTGACAGACCGGTTAAGAAAAAATGACAATTTACTTTTGAATTATGACAGATAATGACTCTGTGACCAATATCACTTTTCATCTTGCAGGTAATGCTTAACTCATATTACTCTTAATATAGTTATCCAAAAATCTAACCCATCTATCAAGATCATGACCTACTCAATAGCACTTGTAGAAGATGATGAGCGACTTCGAGCCAACTATGCTCAAGCATTAAGCCGTGAAGGATATTTGATTTCCAGTTATTCCAGCAGATCTGAAGCTCAGGCAGCATTTGATAAAAAATTACCAGATCTTGCTATCTTAGATGTAATGCTCCAGGATGATATGGAAGGTGGTTTTGAGCTTTGCAAGGAATTGCGCAAGGCATCTCCTACTATTCCAATCATCTTTTTAACTGCGAGGGATTCAGATCTAGACAAGGTCTCCGGGCTGCGTCTGGGGGCCTGGGATTATCTGACGAAGAACACGACAACGCTGGACTTTTTGCCAGTACGGATTTCTGCCTTGTTTAAAATGCTGGAAGCTTTGCAAAACCAGCCAGAAGAGCAGGAGACCACCATTTGTTCCGGCAAACTACTCATTCAGGAAGAGCGAAAACGCATTTCCTGGGATGAAAATCAGCTTAACTTTACCCTTACCGAGTTTTGGATTTTGGTTTCCCTAGTAAAACACCCGGGCCACGTCAAATCTCATGCTCAACTTATGCAAGCCGCCAATGTGGTCGTTACCAACAATGCCATAGCTGCACACATCCGCAGAATACGAGAAAAATTTAAGGATGTAGACCCTGAATTTGACTCTATCCATGCAGAGTATGGAATGGGGTATAGCTGGAGGGAATAGGACGACAGCTATGCGTATATCTCTTCGGCTTAAACTGGGACTTATCTCATTTTTATTACTTGCTATTCCATATTCTGGGATGCATCTCTCCACTATTGTGCAAACAAGTCTGCTCAAGAGCAGAGAAGATGCGCTTATGTTCTCGGCGAGGGCTGTAGCTCAGGCCTTAAGTGGACGCAAAGAGTTATTTAATCAGGAACGTTTTCATTCACTCAACCACAAGCAGGACCTCTATCTTTACCAGCTCACGAATCCAATAAGAATTAATGGAAAACTTGATGATTGGTCTCCCCACTTTCAATACGCCAAACATTTTGGCAGGGAGCACATTCTCGATTCGCCAGAGAATTTCACACCGCATAGTGCGGGATTCAATCATATGGTGGGCAGACGAGGTGAATACCTCTATTCAGTTTTTCAAGTTTCTGATGAAAATATTGTTTTCAAGAAGAAGAATTCACTGGCACTTGACAGATCTGATCATCTTAAAATTGTCGTTGAAGACAGGCAGGGCAATCTTAACCGGTATATCATCACCGCTGAAAAACCCGGTTGGGTGAATTGCTACCTGATATCCAAAGATTTTCAAAATGTCTTACCGGTACGACCCGAGCCCCGTATTCAAGGGGTGTTAGAAGAAGTCTTCAATGGATATATTCTGGAAATTCGTATTCCATTTCTGTTGGTTGGCAACAAACTTGCTTTTGCCATAGCTGATGTCGATGATAGCGCAAGCCGAAATGTCGAAACGGTAATAGGAACTGCCAACATCGACAAGCCTGAAAATATCGGTTGGTTACTTAAATCTTCCAGCAATATTGAGGAAATCTTAGTAGCCTTAAATAGGCCGCAGTCAAAAATTCAAGTTGTCGACACCAATCAGCATATCCGCGCAAGCTTTGGCTCACTCAACAAAAAAGACATCACCGAACCGCCCCATGACTCAGATACGCTTTCCCATATAAACAATATACTCTCTCCAATTTATCGTCTCTTTACTGAACCCTTTGTCACAGATTTTACAGATCCTCGTCCCCAACCATCTACTTTGGACATTCAAGGTGTGAGTGAAGCTTTGCTTGGTAACAGTTCGATCTCGAGTTATCACATCGCCAACGGCAAGGTCGAAGTTATGGCAGCGATCACCCCTCTTTATGAAAACGACGTAGTAGTAGGAGCAATCATAGTAGAGCAAACCACTAATTCTATTCTTGCGTTAAAAAATAAAGTTATCAGGGAGTCCATAGGCCTTACCCTGCTTGTCTTGGTATTTGGCGGCTGTAGCCTGTTATTTTATGCCTTTCGTATTTCTTCACGAATTCGCCAACTCCGGAATCAAGCATCACAGGCGATAGGAGATAACGGCCAAATCCTCAACGTAGCTCCTCCCACTAAAGCTCATGACGAAATTGGCGATCTCTCTCGGACCCTCCATGGTGTTCTCTCCCAGTTGAAAGCCCAAAGCCAATATCGTGAAAAGATGGCTGACAATCTCGAACATGAGATGCGTACTCCACTGGCAAGTGTTTCTGCATCACTGAAAAACCTGGCAAATGAACTGGCTGATCAGCCAGGCCATCTTACAGAGTACGTCAATTGGGCACTTGGTGATATTAAAAGGCTGGAGGATCTGCTCACAGCTATCAGGGATGCAACAAGCCTCACCAATGCGTTACGGCAGGATAGCAAAGAACATTTTAACCTAGCTGAAGCGCTTGCTATGTGGCTTGAGCATAGCTGGAAAAAAACTTTTGTTGATGCTGAAATAATCTATACAAGACCGGAGGAAGATGTATTAATCGTCGGAGATCCTGATAGATTACGGCAGATGATCGATAAACTCATCGAAAATAGCGTGGCTTTTCATACTACAGGAACCCCTATACGACTTAACCTTCAAACACACGGAGGTTATAACCATATCTCTGTGATAAATGAGGGTCCTCGCATACCAGAAAATATGGTGGAAGAAATATTTAACTCGATGGTTTCCCTACGACCAAGTGGTGATAAAAAACCGCATCTAGGCCTAGGTTTATTTATTGTTCGAACCATCGCTCATCACCATGGTGGCACTGTCACGGCAGAAAACCTTAGTGGTAAAACACCAAAAGTACGTTTCACCATAAAACTTCCTCGGCCATCTCTGCGCTCAATTCAATAATCCCAATTACCTTCCAGATCTGAATTGTTAAATCATGCAAACCCTAACGAGTAGGTTGAACGCCAATTTATTCCTCAAAGAGAGGATTATCTTTGATGCTGGAACATTTAGCATATAAACATACTGCTAATAACCATACCCTTTAGAAATTTTCACTGAGAAATCCGATAAAGCGCTGCCAGGATTTTTTGTCAGCATCCTCACGATACCGTGAGGATCCAAAAACGGTGAAAGCATGAGGAGCACCGCTGTAGGTTACCATCTCATGTTGAATCTTGAATTTTTCCAGGTCATTCGCCAATTGCGCAAACTGCTCCATCGTAACAGCACTGTCCGCTGTACCATGAAGAACAAGTAGTTTACCTTTTGTTGATGCAAAATCCTGACCTTCGGGCGTTGCCAGTCCACCGTGAAAGGAGACAAACCCTTTCAAGTCAATACCCGTTCTGGCAAATTCCAGCACTGCAGCACCACCGAAACAATAACCCATGGCGACACAATTGTTTTTGTTGCCGCCAAGTGCTATAGCTTTGTTAAATCCGCCCTGCAGCAAATTTCGCATTCTTTCTCTATTAGCATACAATGAACCGGTGAGTTTCTTTTTCTCAGCAGTTTCTGTCGGTCGAATACCCTTGCCAAACAAGTCAACAACAAAAACGCTATAGCCAAGTTCAGCAAGCATCCCCGCCCTCTTCACTTCATAGTCGGTAAGCCCATCCCAATCATGAACCATAACTATCAATGGTGAATCTTTTGCAGGGGATATAAAATATCCCTGAAACTCCTCTTCACCAACCATGTAATCTACGAAATTTCCCGTTGCCTGAACATTGCCTGCATAAAGAATAATTGCAAATATAGAGAGTAGTATTTTCATTGGATACCTCCATTTTGTTGATACTCAGTCGAGTTGAGTCAACCGACTCTTCCCATTAAATGCGGTAACGAAATCCTTAATTCTATATTGAGTGTGAGAATGTATTAGAAGATATGATCACTTTGATACAAATCAATGTTAGAGGCCGCTTTGATACTTGCACAAACACCATCAATGGCCCTCAAAATTAATCCGGTCATTCATTTTCTTTGAATAAATTCAAAATATTACCTGAGATATAAATAAATACTCTTTTGCTAAAATGTACCAACACAAAACAGCTAAGACTTCCAATTACTTAATCCCTCACTAAATGTTGCGATGAGGTTAGTTAAAGAAATGTTGGCGCTTTATTTTCCCAAGACCTTACCTATGGTATAGGCTAAGGAGAAAAGTATATGCACTTGCCATCCAGATATTCACCCGCACAAAGATCCTGGTTAAAGGTGGCTATCCTCAGTTGCGTGGTGCTTTGCCTTATTTGCGCTAGTACAGTCCCTTTCCTGTGGGAATCCAAATCCCTGTGGTATAAGTTCGGCATTGACAAGACACTTCTTCAAGTGGGAAAAGTTGCCGGACTCTGTGCGGCTGTACTTCTGTATCTTCAGATATTGCTTGCCCTCAGATTTAAATTGCTGGATAAGATTTTTGGTCTGGACCGAGTATATTTTATCCATCAGCTCAATGGTTATGCAATTGTTGGCCTCGTATTACTCCATGTTTCTCTGGTACTCATTCCCGAAGGAATTGAAAATTTACCAATTGGCTGGAAATTCTGGCCTGAAATAGTTGGTGCCGCAGCATTACTCTTACTCATCGGTATTGCCGTCTCAGCCAAGTTTAAAAACCAATTTATTGCCTATCATTTATGGAGAAGATTTCACCGTCCATTCGGCTACCTGCTGGTTGCAACCATCTCAGTTCATATCTTCTATGTAAGCGATTCTTTTGAAAATACCATACCCAGGTATACCCTATTAGGTATATTTGGCAGCGTTGCACTTCTGGTCACGATAGTTAAAATCAGAGACCAGCTGCTGAAACGTAATTACCTTGATATTGAGGAAATTTTACCAGTGAGTGAAGAGATTGTGTCTATACATTTATCCGGACCTTCATTATTTCACTATGTACCTGGCCAGTTTGGTTTTCTTCGTTTTTCAGGATCTAACATATCTGCAGAACCACACCCTTTCACCATCGCCTCGGCTCCTGGTTACAATGATACCCTGCAGTTTTATATTAAAAAATCAGGAGACTGGACCTCTGAAATGCCAAACATCTCTAAAGGTAACCCTGTTGTTCAGGGCCCCTATGGTCTGTTTAGTTACACATTCAGGGAGGAGACTCAATGTCTAGTTTTTATTGCAGCAGGTATCGGAATTACCCCAATGTTGAGTATGTTGCGAGATCTGACTCAGCGAGCAGAGCAACCGGAAATTGAATTAATCTGGAGCCTTCGTTATCGCTCTGAGATGTTTCTTCAAGAAGAATTCAGAGAAATACAAAAAAATATCGCCAGATGCACTATACATATCGTCTACACCCGTGAGGACAATGGTAGAAGAATTACGAAAGAGCTTCTCACAGAACTTCTTACCGCAAGACCTAACGACAGCCACATATACATTTGTGGGCCTGATAAAATGATGAAATCCACTCGAGCAGCACTGATAGATATAGGATACCCAAAGAAACATATCTTCTGGGAAAGATTTGCACTTTGATATCTATAACACCTAAGACAGGCCAACCAAGCGACAACTTGTTTTTCTAGTAATGAGAAATACAGTAAATTAATGATCCTGGAAATTCCAAAGGATAGAATCTCAAATTGAAAATATAAATAAGGAGGTATTTATGAAAAAGAGTATTTTCATTACCTTGTTGCTCAGTATTTTTCTTTGGACGCACAATAGTTCTGCCGAAATA
>CAZWVC010000222.1:0-7146 GCA_964637245.1 uncultured Desulfocapsaceae bacterium
AGCAAGCTCGATACCGATTCGGTCCGCTTCAATTTCAGCTTTACGGCTATTGGGGAGCTGTATTGCGACTCCTGCAGCAAGCTCAGCACTTGCCATGGTAGAGTTACTTCCGGAGCCACTTCCCGTAACAATGGCAACTGTTGCCAGTCCAAGCTGTGAAGCCATTGCCATAGACATTTTTTCTGCTGTATGATTGGCTATGGCATGGGCAATCTCATGTCCCAGAACTTGTGCAAGCTGATCATCAGAGGGCTTGATTTTTTTTAGTAAACCTGAATATACAGCCATTTTCCCTCCAGCCATGCACCAGGCATTGATAATTTCATCATCGTCAATTACTCGAACATCCCAATGCCACTCTGCGGTTTGTGGAAACATATCAATTGCCTGGGTAATAATTTTACCAGTGATATATCTAACCCGGCGTGTCACTTTCGAATTGGTATCGAGCTTGCCTGACTTTTTTAACGGAGCAAGTGTCTGTATATAGGCAGTTCTGGAAGCGGTAATAGCCTCTTCGGGAGAGACAATCATGAGTTGTCTGCGACCCGTGGGACTAAGAGCACACGCAGAAACTATGAGAAACACAAAGAGAACAATATAGTTTTTCATATGGTTTATCCCTTCAATTCCGATTTTTCACATTCAGTTTAAAGGAGTGAAAAACAACTGCTACGAAAGAATCTAAACCACAATAATCAGTGCGGCCAATGAGTCAACAGGGAGAATGTTAGGCTTTGATATGTTCTTCTTCCACCATCTTATCGATAAAATCAAGAACAAATTGGCGTTGCTCCTTATTTGCATGAGCTATACAGGTACAATGCAGATTGGATTCACTGCGTACCAACAACTCAAAGCGTACGCGTTGCTGTTCCACCTCCACTCCGAAATAAAATGGACCACAATCATCATGGTCCTGTTGTTGTTCGGATAAATGCTCTTCTGGGAGAACAAGCCAGTAAAGTCCTATCATTGGTCCTTGTTTGATTGAACGTTTGAGATAGGAATCAATATTGTCCATTTCCATGGGGGAGAGTTCATCAATTACGATCTGGCGCATAACGAGAATTGGTCAGTTGAATTAGAGGTAATCAGCAGCAACTGCTGAGAGTGGACTGCGTTCACTTTTACTCAGGGTGATATGGCCATACAATTCCTGCCCCTTGAGCTTTTCAATGGTATACGAGAGGCCGTTTGAAGAGGAGTCAAGATATGGGTTGTCGATCTGGTGAGGATCACCGGTGAAAACCATTTTGGTGTTCTCCCCGGCTCGTGAGATAATGGTTTTTACTTCATGAGGAGTGAGATTCTGTGCCTCATCGATAATCACGAACTGTTTGGGAATCGATCTTCCGCGTATATAGGTAAGGGCTTCAAGCTCCACATGTTTTTCTTTAAAAAGTTTATCCACTTTATTTTGAACTGAAACGTCATCACTTTTATAATCAAGTCGCATGAGATAGTTCAGATTATCAAAAATCGGCTGCATCCACAGGGAGAGTTTTTCATCTTTGGTACCGGGAAGATAACCGATATCTTTACCCATGGGGATTACGGGGCGTGACACCAGTAGTTTTTCATAACGCTCCTGTTGGATAACCAGCTCAAGTCCTGCAGCCAGAGCAAGCAAAGTCTTTCCTGTTCCGGCCTGGCCGATCAGCGTTACCAGGCTAATTTCGGGGTTGAGGAGCAGCTCCAAGGCGATGCGTTGCTCCTTTGAACGAGATCGTATCTTCCAGGCTGAGTCATATTTAGAATTGAGGTGGGTAATCTTCTCTTCAGAAATGGCCCGTGCCATACCGGTGTGTTTCGCATTCATTGCATCAATGAGGTGGATAAACTCATTGGCGAAAAAGTCAAACTGCTTGACAGTAAGAGCTTCTTCCTGATAAAACTGATCGATCAGCTCTCCAGGCACATGTATTTCATGCCAGCCGGTATAGAGCTCATCGAAGTTGCACTTCTGTTTTTCAAAATCCATCACATCAAGTCCCAGGGCATCGGCTTTTAACCGTGAGTTAATGTCCTTAGAAACAAATATGACTTTTTCACCTTCATTGTGCAGGGAGAGGGCCACCGCGAGAATTCGATTGTCGGGGATGGTCATGTCCATGAAATTTCCGGGCATACTCTTCTTTTCAACAGTGATTCTCAATACTCCACCATTGGCCATGGCAACCCCGTTTTTCAGACTGCCTCTGGCTCGCAGTCGATCTAGACTGCGGATCACATGACGGGCATTCCGACCGAGCTCATCATTGTGCCTTTTAAAACCATCAAGTTCCTCTATAACCGTCATGGGAAGCACGATGATATTATCCCCAAATGAGCTGATCGCTTCCGGGTTATGCAGGAGAACATTGGTGTCCAGCACGAAATACTTGTGGATTGTCATATATCTAACCAGGTTGTGTCACTGTTGAGGTTTTCACAACCATCCTCCCTGACAACCACCATATCTTCCAGTCGAATTCCTCCCCAACCGGGGATGTAGATACCTGGTTCAATGGTGATTACCATACCAGGGCGTAACTTTTTACTGCCTTTGGGAGATACCCGTGGTTCTTCGTGTACAGCGAGACCTACACCATGACCCAGTGCATGGCCAAAGTAGTTTCCATATCCTGCATCGACAATGACTTTACGGGCGGCACTATCTACTACTTTTCCCGCTACCCCGGCACGTACGGCAGCAATGCCTGCTAATTGGGCTTTCCGTACGATACGGTGGATCTTCAGATATTTTTTAGTGGGCTTGCCAAGGCAGAATGAGCGGGTCATATCGGAACAATAGCCTTCGAGGATGAGTCCCATATCTATAACCACTGGCGCCCTCTTTGAGAGTTTCCCCATACCGGGGAATGCATGGGGCAAAGAGCTGGCTTTGCCAGACGCCACGATGGTTTCAAAGCTCTCTCTTTCAGCACCCCTGCGCCGCATTTCTGCAGCTATTTGCAGGGCAGTGTCAATTTCAGTTTGACCATGATCGAGCATTTTGAAAACCTTCCGAAAGACCTTTTCATTGAGCTTTACAGCTTTACGGATAAACTTGATTTCCTCTTCGCTTTTTATCAGCCGCATTCTCTCAATTATTCCTACCTGAGGCACAAGGGATATCCCTAAATTATCACAGAGCTCATGAAGCTTTTCCGACGTAGAGTGCAGGGTGTAGTTGCTTTCAAAACCAAGTCGTTTGATTTTGAGCTGTGGTAGAAGCTTTTTTAGCAGAACGAAAAGCCCTTTGGGGTAGAGGACAACTTCAAATCCTTCGGTTTCAGCGGTTGCCTGCTCGCCAAATCTGAAGTCGGTGAGCAGATAGGGTGACTCTTTCCGCAAAATTAGAAGTAGTCCCGATGTTTCGGCAATACCATGATCAGTTGCCGTATATCCACTAAGATATCTACGGTTCTCCGGTTGGCTGACTAAAAGAGCATCGAGTTTTTTTCTACGCAACCTCTTTTGCAGTCTCTGAATACGGCTGGAATAATTCATTCTTTCCATCATTTCCCTGAGGGTACAAGCTGCTGACGGATCATATCTTTGCGCTGGTCCAGGGCTTCATTATACTGGTTGTTCAGATCGATGAGTACCCTGTTGACTTCTTCCTGATATTGCGGGTGCATTGCTGGATTGATGGCCGTATCATCACTCAATTCTGTTCCCTGTTCAGCCAGCTTCTGTTTGAGCTGGTTGCGTATGGCATCATCAATTTGCTGCAGCATCTGTTCTTTGTGCTGACTATATTGGGTGAGAATTTGCTGGAGCTCACCTGAAGTTGAGGAAACTTCACTGGGGGAAAGATCTGCAACACATTGGAGGGCCCTCATACTGCTTTCCAGAAGATACTCGTCTCGAGGCAAAACAATATTTCGCAATAGTGTATCCGTCATTCCTTTGAGAATGGCAAGCTGATCCTCTTGTTTTTGTTCCCTTAGGATATTTAAAAGATTTCCTTCACCTTTTTGCAAATGTTCCGCAGCAAGGCGCATTCCAAATTTTTCGGCGGTATCATTTTCCGTTCCGCCTTTTGAGTCTGCAGCCATTTTAGCCGCACGCTCCATTACCATATCCATGGTACTTCTTATCTCCGCCATAGGTATTCCTGTAGGTTGAATTAAGTATGATTGAATAAGTCCCTGGGACTCTAATACAGGTTATATTCACAGTCATCAAAAAATTAATCATCAGCAATATTGCGGACAAGCCGGGCTGCAAAAAAGCCATCGGTGAGTTCAGAGGGTCGTGGCTGAAAACAGTTTTCCCGGACCAGCTCAAAAGCTGTATCAGGTAGACAGGGCCGACAGTCGGCAAGTTTGAATTGTGGATTATTTTTTAAAAATTGTTCTATTATATCAACATTTTCTTCAGGCTCAAGCGAGCAGGTTGCATATACTAATACACCGCCTGGTAGCAACAAGGTTGCGGCAATTTCAAGTAGTTCAGCCTGAACGGTCGAATATTTGGCGATATCTGAAAGTTCTCTGCGCCAGCGAATATCAGGATGCCTAGCGGTAATTCCTGTACCTGAACATGGTGCATCAATGAGGATACCATGAAAATGCGGTGGTGCAGTTTTATTGTATTCCTGCAGTGACCCGCGAAAAAGGGTGAGTTTCTCCCTGTCAGTAAAATGAGCAAGATTCTGGAGCAGTTTTTCCTGACGATGTTGCTCCGGTTCAATGGCTATTAGCTTTCCGTCTTGTTGGCTCACCAGTTCCAACAGATGCCCGGTCTTGCCACCTAGTCCGGCGCAGCCGTCAAGATAGCGACCATTTTGCATGATTGGGCACAAGAGAAGAGAGGCGAGTTGGGCAGACTCCCCCTGCACCTGAAAAAAGCCCTGTTCATAACCCGGCAAAGCTGTCACGGCTCCCTGAAATTCTGGCAGATTTACAGCGCTAATCGCATATCTGCCTGGTTTAGCCTTGATATCGTTTGAACTGAGTAGCTGAAGATATTCTTCCACAGATATCTTCAGGGTGTTTATGCGCAGGGTTAGAACCTGCTGTTCGTTGTTGGCCAGGCAGATTGCCTGCATCACGTTTGTCCCAAAATTAGCGGCCCAACGATTTGTCATCCACTCTGGATGGTTGAGAATGGCAGCATGGTTCTGCTCTGCTACACCAGGCTTTGGCAGCTCTTTCTTTTGCCGGATGGATTGACGTAAGACGCCATTAACAAAACCATGCAGACGTTTTGGCATTTTTGTTGCTTTTGCTCCATTTACTGTTTCATTTACTGCTGCAGATTCAGGGATACGACTAAGAAAGACAATCTGATAGAGTCCAACCGCAAGGGCATGACGGACAAGGGGATGTAGTTTTTTGAGCGGGATTTTGCATAGCCTTGAGATAAGAACCTCAAGATATTGCTTCTGGCGTAAAACACCGTAGATAATTTTCATGCCAAGTGATCGGTCTAGACTGCTCAACTCGTGAAAATTGCAGAGTTGCTGGTAGACAATGGGAAGTGGTGTATTGCCTTTCTCTATGTTGTCCAGCGTTTCAATGGCAATATATCTGGCATTGTATTTTGTCATGAAGTGTTTTTCTTATAAGGATGATTTATATAGTATTACCAGCAGACCATGCAGTGAAGCCAAATGAATCTACTTTTTGCAGCATTGGATTCATTTCATATGGTGGATAAGGTATAATCCCTCTGACAAAAATCTACCATTTCTTTAGAGCGGTTTAAGAAAAAAGTAATGGTCGTTCGCTTCTGGTGGACAAGATGCAGCCATATTGGTAGAATCTTCGTTAATGCATCATGACCATGATGATTAATCATAATTCAACGGAACTAAATGAAGCGTTTTCTGTATATATTTACGCTGCTTTTTATATCTTTTAACTCCGCATTTTCCCATGCATTTACCAAAGATGAAGTGGTTCGTCGTGATCACCTGCTCTGCGGTGTCTCCACTGGGGTTCCCGGTTTTTCAAGTGTTGACGGCAAGGGCAATTGGAGTGGTATCGATGTTGATGTCTGTCGGGCTGTGGCTGCAGCTGTATTGGGCAGTGCCAAGAAGGTAAAATATGTGCCCCTGTTGCCTAAGGAGAGAGCTACTGCTCTTCTTGCAGGAGATGTTGATATACTCGCCAGAAATCTTACCTGGAATCTTACCCGGGATAGCTCGCAAAGCATGGATTTTACCGCAGTTACTTTCCTGGATTTACAAGGTTTCATCGTTGCCAAAAGGATGAATGTAAAATCCATTCTTGAGCTTCAGGATTTTACCGTCTGCCTCGAGTCGGGAGGCCGCTATGCAGAAAATCTCGCAGAATACCTCCAGGAAAGCGAACTTACCTATAAAACGATAATCTCAGATACGGTGGATCAGATTGTCAAGGACTTCGAGGCAGGAAGGTGTGATGTTGTTTCTGGCGGCAGGGCACAGCTTCAGGGACTGCGGAGCATACTGGCCCAACCCGGAGAAACGATCTTTCTGCCAGAGGTAATCACCAACCTACCATTGGGTCCTGCTGTGAGACAAGGTGATGACGGCTGGTTTGATACGGTAAAATGGGTAGTTTTTGCCATGATAAATGGTGAAGAACTTGGGCTTACATCAGCCAATATCGACACGAAGGTCTCCAGTCAGAACCATGCGGTAAAACGGTTTCTTGGTCTTGAGGGTATCGGTGGAAAGGGGCTGGGATTAACAGATGGCTGGGCATATCAGATAATTAAGCAAGTTGGTAATTACGGTGAGTCATTTGAGAGAAATCTTGGTGAATCATCGCCTCTGAAACTCAAACGTGGATTGAATAATCTGTGGAATAATGGTGGAATCATCTTTGCTCCGCCAATTCGCTGACTCTGTCGCAAGATGAAATAAAACCCGTCATTAGTAAATCACTTCGTAATTCTAATCAAGTGACACATTGTATACCTATGATGTTTTTGCTATGAGAGTAACATTCAGATTAATAACGAATAGATTTAATCCACTAACATGAATATCCACTGGCTCCAGCATGTTGAATTTGAAGGGCTGGGAATGATCTCCAACTGGGCAAAGGAAAACGATCATTCGCTGAGTTGTACGCGTTTCTGGAATGGGGATCTCCTACCTGAGGAAATACATTTCGATATGCTCATCATTATGGGAGGCCCAATGAGCATTCATGATGAAGATCA
>CAZWVC010000223.1:0-7101 GCA_964637245.1 uncultured Desulfocapsaceae bacterium
ATCAATAATTTTATCTCTATCGATTATGCCTATAGTGAAACCAGCCAGATCATAGTCACCAGCTTTATAGAGCCCAGGCATTTCAGCGGTCTCCCCTCCAACCAAAGAACATTTGGCCTGCCTGCAACCTTCCGCTATACCATCAACTATTTCTGATGCCATAGTTATATCAAGTTTTCCAATGGAAAAATAATCAAGAAAACAGAGAGGTGTAGCACCACCAACTATTATGTCATTGACACACATTGCCACCAGATCAATGCCGATTGTATTGTGTTTCCCACAAAGCTGAGCAACAGTTAGTTTAGTGCCGACACCGTCGGTTGAGGAAACCAGAACAGGCTGTTTATATTTCTCCGTATCAATGGCAACCATGCTTGAAAAACCACCGATGTCATTAAGGACACCTCGTTGATGAGTAGAGGCAACAACCTCTTTTATTTTATCGACAAACTCATTGCCTTTGTCAATATCAACTCCGGCTTCGGTATATTTGGAACTCTTTGAATTAGTCATCTATTCGAATATAGGGGAAGAGGGAAGTAATATAGTAAAAATCGACTTTTTAGTGATTGTTAGCCTAATAATATTAGGTGTTATCTGAAAAAGCAATGGAATATGAATAAGAAATTGGATCAATATTCACCCTGCTAAATTGATTGATTACTTGTATTATACCCTTGTTCTTGTTAAAAAATGGTGATGAAACTATTGATACTTCTCATAGGTATGGTTTTAATTTTAGAAGGCTTACCATACGTTGCTGCACCTGAGGCAATGCGTGAGTGGCTCAAAAAATTAAGCGACTTCCCCCCTCAACAGCTTAGATCTGTGGGATTACTAGCAATGACTATCGGTTTGATCATATGCTGGGTGGCACAGAAAAGTGGTCTTTTCCAATAAGCAGTCACTTGCCTATTTTCTAAGAAAATAAAGAACACCTTCAACCCATGAATCCTTTTCTTTTCGAAGTCGCGTTAATAAATATTGTGTATCGGTAAAACCAATAGACCTTGAGATACTTTTTATGTAGTCAATTGAGTGGGCGAATCTTCCGGAAGGGCGCAGGACATAACCTTCATTCTCCAATTTTTCTGTGGAAAAACAGAAGAAGGTCGATTTTTCCATTATTCGATATACTAAAGAAAAAATATTCTCCAACCCACCACTATAAGTAAAAACATCGGTTGCCAATATTAAATCATATTTAGTTTCACATTTTTCTAAATAATGTGCTATCTCATCAACATAAAGTGACGTATATATGTTCTTTTTATCAGCGATCTGCACCATTTTCGGTGATATATCTATACCATCGATTGATGTGCAAATATCGCAAAAAGCTTGTGCTCCAAGACCTGTGCCACATCCAAGATCAAGTGCTCTGAGGCTTTTGCCAGTAACCTGACAAAACTCATTAAAGTGAGCTCTCATTGCCTGTGGTACAGAATAGCTAAGTTTTTCTACAAGACTTGCATCGTAATTACTCGAATAAGCATCAAATACTTCAGCTACGTAGCGGGGATCAGCAGAGCTGAGAGATTCACCTTCTATCGATGAAAGCATATGTTTTGCAGCTACATGCTTCGGGTTTAATTGCAACAGAAGAGCGTAGTATTTTCGAGCACTCGAGAGATCATCACATATGTGATGAATAAAGGCTATATTATTGATCGATGGCAGATGGGTAGGATCAAGGGTGAGTACTTGTTCATAATATCTCAATGCATTAGCATAATCCTCATCGTCCTTATATGCGCATGCAATATTGTATAACGAGTCTATATCACCAGGTTGAAGTGATAAAATATTTTCGTAAGTTGCAATTGCCTCTTCAAGCTTTCCAAGTTTGTTTAACACCAGTGCTAAATTGAATAATACATCGACATTTTCTGGTGCTTGATCAAGTGCTTTACGGTAATGATTGCATGACTTTTCGTAATGTCCACATTCGAATAACGCAAGAGCCAGATTGTAGTGAACTAGAGGGGAATCTGGTATTTCCTTTAGAATTAACCTGTAAAATTTACACGCTTTAGAAGATTCACCGCTTTGATGTAGATTTACAGCATCAGCAAAGAGAATTTCTAACTCACTTTTGTTTTTGTTCTTTTCCATAACACATTAAAATTAATTATATCTTCAGGTAAAATTGTGTGAGCAAGTTTTCAAATTGACCTAGCGACTATTATAAGTGTACTATGTGCAGTCGTGCGAATATACTCGCCCTGTTCCAGGATAACAACCCCTTAAACTCACGGTACGATTGGATTCGTTATGGTTGCTGAAGATAAGACAAAAAAGGATCTCATTGGTAATGAGGGAATGGTCATTCTTGATATGGTTCGACGACTTAGTCGACGAAACGCCATAGGAAACCTAAAAAAACTCATTAACAAGACCCATCCAGCTGATATTGCCTGGGTTTTTCGCTACTTAAGTGAAGTTGAACGACAAAAAGTAATTGGCATTGTTGCCCAAACTGATGTAGTTGGTGAGTTTCTCAGCGAACTCGATGAGTCCATCATGATAGATCTTGTCCAAGGTCTATCAGCACAATTCATGGCAGAGGTCGTCAGTGATATGGCCTCAGATGATGCTGCTGATCTTTTAGAAGCCCTTCCCATAGAAGTTGCAGACGAAATTCGCAAACATATGGAAAAGAAGGACCGTGAAGAAGTGGATGAGCTCTTGCAATATCACCCAGAATCAGCAGGTGGGCTCATGTCTACAGATTATATGAGCCTTGATGAGGAGCTCAGTGTAGGCGATGCCATTTCTCTGGTCCAAAAACGCAGTGAAGAAAAGGAAATGGCATTCTATCTTTACATTACCCATGGAGAGGGCAAGCTTTCCGGGGTTCTTTCATTGCGCGAACTCCTCATGCATCCACCGCACCGGCAGCTAAAAAATATCATGAATGATAATGTTATATCAGTCAATACAGATACTGACCAGGAAGAAGTTGCGCATATTGTTTCACAATACAATTTTCTTGCCATTCCAGTAGTTGATACCATGTACAATCTTGTTGGTATAGTGACCGTTGATGATATTATCGATGTGATCCGGGAAGAAGCCACCGAAGATTTCCTACAGATGGCCGGTGCCGGTAAAGATAGAGAGATATTGCTAAAATCAACTCGAGAAAACGCTTTGTTACGAGCACCATGGCTTTTCGCTTCTTGGGTTGGAGGTATTATGGCTATGATCATCATTGGTACTTTTGAAAAAGAACTGACAAAGGTGCTGGCTCTCGCTTCTTTTATTCCTATTGTAATGGGTATGGGTGGTAACATTGCAACACAGTCATCCACTATTATCGTCCGTGGCATTGCCACAGGTCGAGTAAATATGAATGAATTTCTCAAGGTTGTTCTCAAAGAAATGCGGGTTGGTCTTATTCTTGGAATTATCTACGGAATCTTCCTTGGTGTTGTGACTTTTGCAACCCATGCTGCAACACCCTTGTTAGGTGTCGTTGTTGGATTATCAATTTTTTCATGTATGGTTATGTCTGCTACAATAGGAGCATTTATACCTCTTATCCTCAAAAGGTTTGACATCGATGCAGCCATTGCCACAGGACCATTCGTTACAACATCTATTGATATACTGGGTGTCTTAGTTTATTTTTGGGTCGCTAAATTATTGTTAAACCTATGAGATTTAATAACCTAATACATAATGAAAGAAGGTAAAACATTTCGTAAAACATCACCTTTAGCCATAGCAATAGTTATTATTTTAGGAATATGGCTAATTTTAAATCCATTCGCTAAAAAAAGTAGACAACCGGCTGAACCCCGGGCAATTACTGCTCGGGGTGATCTTGCCTCGGATGAAATAAATACCATTGAAATCTTTAGAAGTACCTCCTCATCGGTTGTCTATATTACGAGTATAGCTCTTAGGAGAAACCTTTTCTCTCTCAATGCCGTCGAGATACCCCAGGGTACCGGATCTGGAATAGTGTGGGATAAAAGTGGCATGATTGTAACCAACTTTCATGTTATAAGCGATGCTAACTCCATTCAGGTAACCATGGCCGACCAGACCAAATGGAAAGCCTCTCTCGTTGGTGTTGCTCCAGATAAAGATCTTGCTGTTTTACAGATTAATGCTCCCGATAACTCCCTCAATCCTATACCTATTGGAGAATCTGATAAATTATTGGTAGGGCAGAAAGTTTTTGCCATTGGTAACCCCTTTGGACTTGATCAGACCATAACTTCAGGTATCATCTCTGCTCTTGATCGTGAAATCAAGGCCATCACCGGAAGGTTAATTCGTGGAGTAATTCAAACAGATGCTGCTATTAATCCAGGCAATTCTGGAGGACCATTGCTTGACAGTGCTGGACGATTAATAGGTATAAATACAGCAATTTATAGCCCTTCAGGTGCCTATGCTGGGATTGGCTTTGCTGTACCAGTTGCTGAAGTCAATAGAGTGATACCTCAACTTATTCAGGATGGCAGACTCATAAAACCTGGTTTAGGTGTGTCCCTGGCGGATAGCAGAATTTCCAGACAGCTTGGTATTGATGGATTGATAATTCTTGAAGTAACCAATGACAGTGGTGCCCATAAAGCTGGCCTCAGGCCAACTACCCAATATCGCGGAGATATAATAATTGGCGATATAATCAAAAAAATAAATGACAGAGATGTTCGTTCCTTTGAAGATATTCAGAACATAATGGAAAAACATAAGGTAGGGGAGGTTGTTCCGGTTATCATTGAGAGAGATAAAGTGGAAATAGAAATATTAGTTAAACTTTCAGCAATCAACTAGTATCTTTTTTTATTTTTTTCATTGTTTCCTGAGTTTGCTTGCGGGCAAGTTCACGCATATCCAGAGTACGGTCCGATTCATCTATAATTTCCCGGCCAACAATTTCTTCGAGTATATCCTCCATTGAAATAATCCCGGTCATTGAACCATATTCATCCACAACGACAAACAGGTGTTGTCTTCTATCAAAAAAATCTATCAGTATTCTATTTAGTGGAGCTGTTTCCGGAACAAAATGTACGGTTTGTTTCAATGATGACAATTTCTTTTCAGCCTGCTTTTGGGCAGCCGCAAGTAATACATCTTTTCTCATAATAATTCCGGTAACGTTATCCTGCTCACCTTGGTATACCGGGACTCTACTGTGACTGCTTAACTGTTTCACATTTTTCATGGCATCTTCAACAGTTGTATCTTCATCAAGAGAAAATGTGACGGTTCTGGGGGTCATTACCTGGCGCACCATTCTAGTCTGCAATTCAAGCACGTTATTTATTACCCGTTCCTGATCAATTTCTATCTGACCGGATTTAAGCGACAGTGCTGCGATGGTTTGGAGCTCTTCCGGCGATATCTGCTCCTGGGAGCCCTGCTGCGGAATTAACCTGGTAATGGATCTGCATAGCCAAATTATTGGTTTTAATGCAACAACCATCAGTCGCAATGTCGCAGCTATTCTCGGTGCAATTTTGAAGCTGAATGAAACCCCAACTGTTTTGGGAATAATTTCTGAAAAAATCAATATTGACAAAGTGAAAGCACCTGAAAACCAGATGACATTATGATCCCCAAATAGTTTTGCCACTGAAGCTCCAGCAATGGCAGCACCCACTGTATTTGCCACAGTGTTGAGAGTGAGAATGGCCGTGATCGGTTCATCAATATCATCACGTAAATCTTTGAGGACATTCCCGGCGGGGTTACCAGAGTTTTTTAACAACTCAACTTGACTAGCAGAGATAGAATATAATGCTGCCTCACATACTGAACAAAATGCTGAAACTATGATTGCGAGTGAAACGGCTGCTATTAATGTGCTTAACACTTCTTACCCCTCTTTGGCAGAATAATTAAAAATCGAAATACCCCAAAACACCTTATTAAAATTATACAGCAATTGTATAAACATAAAAAAAACGATTACCACAATCTTTTATGAAATATTATAAACATATTAAGAGGTATCAGTCTTTTTCAAAATATAGTTTTTTGCTTCAAAGAATCACCTCATTATGTGTGCGACAGGTAACTCTTCTCATTGAAATAATGAACTGATCACAATTTTAGATGATTTATACCCTTAACTGTCTATATTTTACATTTGATTGAACACAAGGATACATAGCATATTCAACTTTACAACCTGTTGCCGGGAGCAATGCTTATGAAAAACACCAAGATAATAGCGACAACCTCAGTCAGTAAAAAACAACAGACAGAATTACTTATTTATTGTGTTGGTCAAAAAAGGAAAGATACTGCATATTTTTCACTCTTACAGCACAAGCTTTTCAATAAAGCCCTAAGATTAAAGGATTTTAAGGGAAATGAGAAAGATCAGTTACTTTTCTATACTGAAAATGAAAATCTTCCAATAAAAAGTAAGAGAATAGCTTTTGTTGGAGTTGGGCTGCTGAATAGGGGAGTCGATTCAGACAAACTTGTGGAGAGATTGCGAATTGCCGGTGGGTACATTGCCGGAATCTGCGCAAAACTCAAATCCACCAAAATTACCATCATCCCTTCAGAATTATTTACTAAATCAAACAGCTCATCTTGCGTAGCAGCTCTAACAGAAGGTATCTTACTTGGTGGTTACACGTTTAAAAAATATAAAACAGACGAAAAAGAAAAAAATTCCTATCCTGGGATAAAGGAGATACGCTTTCTTGTTTCAGATCAGGTTCAAAAAACGCGTGATTTAATTAAACGTTCTCATATCGCCGCGATCTCAACATGTCATGCCCGCAATATGGCAAATGAGCCAGGAAATCGATGGACGCCTCAAAGCTTTGCTGATTATGCCCGGGATATTGCAACCAAGTATAAGCTTAAATGTCACATATTGGAGAAGAGAAAACTTGAAAAACTAGGTATGGGAGGAATAATTGCAGTCAACCAGGGATCTGCAATTCCACCTAAACTGGTCATTGTAGAACACCATTTTTCCAAAAAAGCCAAAACACTTCTTCTGGTCGGCAAAGGTTTAACCTTCGACTCTGGCGGTATAAGCTTGAAACCAGCAGCCGGTATGGAAGATATGAAGTATGACATGTGTGGTGGTGCCGCTGTGCTTTCTACTAT
>CAZWVC010000224.1:0-7101 GCA_964637245.1 uncultured Desulfocapsaceae bacterium
GTAACACTTTGTACCCTGAAGAATTCATTCGATTTTCACTCTTCGAGCGTGCCTGTTGATTCCATACTCTTCGTTATCAGGGGCTTGCGGTAAATTACTACAGCGGTACCCTTGATGCCTCGATTAGGAAACCAGCAGACACGTGAAATATTCGGGCTAAATGCTTCAAAATTGTTTCACTCAGTTCTTAAGTAGGATTTCCAACTTTCCCTGATGCTTGCTGCATTTTTTTGCAGTTGAGAGGCTGGTATATTTTTTGTGTAAAGAGATGAGCCGAGTCCGAAACCATTTGCTCCGTTTTGGAAGTATGGCTGCCAATTATCTGCGCAAATTCCTCCTACAGGTATTAGCGGTATATCAGGTGATAAGATAGCGCGCATGGCTTTAACTGCCTGTGGGGTGATTATTTCAGCAGGGAAGAGTTTAAGAGCATCTGCACCGGCGGAGATAGCTGAAAGAGCTTCCGTTGGCGTTGCAACACCAGGGATTGATATTAGGTCCATCGCTTTGGTGGCCCGAATGATTTCAAGATCACAATGTGGAGAAACAATCAGGCGACCACCTGCTTTGGCAACCCATTCTACCTGGTCGATTGTAGTTACAGTACCAGCTCCAATTAGGAGTAGGTCTCCGAAATTGTCTGCCATCTTTTTGATTGAGAGGAGCGAATCTGGAGTGTTCAGAGGTGTTTCAATAATATAAAAGTCGCTGGCATGGAGGACCTCAGCACATTCTACTGCTTCTTCAGGCTGTATTCCTCTGGTAATCGCAATGAAAGGGAAATTGCTGAGAAATTCTTGCATATTCATTTTTATTGCTACTTTGTGGGTTACAGGAATTTTCTGTTTTGTGCCAGTCGATAAAGACCCTGAGCTGCCAATTCTGCTGATTGAACGACACTGGTAATATTACATGCTTTGAGGGCATTACAGTAGAGATGTGCAAGTTTTTCAGCACCGATAATGGTGAATGTATCACTCTTGGCGTATCCGCAGTTTAAGCCCTCTCCTATTTCAGTACCAATGAGTAAACCTGAAATAAAGCTTCGCCAACCTTCTGCAGAGCTCAGCTCTAAGATTGCCTGAACGCGAACCTGGAACAATGCCGAGAGAAGTGTCGTTCCCTGAGTATATCGCTCATATCCCATGACAACCCCAGATAAAAAATCTTCATCCGACCAATCTTGCATTGGGGTTGCCTGTAATATGGTATTTGCCAGAACAGCGTTATACATATCACCGGTCATAAAAGTTTTAAATTGAGTAAGCATATTTCCTTCCATCTTCACCCACTTTGAGTGAGTACCTGGCAAAATTACCGTCTTTTTGCCGTGTTGCTCCAGGCCTGCAAGTTGAGTTTCTTCACCTCGCATAATGTCAGGTTCTGGATGGAGTTGTTTAACTCCAGGAACAAACCATATTGTACCGAGGTTTTCGACTGAGAGAGGCTGGAGTTCTGCAGCTATGTCGCCAATGGTGGCAGGACATTCAATATATGGTGTTTCCATCCAGCCATTTTTCGAAGTAATCATCCCTGAGGCTATTATTGGCAGATCGTTAAGTGTCTCACCTAGATTGCTGAGTTGTTCATGCAGGGGAGTGATGAAGTCGTTATTCTTTACCGATAGTATTCCAGCATCGGAATGTATAGCTTTGACAATGGTTCCCTTGAGATCGAGCAGATAAGCGCGAAAAGAGGTGGTTCCCCAATCAATTCCAAGCAAAGATGACATTTTCAACCTCTTCTTTTTTATTGACGTGACCAGTGGAAAAAGAGTACACATATTTACACCAACTATAAATACTATTTTTAGCACTATATAAAAAGTATTTTATCCGAATACTCCTTTCTTCTCGAGGATCTTCCATGAAGATAACCGGATACACTACCTATATCGTTCCTCCACGCTGGCTCTTTCTTAAAATTGAAACCGATGAGGACCTCATCGGCTGGGGTGAACCCGTCCTGGAGGGGAAGGCTCATACCGTGGAAGCCGCAGTCCATGAAATGATGGACTACATAATAGGTAAAGATCCGGCTCGCATAGAGGACATCTGGCAAGAACTCTATCGAGGTGCATTTTACCGGGGAGGGCCGATACTAATGAGTGCACTTGCCGGTATCGATCAAGCACTCTGGGATATCAAAGGTAAATTCTTTAATACCCCTGTGTATAATTTGCTGGGTGGCAGTTGCAGGGAAAAAGTCAGAATATATCAATGGATCGGAGGGGATAGACCAACCGATGTTGGTAAAGCTGCCCGGGAAGTTAAGGATAATGGTGGTACGGCAATAAAAATGAATGGTACTGCAGAGATGCAGATTGTAGACAACCACCGCAAGATAGATCGGCTAGTCGAGCGGGTTGCGGCCATTCGTCAGGAATGCGGACCATATTTTGATATCGGTGTTGATTTTCACGGCAGGGTCCACAAGCCCATGGCACGAATCATTGCAAAAGAGCTTGAACAGTTCAATCTCATGTTCATTGAAGAACCCGTTCTTGCTGAGCATCCAGATGAAATGCTTGAAATAAGGAGGCATTGCAATATCCCCATTGCTGCCGGAGAAAGGCTCTATAGCAGATATGACTTCAAAACTTATCTTGAGCTGGGAGCTGTTGATATAATCCAACCTGACCTTTCCCATGCAGGCGGGATTACCGAGTGTAGAAAAATCGCATCCATGGCCGAAGCCTATGATGTAGCAATTGCTCCTCATTGTCCACTTGGGCCTATTGCCCTTGCTGCTTGCCTGCAGCTCGATGCTACTAGTCATAATGCCTTTATCCAGGAACAGAGTCTCGGTATCCACTATAACCGAGAAAATGATCTTCTTGACTACCTGGTTGATCCGTCAGTTTTCACCTATGCTGACGGTTATGTAGATATACCCAAGGGGCCAGGGCTCGGCATTGCAATCAATGAAGCGAAAGTCAAAGAAGGTGCGGCCCTATCTCATCGGTGGCGTAACCCGGTGTGGCGTCATACAGATGGTTCGGTAGCGGAATGGTGATAGTATGACCAGCACACAACAATACTCCTACAGCAATCCTGTCAAAATAAAGCACCCTCGCGTTCGCTGGATGGTCATTGAATATCTGCTGAACCAAGTACTTTCCCAATCCCTCAAATTCAAAGAGCCTTTACCAGCTACCAACGATTTATGCGACAAGCTGGGAGTAAGCAGAACTGCAGTGCGTGAGGCTATTTCCGTTTTGGTTTCTAAAGGGATGGTGGCATCCAAGCCGGGTGAAGGTTCATCTGTTCAGCCGCTCTCCTCCTGGATGCTCCTTGATCCTGAGGTTTTGTCATGGTTACGGGAAAGTGATATGGCCATTTCCATAATCGAACACCTGGTCGAAATACGTTTGATTATTGAACCCGAAGCAGCTGCCCTGGCTTCAATTCGGGGAACAATGGAGCAGTTTATGGCAATGTCGGAGGCCTTAACACGAATGAGTTCTGCTGAAAGTCTTCGGACTCCCGAGAGTACCCAGGGAGACATTGATTTTCATAACATAATCCTGGATGCATCCGGAAATATATTTCTTTCCCGGATGCGAGATCTTTGTATGGTTTCGGTTGAATTGATTGTTCGGTTGACCTTTGAAAAGGTAGCGTCAGTGTCGGCGAGTATCGAAAATCATTTACGTCTTCTCGATGCTATCCGTGCAAGAAAACCTGAACAGGCAAAGCATGAAGCCAAGCGAGTGTTGTGTAAAACCATCCATGACTTGCAGGATCTCAATATTCCTTTCAGGAAAGATATACTTAACCATTTTGAAAGTGATAGAGGCGTATAGGTGATGCAAATGAGGAGGTTGGTGAAATTTACTGGTTAAATATAACCAGCCCTGCACTTGGGAGATAATGCAGGGCAAAAAGAAAAACCAAGGAGGAAAGTATGCTTAAGCGAGTAATAGGAGGTTTGGCAATTGTGTTAGCCCTGGCCGCTGGGCCAGCAATGGCTAAAAAGTACGAATGGACCTTTCAGTCATCCGATCAGCCTGGCATTTTTATGTACCAGATGGCTGAGAATTATGGAAAATGGCTGAGTGAGATGTCCGATGGACAGATAAAGCTCTCTGTTGCCCCTACGGGCTCGGTTGTGCAGTACAATGAAACCCTTGATGCGGTGTCCAGTGGCATTCTCCAGGGTGAGTTTACCGACCCGTCCTATTTTGCCGGTCATGATCCAGCATTTGGACTCATTGGCAATACAGTTGGCGCTTTTGGTCATCCTTCAGAAGCGTTGAAGTTTCTCAACTATGGGGGCGGTAAGGAGATATTTCAGAAACTCTACGACAAATACAACGTACAGCTGGTTGGGATTGTTATCACTGGGGTTGAAGCATTCGTTTCTTCCAAACCACTTAATGGTGTGGCTGACCTTAAAGGTTTGAAGATGCGCGCACCGGAAGGCATGGTACAGAAAGTATTTGCCGCAGCCGGAGCTGCACCAGTAAATCTGCCAGGTTCTGAGGTATATACCTCGCTGGAAAAAGGCGTAATTGATGCAGCTGACTACACCTTGTTTTCAGTAAACCATAAACAGGGTATGCACAAGATTGGTAAATACCCTGTTTTTCCAGGGTTTCATTCCATGCCACTGCAGGTTGTTACTATCAACAAAGACATCTGGAACTCATTACCAAAAAACATGCAAACTATGATGGAAACTGCTGTCTGGCGATTGGCTACAGAGGTGTTCTTTCAGTATGAGATGCAGGATCTCGAAGCTGCTGCCAAGGCACGCGTTGAAGGTATCCAGATATCCGATTGGCCGCTTGAAGAGCGCGCTAAATTTCGCAACATTGCCAGAGCTCAGTGGGAGAGCATAACCAAGCAGTCTCCCATCGCCAAGGAATACGCAGATGCTCTAGTAAAGTTCATGAAATCACAGGGATTAATGTAATATAGCGTATCAGTCTGCCGGCTTAACGCTGACGGACTGATACTATTGGAGGATTAGCAATGAGTAGCAAAACTGATATACCACGGACACTGAATGGCCAACCAATGTCTTTTCTGGATATCTGGATCGTAAAGATCGGCAATCTCATTGGCTGGCTCTATTTTGTGGCTGTTGCTATCAGTATCTTTGAGGTTATTTTGAGATACGGTTTCAACAGTCCTACATCCTGGGCACATGAAACCACTCTGATGCTTGTGGGTATTGGTATGCTCTGGGGTGGTTCCTATTGCATGGCTGAGGACCGTCACATTCGTGTAACCGTAGTGCGTGATGCCCTGCCGTCCAAAATCAGAAGAATAATCGATGTTATTGTCGGAGTGCTCAGTCTGTTTTTTTGTGGTGGCCTTGCCTGGGCGGGCTACATTATGGCGGAGAAAGCGCTTTTCGATCCTACCGGATTATTCAGGCTGCAACGCTCAGGTTCTGCCTTTAATTCTCCATCTCCCGCAGTGGTCAAAACAGTTCTTTTTGTTGTTGTCATCCTGATGACTATCCAAGCAATCCAGCAGTTGTGGCGAAAGGTCAGGGCGTTGCGTAATCCGGAATCTCAAGAAAACTCAGATCGTTAAAGGCAAAGGAGCTGCTGCATGTTTGAGCTTTCAGCAATTGGGGTAGAGTGGGGTACTTTTCTGCTGTTTGGCATGATGATTGTTCTCCTCATGTTAGGGAAACCCTTAGCCTACCTCACAGGCTTTGTTGCCATGTTCTTCGCCATTGGCTGGTTCGGGCCTAAGGTTTTACCTCTGCTAACCAGCAGGATTTATAGTTTTGTCGGGGAATATACCCTGATTGCGGTGCCCATGTTTGTACTCATGGCTTCACTTCTGGATCGTACCAATATTGCTAAGGATCTCTATAATGCCATGCAATTTTTTGGGGGAAGAATACGAGGTGGTGTTGCAGTACAAACATTATTTGTAGCCGTTTTTCTCGCAGCAATGAGTGGTATCATTGGGGGTGAGACAGTTCTTCTGGGTATGCTCGCACTACCCCAGATGTTGAGACTTGGCTATAACAAAAATCTTGCCATTGGAACCGTTTGTGCCGGTGGATCGCTGGGCACAATGGTCCCACCTTCGATAGTACTCATCATTTATGGTCTAACAGCGAATGTTTCCATCGGCGATCTTTTTACCGGTGCAGTAGTACCTGCGTTAATGCTTGCCAGTTTTTATCTCATCTATATCCTCGTGCGGTGTTATCTCCAACCTCAACTTGCGCCACCTATCAACAAAGATGAATCAGATGAATCAGTGAACATCTGGAAGATTGCCCTGGATATTACTGCTCCCGGTACAATCATCTTTTTTGTTCTCGGCTCAATTTATGGTGGGGTCGCCTCGGTGACTGAAGCTGCAAGTGTGGGAGTTGGTGCCGTTCTTCTGTTGGCTGTGATTCGCAGGGAACTCAGTTTTACCGTTTTGCAATCCAGTGTAGTTCAGACAATGCGAACCTGTGGTATGATTATCTGGATAGGAATTTCAGCAAGCGCCCTGATCGGCGTTTATAATCTAATGGGAGGAAACCGTTTTGTTCAGGGTATGATCCTGGGTCTTGAGGTCAGCCCGCTTCTTATCATCTTGCTTATGATGAGTATTCTGGTTTTTCTAGGTATGTTCATGGATTGGATAGGAATTGCATTGCTCACCATGCCTATTTTTGTACCTATTGTTACCGGTCTAGGATACGATCCCGTTTGGTTTGGTGTGGTGTTTTGTATGAATATGCAGGTGTCTTTTCTCAGCCCTCCATTTGGGCCGGCGGCTTTCTATCTCAAAAGTGTGGCACCGCCGGAAATTACCCTTATCGATATTTTCTCTTCAGTCTGGCCATTTATCCTCATGCAATTGCTTGCCCTTTCTCTAGTTGTACTCAATCCCCAGATAGCCTTATGGCTCGTTAATTGATATATAGCTGACTAGAACTAGCATCAATTTTCATATAAAAGCGGTCTACCAATTATTATGCAGATGGCAGACAGTGTAGAGTGATTCTACCCCAAATCTGATTGATAAGGTCTGATCTTTGCAGTCTTAATAAAATCTGGAGCGAGTATAACTATTTCTTCATGTCTTTTCTGCATATAAACGAGAACATTGTCCGGTGTTATGTCTACCTCATATA
>CAZWVC010000225.1:0-1860 GCA_964637245.1 uncultured Desulfocapsaceae bacterium
CAATAATATGTTTTATCGTGGGTAGGGCCGTGCGCAGACGGATATCATCGGTGATGTTGCCATCCTCATCCATTGGCACGTTGAAATCAACTCTTACTAAAACCTTTTTTCCTTTAAGATCTAATTCCTTAATGGTTTTCATAGAGCTTGTTCTCCCTTGTGGTTATTGGCTTGAACAGGTAGTGATAGTTTTAGAATTATACAATTATCGGCAGGATCACGGTAATAGTTGTCTCGTCGACCCTCTTCTTGGAATCCTGCCTTGGTATAAAACCTGCGGGCAAGATGGTTTTTCTCTCTAACCTCAGCAAAGATCTGGTCACAATTGTTTTGCGAAAAAATATGCATTTGCTCCTTCAAAAGTAAAGAGCCTAATCCGGTTTTTCTATGGTCCGGCAGTATTGTTATTTTAAGTAGTTCAGCCTCAGGTGGCAGAAGACGTGTACAACACCAGCCAAGCGGTGCTGTGGCTTCCGCCTCAGAGGTGACCAGGCAAATGCCATAAGTTTGGTTGATTTCCTGAATTATCAGAGACTCGGCCCAGGGTGATGGTGCGGTGTTCTCGATCATTGCAATTGCAGCGGCATCACCAGGCCTAGCCTCACGGATAAACAATGTGTTAAACCATTGAATCCGCAATCTTGACCGTCAGGTCACCTAGCATGTTGGTATAACTTCCCAACTCGTTATCGTACCAACCATATATTACAGCTTGGGTAACAGGAACCTGCAATATTGGATCGTCATCGTCAGAGAGTTTACTGCCTGCCTGAGTAAGTTTGAGGTTGACCTGAATTGTGGCGGTTCGAGTATGGGTTTCAGTTCCCTCGATTACGGTAGCTGCTTCAGGTACACCAACAATGTCACAGGATACATTCTGCTTTTCACTAAACTGTAGGTAGGGACTTGTTTTGGCGTATTCCTCGTAGATTGAATTTATTTGGGCCCTGTTAAACGGGGTTTCCAGCTCATCTTGGAGATTGAGTACGAGTACAATAAGTGATCCAGTTGAAGTAGGTATACGTACAGATTCAGCTATGAAACCAATATTTTTCATCTCTGGGATGACTAATGAGAGTGCTTTTGCTGCCCCGGTGGTGGTGAGGATGATATTATTTAATATTGAGCGGTTTTTACGAAGATCAGAAGCTCCAGATTTTGGCAGTCTGTCAAGCACCTCTTGACTACCTGTTGCTGCATGAACGGTCACCATTGATGCGCTGAGAAAATTTTCAGCACCAATGGATTCCATCAGGGGTTTGATCATATATGACAAGCAGGTTGTGGTACATGAAGCAGCAGAAACTATAGAGTGTTTTGCCGGTGAGTAATTTTCATCATTGATACCCATAACAGTGGTTATGGCATCTTCAGGCATATCAAGACCTTTGGCTTTGATTTTAAAGGGTGCTGAGAGCAAAACCTTTTCTGCACCTGCATGAAGATGTCCACGGAGAGATCCCTTAGGATCGTCGGTATCAGCGGTGGGATCTTTAAAAACACCGGTTGTGTCGACAACCAGCTTGACATTATTTTCCTGCCAACCAATTTCACCAGGGTTTCTGGCTTCTCGGAGTATCTTAACAGGTAGCCCGTTAACCACCATTGTGCCGGTATCATTGTTGAGCTCCTCTATGACTCTGCCACCTTTATGGCCATGAAGATAACTCGCCAGACGACCATAGGAGGAGTCGCGCTCAATAGCTGCTGCGAGATCAAAAATATCTCGCCCGACTTCTCTTCCTATGTTTACTATAATTTCAGAAAAGTGTTTTCGTGATACATGATGCCATAACGATAATTTCCCTATGCGACCAAGACCGTTAATTCCTAATTTCATGGCAATGACTCTCCTTTATG
>CAZWVC010000225.1:1960-7101 GCA_964637245.1 uncultured Desulfocapsaceae bacterium
ACGAGTGCAACTGAAATAAGCAATGAGGTTACTCAAATACTTTTGGAATTTCAATTAAGTGACAATGATATTCAAAGACAAACTAATACCCGCAAAGTTATTAAAGAGGTATAAAAGATTTTTAGCAGATGTCATGTTGGCAGATGGAAAAGACATCACAGTATATTGCCCAAATACTGGCTCTATGCGATCATGTTCAGCCCCTGGAAGCAACGTCCTGATATCACAATCAGATAATGCGAAAAGAAAATATCAGTATACCCTGGAGATGATAGATGTTGGCACAGGCTGGATTGGTATTAATACATCACTTACTAACACCATTGTTGCCGAGGCAATTCAGCAGGGAATTATTGAAGAGCTACAGGATATTGATGTCATTCACCGGGAGGTGAAAACCTCGGCCCATACCAGGCTTGATCTTATGGTTGAAAAGAGTGGTACAAAAATCTACATCGAAATCAAAAACTGTTCTCTGGTCGAAGATCAAATAGCAATGTTTCCCGATGCTGTGACTGCTAGAGGAACCAAGCATCTTGTTGAGCTTGCGGAACTTGTAGCCCAGGGAAACGAAGGTATGATATTCTACCTGGTACAACGCATGGACGCTGATCTTTTTAAACCGGCAGGCCATATTGATCAACTTTATGCTGAAACCTTGCGAAAAGTATATAACCAAGGGGTGAAAATTGTTGTTTATCAAGCCGAAGCCAATGAAAATGGTATAGTGGTAAAAAGGAAATTACCATTTTCCTTGGATTAAAAGCAGATATTATACTTCAAGCAGAGGAGATAGTTGAGGATTGATGAGCCGACTTTAATAAAGCTTTCTGGTTGAAATTAATTCCATGAATTTATTGTTGTTTGCATCTGTTAGTGATGGGTCTAAATTAGTTCGTTATGCGTTATTCTGCCTCCGACTATTGTCATCACTGCTTTCCCAGTGAAGTCCCAATCTAGAAAAGGTGAGTTGGTTGACTTTGAAACTATAGACTCTTTGGTGTACTTAAAGGCCTTCTCTGGATCAATTATAGTTATGTCAGCCGGTTCACCATCACTGAGCGAACCACCTTTAACCCCCAATATGGTAGCTGGATTCACGGAGAGCAACTCAATCATTCTAGTTGCACTGAGAAGACCTTCTCTCACAAGTACCAGGGTTAGCGGTACTGCAGTCTCCAGACCTATTATCCCATTAGCAGCAATGGCAAATTCCACCTCTTTTTCAAGAATTGAATGAGGTGCGTGATCTGTAGCGATAACATCGATTGTCCCGTCGATTAATGCCATCCTTATTGCGTTCTGGTCAATCTCACTGCGCAGAGGCGGATTCATTTTGGTATTTGTGTCATATCCGCTAACAGCTTCATCGGTTAAGGTAAAATAATGAGGAGCTGTTTCTGCAGTGATTGACGTGCCACGCTGCTTCGCCTGACGGATTAGCTCAATGGATTCTGCTGTACTGACATGTGCAATGTGCACAGGAATACCTGTTAATTCAGCAAGGGCAATTTCCCGAAATACCATAATTGATTCGGCGGCATTGGGAATACCCCGTAAACCTAGTCTGGTTGAAACAGGGCTTTCGTTCATGACTCCGTTGCTGCTCAAAGAGCTCTCTTCAGCATGAGATATTACTGGCATAGTGTGACTTGAAGAGTATTCGAGAGCCCTGCGCATCAACTGAGAGTTCATCACCGGCAGGCCATCATCACTTATGGCTACTGCTCCAGCTGCTTTCATCTCGCCAATCTCGGCAAGGCCTTGCCCTTCACTTTTAGTGCTTATTGATCCAACAGGGTAAACACGTGCATCACATCCTTCAGCTCTTTCACAGATAAAACGAGTAACTGAGGCGCAGTCATTTACAGGTGTAGTATTCGGCATGCAGGCAACCGCCGAAAAACCAGCTGCAGCAGCTGTTTTGGTACCTGTTTCTATTGTTTCTTTGTACTCTTCTCCTGGTTCGCGAAGATGGACATGCATATCAATGAGACCTGGCACAATCCATTTGCCATCAAGCTCATAGATATCTACACTATTTGGCTGCTTTTCTGGTGTAGGGATAACAACTCCATTATGAACCCAAATATCGCTTTTTACCTGATCAATATCGTTCATGGGGTCAATGAGGCGCCCATTTTTAAGAAGGAGTGTGCTCATATTATTTGTCATCGCTACTGTTTTTTTCACCGCCTAAAACCAAGTAGAGAAGTGCCATACGCACGGCCACTCCATTTGCAACCTGATCAAGGATGACTGACTGGGTTCCATCGGCAACATCGGGGTTCATTTCCACACCTCTGTTTATCGGACCGGGGTGCATTATCAAGGCATCATCTTTTGCCTTTTGGAGAAGTCTGCGATTAATGCCAAAAAACCTGGCATATTCCCGAAGTGAGGGAATGAGAGGGTCGTTTTGCCGCTCTTGCTGAATTCGAAGAGCCATCACCACATCTGCATCGTCCACAACTTCCTCAACTGTGGGACAAATCTCTGCTCCTAATTTCTCGATACCCGGTGGAATAAATGTAGCGGGGCCAGCGATTCGGACTTTGGCACCTAATTTGGTAAAACCCTGTATATCAGATCTGGCAACCCTGCTGTGGGATATATCACCTATAATTGCAATAGTAAGGCCATCGATCTTGCCTTTGTGCTCCAATACGGTGAGCATATCAAGCAACCCTTGACTGGGGTGTTCGTGGGTACCGTCACCAGCATTTATAATCGATACGTCTATATGGTTCTTCAAAAGTTCTGGAGCACCGGAGAAAGCATGCCGCATGATAATTATATCAGGATACATAGCCTCGAGATTTCTGGCAGTATCAATAAGCGTTTCACCCTTTGTAGCAGAACTTGTAGATGCAGAGATATTGAATGTATCCGCACTCATCCTCTTTGCAGCCACTTCGAAGGAAAGCCTTGTCCTGGTAGATGGTTCGAAGAAGAGATTAATGATTGTCTTGCCTCGAAGGGTGGGAACTTTTTTGATGGATCGTGTAGATATTTCTTTAAAAGACAGAGCAGTTTTGAGAATATGATAGATGTCATCCCTGCTAAACTGTTCAATACCTAGGATATGTCTGTGCTTAAAGAAATAATCTGTATCCATTGGCTGTCCGCGCAGAAAGTAGAAGTACTTAGTGAATTATATCGGCTATACGCCCCCAGCGAACCGAGGTGAAACGCTGAAAACTAAACAAATCTTTCTTTATATCCCATGACCAGTAGATAATAAACGCTTTGCCAAGAATATCTCTTTGGTCGACAAAACCCCAGAACCTGCTGTCATGGCTATTATCCCGGTTGTCTCCCATGACAAAAACTTTTCCTTCCGGGACCTTTATGGCGGGCAGATGATCTCGCCTACCTTCTATAAGCTTTTTAGGTATGATATTTTCTGATGCAAAAAAAGCATGAGGGTCTTCTATAAGTTTTTCATTTATAAACACTTTTTTGTTTTTGATGGTGATGGTATCACCAGGAACACCTATAACCCTTTTAATATAATCGATGGATTTGTCTTCTGGGTATTTGAACACTACCACATCACCATGTTGTGGTGACTTGATGGGGATCAGTGTGGTTCCAGTGAAAGGCATCTTAACACCATAGATAAATTTGCTTACCAGCAAGTGATCTCCAATTTGTAATGTTGGCAGCATTGAACCCGATGGAATTTTAAATGCCTGAATGATGAAAGTACGGATAAATAAAGCAAGTAATATTGCAATGGCAAATGCTTCAATATATTCCCGTAAAGTTGATTTTTTTGTATCTGATTTGGCCAAATCGTACTCCACAGTGTGATGGATTTTTGTAAGTGTTATCGAAAATTTTGCACAAAACTACTGTATTAAAGATTGAATTACAAGCTTGATTGGCTTGGTTGACGCAATATTATTGAGATTCTCAACGATAACAATAAAAAAGGCAATTAATACAATATACAGAGTGAGATAGTTGTGATTTTGCTACATGTAGTATTAAATTGTAAAACTTCTGTGTTCAAATTTTAATAAACCCCTGTTAAAAGAAGAAAAAATGTAAAAAAATTTGTACTGTTTTCTTGACAAATGTTTTTTTTTATGTCCTTAATATAACTCACACTGAAACGTTTTTGATGCTTTTTCTAACGTAATGTGGGCGTGTTAACGATGCAATTTAACAAAAAAGAGATTCCAGTGAGTGCATATTGATCATGAAACTGCCGTTTATCTCCAAAGAACAATTAGTTGTTGGGGTCGATATAGGTTCGCATGCGGTAAAGGTGTGCGAATTGAAAAAGACGGAGAAAGGGTACCATGTTATTTCTGTGGGCAGTGCCGTTCTCCCGGAAGGTGCCGTTGATGACGGTACTCTCAATGAGCCTGAAATTGTGGGCAAAATTATTGCGGATCTCTTTAAGAATCTAAAAGTACGCAATAAAAAGGTAGGCTTTTCAATCTCTGGGTATTCTGTCATCGTAAAAAAGGTAAACTTGGCGGTCATGGATGATGTTCAGCTTGAAGAGCATATTATGCTTGAAGCCGAGCAGTATATACCCTTCGATATTAATGACGTCTATCTTGATTATCAGGATCTCAAGACTAACACCGACGAGACTGATCGCACCGATGTGATGCTTGTTGCAGCCAAGAAAGAGATTGTGGATGATTATCTTGATATGCTTAAATCAATTAATCTGCAACCGGTAATCGTTGATGTAGATGGCTTTGCCTTAGAAAATACCTACGAAACAAATTACGAGAAATCAGATAATGTCGCACTAGTCGATATTGGTGCCTCCAAAATGAATATAAATATTCTTTCTGAAGGTATCTCCGTAGTGGCTCGTGATATCGTAGTCGGCAGCAGGCAGTTGACTGAGCAGATCCAAGGTGCTTTTGATATGGAATTTGATGATGCAGAAGCATTAAAGCTTGGACAGATTCCAGCCGAGGAGAAACAGGAAGAGATGGAGCAGATTTTTTCCTCAACCTGTACCCAATGGGTCTTGGAAATTAAAAAGGCTATTGATCTCTACCACTCTAATAATCCAGACAGACCTCTTTCCAGGCTTGTACTTAGTGGTGGTGGCTCAAAGGTTGTAGGACTTTCAGATTTTCTGGAAAGTGAAACAACTTTGCCGGTTG
>CAZWVC010000226.1:0-7081 GCA_964637245.1 uncultured Desulfocapsaceae bacterium
AGCCTTAACCGCCATGGAAACCTGTACCGCCTCAGCCACAAAGTGACTATCAGGCACCGCCCGCCTGCCGAAACCGCCACCGAGCAGAGTATTGTGCAAATTAACCTTTTCAGGTGGCAAACCAGTCAATGCAGCTGCCATATCCCTATCAGGGGTCTGCATCTGCGAGCCCGTCCAAATATCACATCCGTCTGCACGCACATCTGCCAGACAGTTAAGTGGCTCCATTGGTGCATGGGCGAGGTAGGGAAACTCATATACGGCTTCAATTTTGGCAGTAGCCTCGGTAATCGCTTGAGCAAAATCACCTTTGTTTGCTGCTACAAGCCCAGGTTTTGCCGCCATTGCCGCATATTCCTGGGTTTGCTTCTCACTATCCAGACCCTCCAGAGGCCCTTCATCCCACTCAATTTTCAATACATCCCGGCCTTGACTGGCACTCCAGAAGCCCTCAGCAACCACAGCCACACCGCGATCAATCTGGACCACATGCTTAACACCTGCAATCTTTTTCGCTTCCGTGTCGTCATAGCTCTTTAATGTTGCACCGAAAAGCGGTGGTCTGGCAATTAGCGCCACTAGCATACCTTCAACTGTAGCATCAATGCCAAAAATTGCCTTGCCATTGGTCTTGTCCGGTATGTCAAATCGCTCTTGAGCTTTGCCAATGATGGTGAAATCGCTTGGTTTCTTCAAGACTACTTCTTCAGGAGGTTGAAGAGTTGAGGCTTTGCCAATAAGTGCTCCGTAGGAAATTTTCTTTGCCGTCTCCTGGTGAACAATAAAACCATTTCGAGCGATGCAACCGGTGGGATCAACACCCCATGTTTCTGCCGCTGCCTGAATGAGCATGATTCGCGCTGATGCTCCCATTTTCCTTAATCTTTCCCACTCACTGCGGATACTTGTGCTGCCCCCGGTTACCATAATCGGGCCAAACATAGTGTGGTTGAATTCTGGTTCTACCGGAGCAGCTTCAATCTTGATTTTCTGCCAGTCTGCCTCCAGTTCTTCGGCAATCAACATTGGCAAGGAGGTATACACTCCCTGTCCCATCTCAGCCTTGTTCACAAACATGGTGATGGTCTCGTCAACACCTATACGTAGGAAAGCATTGGGGATAAAAACGTCCCCAGATTCATCTGCCAGAGCCTTTTGCCCGCTTTTCCCGGGCAAATACATACCAAGCAGCAATCCCCCACCCAATATCCCGCTTTTGATGATAAAACTTCTGCGGCTTAGATTGAAAATCTCGCTCATGACTTCCCTCCTTTATTCAAAGATTTGGAAGCGTTATGGATAGCCCTGCGAATGCGGTTGTAGGTTCCGCAACGACAGATAATTCCACTCATGGCATCATCAATGTCAGTGTCGGTTGGTTTAGGATTTTCATCAAGCAGTGCAACCGCTCCTAATATCTGGCCGGAATGACAGTAACCACATTGAGGAACCTGGTCCTCTATCCAGGCATTTTTAACCGGATGATCATCAGCCAAACCTTCGATGGTAACTATCTTTTTTCCAACAACTTCGTCCACTGATGTTACACAGGAGCGAATTGCCTCACCATCAACCAGCATTGTGCACACACCACAGAGTGATTGCCCACATCCAAATTTAGTCCCTGTAAGTCCCAGTTTTTCCCGGACAACCCACAACAACGGTTCGTCGGGATCTGCTTTGACTTCATAACTTTCACCGTTAATATTTAGCGTAATCATGGATCCTCCTTTTCCTTGTAAATCCTGAACAGGCGGTAAAAAGAGTAGCTGATGGCCTGATTTTTTCAATCAGGTAATGAGATGGAAAACAACGTAAGTCTCGCTATTATAACCAATTTTTCAGGATACGCCAGCCAATTAATATTACATGGTGTGTATTAGCTTCTGATGATAATTATACAAGGTATCAATGAGGAATTTATTAAGATTCATGTTGGCCTGCTAGAACATCATGAAATTATCTGAAACCTCAAAAATTGCAGGATTGGACGATAATTCAAGTGATTAATTGGTGGAGTATAGCTGTTGGACTGCAATAAGTGGTTTTACAAGGATGGCAGTTTCTGCTTTTTCCGATAAACCATTCCATTGAACCTGGCAACGATTTCTCCCTCATCATCGTTTACGATAACATCATAGGCTCCCAGTCTATTTGGTCTGCACACTTCCGTTGCAGTCGCATAAAGCGTTCCACCTGATTTAGCCCGGAGATAGGAAATATTGACATTTACAGCTAGCGCAAGTTGACCATGACTGTTTGAGGCTATGGCAAAGGCCAAATCAGCAAGGGTAAATATCGCCCCCCCCTGTACTACACCTGCAGCATTCAGGTGTTTATCCTCGATATCCAAGCTTGTCTTGCAAAATCCCAGTGCCACCTCTTCAATCTGCACTCCTGTGAGCGCAGCATAGCGATCATTGCCAAAGTTCTTTCTTGCTTCTTCGATATCCACCGCCCAATCCTTTAATGAACTTTCGGTTTATAGTATCACTGATAGGTGTTTACTTGCGTTCATGCCGCAAGAACCTGTTATTTTTCTTCAAGCATCTCCATCAGCTCGCCCTGAAACTGCTCATCATTCATCAGTTTAATGGCAATTGCATGGCACAGTGCTCCTGTGAGCCCATTTGGATCAGGTGAGGAAACATCTACATTTATCTCTCCATCATCATCTGCTTCCAATATGAGCGCTGCCTGGTTCATATTAAGTTCCATCTTCAAATCCTCAAATTAAATTTATATCCTATACCGTTGGTATAATGGTAGCATAGAGTTATCACGCCATAACAAAAAAGACAATGTATCTCTTGCGACACTTTATTTTGACCAATTTTTCCGTAAATTGAAGCTTCGGCAAAGAAATTGACAAATAAAGGATAGTTGGTTGCTTGCTTATAGATCGATGAGTGGCAGTAATTCTTTAATTGACCGCTGTTCTTTTCATATCTACCATACTTAATAGTTTGAATGAGTTATACGTACATCCATAAAACAAATATCTCAAGAGTCTAACTGGGAGAATTTCGTTATGAAGTGCTTACAAACTATCGTTGGTTTTCTTTTTCTCCTCCTAATCTCAAGTGGTACATCAGCAGCCCAAAATATCCAGCATATAGCTGATGAACTGACAGTCTTGCGCATACCCACAGAAATCGAGGTTGCGGTTGATCGCAAAGACTGGCAGCGGGCACGTTCTTTTTTTGCAAAAGAGGTACGGGTTGATTTCTCCACTCTGAGCGGTGCACCACCTGCAACCATCCTGGCCGATGATCTTATCAATGCCTGGTCAGCCAACCTTGGACCGAAAAAGTTCAGCCATCATCAGCGGGGCAATGCCCTCGTTTCTTTAGAGGGTGATACCGCCAAGGTATATTCTCAGGGGTATGCCTGGAACAAGATGGAGGGCAATGGAGAGCCGCTCTGGGAAGTCTGGGGCAATTACACTCATGAATTACGTAAAACCAAACTGGGATGGAAAGTTACCGCAATGACTTTTGAAATGACCCACGAACGCGGTAATATGTGGGTTAAAAATACGCCCTCACCCCAATGATGTTTATCATTTAGCCTGTAAAGGCTTGCCACATGTGGTTATCATTGTACAACAATTCAAGAAGGAGTAAATGAGTGATGATGGAGACAATACTGCAGTTCTGGTTTGAAGAACTCAAACCAGCACAATGGTGGGTCAAAGATAAAGAATTGGATCAACTTATCTATGATCGCTTCGCTGCAATCCATACAAAAGCTGGACACTGCGAGCTCTATGACTGGAGAAAAACCGCAGAAGGTAGGCTTGCTGAAATAATCATACTCGACCAGTTTTCCAGAAACATGTACAGAGATACTCCCCAAGCTTTTACTCAGGATCAACTCGCCCTAGTCTTGGCCCAGGAGGCTGTTGCTGGAGGTTTCGATCAGCAACTTCCTCCTGTGAAGAGGAGTTTTATATATCTCCCATATATGCACAGCGAATCACTAAAGATTCATGAAGTAGCCGAGAAATTATATAGCCAGCCAGGCCTGGAATCCCATCTAGAGTGGGAAATCAAACATAAAGACATCATTAAACGATTTGGTCGCTATCCCCACAGAAATAGGATACTCGGCCGCAAGTCCAGCGAAGAAGAAGATCTTTTCCTGCAGCAGCCAGGTTCTCGCTTCTAGGCCAAGAATTTAACTGGCAATTGCTACTGTTATCATTTTTAACTTATACGTTTAAATTCCAGGAAAAGGTAGTTTTGGCAAAGGAATAAATTCCTTATCATCACCCGGTACTTTTGCAAACTTGCCATTTTGCCATTCTTCTGCTGCAGCTTTTATCTTCTCCACCGAAGATGCCACAAAATTCCACCAGATATAACGGCGACTATCCATTGCAGCCCCGCCAAGAAGCAGCATCTTAACATCTGTGAGCGCTTTAAAGGCTGCACTGCTGCCTGGACGTAGGAGGATCATCTGCCGCCCCCCATAGACCGCTACTCCAATTTCTATGGTCCCGGCAGTAAGGTAGAGCGCCATTTCTTCAACGGTTGCAGGAATTTGAAAAACTGAACCCTTTTTAATTTCAAGAATGGCATAGAGCGTTTCCCACTCGATTACAACTGGTGATCTAACTCCTTCAAACTCGCCGAGTATCAAACGTCCGGTAACCTTATCATCAGAGAATTCTGGAAGTTCTGCTGCAGGAAAATGAATAAATTGTGGAGAACTATCCTCATGTGCCTGCGACTGGGCAAGCCAGCTTTGGATCCCGAATAAACGTGATGGTTTTTCGCGCACGTCAAAGCCAGTTCGCTCAGAGTGAACTATGCCATTACCGGCACTCATTAAATTCACATCACCTGGTACGATCCGCATATCATTCCCAAGTGAGTCTTTATGATCTAGGCTTCCTGCAAAAAGATAGGTAACGGTTGACAGACCAATGTGGGGATGGGGCCGCACATCAACCCCCCTACCCGCCAGAAATTCTCCCGGGCCCATCTGATCCCAAAAGATAAAAGGTCCCACCATTTGTCTGCTGTTAAATGGCAGGGCACGATGTACTTCAAAACCACCTAGATCAACCGACCGGGGTACTATTGTCATTTCCACCTCAGTCGGGCAATCAATACAGACCTCGGGTTTTGCACCAAAGAGCCAGCTCATGGAGTTACCTCCTTCAGTGTTAAATATTTTTTGCTATAACCCACTAGAAAAGTCTAATTTCACTTATTGTAACAAATTTTTCAATCTTTCTGCTGTCTCACCGCTGAGAAGATTATTCCAGGGAGCATTTTCCCTGGCCAATAACATTTGGGTGTTTTGAAAAGGTGAAGGCCCATCTCCAAAGAGGTTTTTGAAACTGTTTAACTCGGCATCAGAGAAAGCAGAGGCACTGTTAAAATCAAGTACAGCATCTTTATCATCTCCCAATTCTGCATAGGCTAACCCACGAACAAGATGGGCAATACCACGATTGTTGTTTTTGACAAGACAACGGGTGAGATCCGTGATAGCGCCATCAAACTTTCTTAACGCCGCACGGGCAATACCGCGAAAATAGTAGGCACGTTCACTCTCCTGATCTTCTTGGAGAACTCGTGTGAAGTCCTGTTCAGCCTCACTATAGCGTCCAAGTGCGACTTGAGCGGCCCCCCGGCTGAGGCAAATATCAATGAGGTCATATCCTTCATGTTCAGCAATGTTGAAAGAATCGATGCTTTTATTTAATTGCCCTGAGGCAAAATATATTTTAGCTTCCTGTAATATATTTGCTTTTTCCATAGTTTTTTCCTGGAATTATATGAATTTCTTGAAAGTTAATTGCATTTACAATAATTATTGTTATCTCACCTGTCTTGTCTTCCTCAACAGACCGATAAAAAAGCTTGATTATTACTAAAAATCAGATCTTTTCCAAGACAACAGTGTAGTAGTAATGAGATACCTCAATCTCCTTCGCATGCTGCTGCGTTTTAAGGTATTATGACTTCTGACAAACTAACATGTAAATCGGTAGACGAAATTCGGTAGAGACAATATGCAACAACAACACGCTACTGCTCAAAACAAAGATGAATTCATTTGGGTACTGGGAGGTGGCAGATTTGGTCATCAAGCAGCCCTTACCCTAAGAAAGAAAAATCCAGCTGCCAGAATAGTCGTAGTTGATCCTGAACCGGCAAAAAAACTACCTGATGAAATTGAAATAATCAGTGATGATGGCATAACCTGGTTCACCAACAATTTTTATCCTGAGACGAAGGTAACCGCAATCATTCCTGCCCTGCCACGCCATCTTGCGGCAGAATGGCTCAAACAAATATTCACCAGGGATGAGATTGTTATTGAAACGGCAGAACTCTCTGATCTGCATATACAGTCACTACCACATCCCATTCGCCAAAATCCTGGTCAAGTGACAATATCCTATGCTGATTTTTTATGCCCACCACATTGCAATGAGCCAGAAAAGAGTTGTACCTACACCCAAAAAATCAGACCGACTCCACTCTACCAATTTTTAACCAATATGGACTTTACTCCCTTTAACAATTTCGTTATTAGAAGTCGCCAATTTGCTCCGGGGGTAGGTGGGTACACCCCCCAGGATCTCTGGAATCTATATTCGCGTGTATCTTTTTTTACGGATGCTCCGCTGATGCTTGCTACGGCTTGTAAATGTCATGGCATTATCGACACTTTTACCCTTAAAAGACACTTCTAATCTGGGTATTTCATGAAAAAGGGCATCATCATTGTAATGTATCAAATCATAACTGCACCTTATAAATCATATGATATATGATATTTCAGAGTTCAGTTTGTACCGGTAGTATTTAGATCGGCTCGTGATTTATCTGAGCTAAATGAAAGTGGTAGCCTGGTCGATAATATTTCATCCCTCCCTGCTTTTTCGCCAGCAAAAGGCTTCACCTATTTAATTAATTGATATTCATTACAATAATAAACCCTACATTGAAAACTCAACATTTACATCTAGCCCGGATACTTCACGAGTCTGAAGGGGTTATGGCCAAGGCATCGAGGGTGAAGCTGTAGTTTTCTACCGCAAACCCTCGCTAACGAAGGC
>CAZWVC010000227.1:0-7079 GCA_964637245.1 uncultured Desulfocapsaceae bacterium
TATCCTGGGAAGATTGGCTTTATCTCCCCCAGGGCAGAGTTCACCCCTAAAAGTGTGGAAACTCCTGAACTAAGAACCGACCTGGTCTACCGCCTTCGTATCATCGCTGAAGATCTGGATAACGGTCTTCGCCAGGGCATGCCAGTTACAATTCATTTAATCGAAGGGGCGACAAGGGAATAAATAGATGGATACCGTCATTGAAATCAACGATGTTACCAAGATTTTCGGCACGGTTAAGGCGCTCGATAATTTGAACGGGGCAATTAAAGCTGGAACGTTAACAGGACTGGTAGGACCTGACGGTTCTGGCAAGACTACACTCATGAGAATGATGAGTGCTCTCATGCAGCCTTCCCAGGGATCGATTATCGTTGCAGGACTTGATGTCTGCACTCATTCTGAAGAAATTCACACAATCGCAGGATATATGCCTCAACGTTTTGGACTTTATGAAGATCTGGCAGTAATCGAAAATCTTAATCTTTATGGCGATCTCCAGGGTTTACTTGGCAAACAGAGAAAAGAAACCTTTTCCCGACTTCTCCACTTTACCCGTCTTTCCCCTTTCCAAAAAAGACTTGCGGGTAAACTCTCCGGAGGAATGAAGCAAAAGCTTGGTCTGGCCTGTGCCTTGATGGGCAAACCCAAGGTTCTCCTGCTGGATGAACCAAGTGTAGGAGTTGACCCGGTCTCCCGTCAGGATTTATGGAAAATGGTGCAGGAACTCACATCAGAGGGTATGGCAGTGGTCTGGTCAACCGCATATCTTGATGAAGCTGAGCGCTGTGAAGAGGTTCTGCTGCTAAACGAAGGTAAACTGGAATATAGTGGCCCTCCGCACATCCTCACTTCACGCCTTGCCAACAGAAGCTTTTCCATGATTGGCACAATGGCAGATCGTCGTGCTACCCTTGCAGAAACACTTAATTTACCCGAAGTCTGTGATGGAGTGATTCAAGGAGAAGCTATCCGCATTGTTCTTAAGCAAGATGCTGACCATGCTGGCATAGCAAAAATTGCCCTACGTGAAAGCTGTACGATAGATTCGGTAGCACCACGTTTTGAAGATGCCTTTATTGATCTTCTCGGAGGAGGTCCCGGAGGTCGTTCAGCCATTGCTGAGAAAATGCAACCCGTACAATCCTCTTTTACTCATGCTGTGGAATGCCAGAAACTAACGAAGCAATTCGGTGAATTTACTGCTACCGACAATGTCAGTTTCACCGTAAAACAAGGCGAAATATTTGGATTGCTTGGCCCCAATGGTGCCGGTAAGTCAACCACCTTTAAAATGTTATGCGGTCTTCTCAAACCTACCTCTGGTGAAGCCAAAGTTGTTGACCTCGATTTACGCACAACTGCCAGTGACGCAAAGCTGCAATTAGGCTATATGGCCCAGAAATTCTCCCTTTACGGGCTCCTTTCGGTGCAACAGAATCTCGACTTCTTCTCTGGCGTTTATCAACTCTCTGGTAAGATTAAACGCCAGCGTATTGATGAAATGATAGAAACCTTCGATCTGCATCGATATTTGAAGGCTTCGCCTGACACCCTTCCTTTAGGGTATAAACAACGACTTGCACTAGCCTGTGCTCTTATGCACAAGCCTCCCGTACTCTTCCTTGATGAACCAACCTCAGGTGTCGACCCACTTACTCGACGTGAATTCTGGACTCATATCAACGGCCTTGTTCGTAAAGGGGTTACCGTATTGGTCACTACCCACTTTATGGATGAAGCTGAATATTGCGACCGCATTGCCCTCATGTACCAGGCACGGGTGATAGCTCTTGATACTCCAGACAATATAAAACAGCAGGCTGCGGTTACCGGTAAAAAAATAGCATCGATGGAAGATGCATTCATCGCCATGGTCGAATCTGCAGGTATACCTGAGGAGATCAACGCATGAATGAGCAATATTCCCACTCCTCTGCTTACTTACGCAGATTATTAAGCCTCATTCGCAAGGAAAGCCTACAGGCTATCCGCGATCCATCAACTATTCTGATTGCATTTGTGCTACCGCTTATATTGCTATTTCTTTTTGCCTATGCAGTCTCACTTGATGTGAGTAGGGTTAATATAGGTCTTGTTCTGGAAAATGACACACCCGAAGCCACCGAACTCGCTGCGGCATTTGCTGCCACACGCTATTTTTCCGTTACCCCGGTTCGCGAGCGAAGAGAAGTTGAAGAGATGCTTGTTGCTGGCGACATCCGTGGTTTCGTAGTAATCCCGCAAGATTTTGATGAACGGTTACTTGGTTCAACCCTTCCACCAACAATCCAAATTATCACCGATGGAGTCTCTCCCAATACAGCAAATTTTGTCGCTGGATATGCTCAAGGTGTTTTCTCAAACTGGTCCCGAGATTACCTGGTAAAGGTGAATAGAGGTAGCTCTCCTGTAATATCAGCGGAACCTCGGTATTGGTTCAACCCGGAAATAGAAAGCAGACGATTTCTTGTTCCCGGTGCCATTGCCATAGTCATGACCATGATCGGAACAATGCTGACAGCATTGGTGATTGCCCGGGAATGGGAGCGAGGTACGATGGAGGCAATGATTTCTACTCCAATAGGTATATTTGAAATTCTCCTCGGTAAGTTGCTGCCTTATTTCATCCTCGGTTTGATGGCTACGATTGGGTGCACATTGCTGGCAACTACCCTCTTTGGTGTTCCTCTGCGCGGAAGCTGGCCTGGCCTGCTTTTGCTTAGTTCTTGTTTTCTGGTACCCGCATTAGGGCAAGGTTTGATGATCTCCACAGTGACAAAAAACCAGTTTATCGCTGCACAGGCAGCCCTGTTTTCAGGGTTTCTGCCAGCCTTCATGCTTTCCGGTTTCTTATATGAAATTGATAGCATGCCATGGCTTTTACGAATGATAACCCATCTCATTCCGGCACGTTATTATGTAGCCAATTTGCAAACCATCTTTCTCACGGGTGATATATGGCCGCAGTTTTTATCGGGTATGGGCGCAATGCTTGCCGTAGGTGCTGTGTTTTTTACCATTACCGTAAAAAAAACCCATAAAAGGTTGGATCAATGACTCGTCTTAAAGCGCAAATTATAAAGGAACTCCTGAGCCTCTTGCGTGATCCGAAAAGTAGAATCGTACTCATTGCCCCTCCCCTGATGCAACTCTTGATTTTCAGTTTTGCCGCAACTCTGGAAGTAAACAATGTAACGTTAGCTTTATTGAATCAAGATAGCGGCAAATGGTCACATGAGGTTGTCCAGCGCATTTCTGCAAGCGGATTTATCAGCGATATAAAAACGGTCGCTGGCCCCGATGAATTGCAGCAGACAATAGATCAGCGAGTCGCCCTGATGGCTCTCCATTTCCAACCTGATTTCTCGCGTAGGCTCGCTGCAGGAAAGCCTGCCTCTGTACAGGTTATCCTTGATGGACGCAGGGCCAATGCTGCTCAAATTGCGCAGAGTTATTTAAATACAATAATTGCCGGCGTAAATGAGGATATTAATCCACAAGTCGGAGCAATCCTTCCCCAGGCTGAAGTTCGTAACTGGTTCAACCCAAACCTGATCTACCAGTGGTTCATTGTACCAGCATTAGTCGGAACCCTGGCCATGGCTTCTTCACTTATTGTCTGCGCCCTCTCCATAGCACGCGAACGTGAGATGGGTACCTTCGACCAACTCCTTGTCTCTCCGGCAAAGCCTTTGGAGATTATCATAGGTAAAATGATACCAGCACTGATTGTCGGCAGTTTCTTAGGGTGCATAATGATAACTGCCGGTGTATTTATTTTTAAAATCCCTTTCACTGGTTCTTTGCCTTTAGTACTGCTCAGTCTGATTATGTTTATCACTTCTGTAGTGGGAATTGGACTTATGATATCATCAATCTGTCAGACCCAGCAACAAGCTATTTTAGGAACCTTTTCAGTCATCGTACCGCTGATATTACTCTCAGGTTTTGCTACCCCTGTAGAAAATATGCCTCAATTTCTGCAATATATAGCTGAAGCTAATCCACTCAAACATTTTCTTATAATCGTCCAGGGAAGCTTTTTGAAAAATCTTTCCTTTGAACTAGTCCTGGCCAATGGCTGGCCAATGTTTGTTATCTTCATCATAACTTTCACTCTCTCAGTTGTTTTTATTAAAGGGAGGCTACAATGAGATATTTCTTCATATTATTACTACTCTTAATACTCACAGGCTGTACGGTTGGTCCAGATTACCAGTTGCCTCAGCTCAACTCGGGTTCTGGGTGGACAATAGAAACTGAGGAATATCATCAGCTTAATCTTACAGAGTGGTGGAAGCAGTTTAACGATCCCGTTCTCAATCAATTGGTGGAACGAGCAATGTATCAAAACCTCGATATCCGCCAGGCCATTGCCCGAGTTGAAGAGGCAAGAGTACTTTATGCATTTACCAGTGGTGAGGAGTATCCCATTGTCACGGCATCTGGTTCAGTTACCAGGCGTCGTCAAAGCGAAAATGGTGCATTGCCCATTGATAGAATTCCTGATCTTGAACGAGATCAAACAATTTACGATATCGGATTTGATGCCACCTGGGAAATTGATATTTTCGGAGGAACTCGTCGGGCTATAGAGGCTGCAGAAGCAAAGCTCAGTGAAACCTATGAACTCAGACGAGATATCCAAATCAGCATCATCGCTGAAGTCGTTCGTCGCTATCTTGAGATGCGCAATGCGCAACGGGAATTATTGATCAGACAACAACTCGTTAATGTTGCCCAGCAGACATATAATCTGGTAGTGCATCAACTGAAAGGTGGAGAAGTAGCGGAAGCTCAAACCCTACTGGCAGAAGCTGATCTCAAGTCACTGCATGCACAAATTCCCTCAGTAAAATCAAAAATACAGATAGCATCACTATCCTTAGGTGTACTGCTCGCCGATCTCCCAGAGAGTTTACTCGTACTTACAGAACAAAAAACTCAACCTCTCGAGTTGACAGCAGTACCTGTTGGGATGCGGGCTGATCTTTTACGACGCAGACCGGATATACGTGCAGCGGAACGCAAGCTTGCTGCATCCACAGCTGAGATCGGTAGCACAACTGCAGAACTTTTCCCCAAGCTTATTCTCAACGGTGCAGGTGGATTTGAGGCGCTGAATTCCGGTAATTTGCTGGAAGCCTCCAGCCAAACGTGGTTCATTGCCCCAATAATAAGTTGGCGAATTTTTGAAGGAGGCCGAATTCGCGCACAAATAGAGGCTCAGGAGGCAGTTACACAACAGCTTGCTCTAGCATATGAAAAAACTGTATTAACTGCACTCAGTGAAGCTGAACAGGCTCTCAACCGCTATCACTTTGGTTTAGAATCACTGGATCGCCAAAAAGAGACTGTCGGTGCTGCAGAATTAAATTTCCAGTATGCTCAATCACGCTACAATCAAGGTGACATAAGTCTTTTTGAGCTTCTCGATGCTCAGCGAACTGTTTTTACAGCCAAGACCACGTATATTTCTCTTCATCGCCAGACCGCAACCGATCTGGTCGCACTCTACAAAGCATTGGGCGGTGGTTGGCAGGAAAACCGGACAGATAATACTCATCGATCAGTGTCTTTTGCCAATGACCAACAATGACATAACATAAAATACCTCAAATATGTCTGGTAGTTATGGGATAGTGTTGTTCTCAACACAGCTCTACGACAGTATTTGAAAAATTGCAGCAACCTCAATAGCTAATTTGCCTCAATTCCTGAAAATAATACAATTCCCTTGTGAAATGATTTGAGATATAATAGCCTTTATATTTGAAATACCAGATAAATCCCTTTCGGAATAGTATTGCAATTGAAGAACAGATACATTATGACGTTTAGCTTTCCTCCATATGAATTTTGGTATTTCAAGCATATAGTGAGAAGCACAGGTGATTTAATTGTTGGACCCAAAGCATGAGTAACTATTACGTAATTTTCAGGGGTGAAGTTGCTGAAGGATTTGAGATAGACGAGGTCAAGGAAAATATTGCCTCAATCCTCGAAGAAGATGAAGAAGCCATGGAAGATCTATTCTCTGGCCGTACCCTTGTCATCAAAAGAGATCCAAGTCTTGCCCAGTGTCAAAAATTAAGAGATGTTTTTCTCGCCATAGGAGCAGTATGTTATATTCGTGACTCTGAGGGGCAAACGGAAAGTGAAATAGCTGAAAATGGTAATGAAGATTCTCCCGATAATTCGAGTGAGGATTCCTCAACTGCTGGTGAACCCCTTAATTTACAAGAGAAGATCACCACCAATCTCAGGGAATCAAAAGCCCTCCTCAAAGAAAAAACCGAAAGCTATTTCTATATAGTTTCCGAATTGTGGACTGAAGCATCTACTTCTATTAAATCCGATGCCGAGATCGGCGGAATTAAATTACTTATAAAGAATAAGTTTTTTCTCTCATTACTTGCCACTTCATTGGCACTCATTATCGCAATTGCTCTAGTTCTTAGCAGCGAGAGAAAAGCTATGCCAATAAGCAAAGAGAACTTTACAGCTATCGTTGATCATATAGAATTTATTGAAAAAGCGTTTACCATTGAAGAACTAAGATCCATGACCCAAGACCCAAAAGAGTTCTTGGATTATTTATTGGCAGACCCCATTAAGAAAATGGGATATGAATTCGATGCCAGCATTGAAGACATCGCCGATAGATATCTAGAAGATGACTTTACCAATGGAGAATTGCAAAAAGTAAAAACCTACCTTGAAATAACAGCCCATGAAAGAAATAAACTCAAGGAACACGGGTTTATCTCAGAGAATATTAAAATGAAACTTGATGCAGTTTCAATAAAAATGGGGAAATAGGTAGAAAAGTCAACCTACCACCAACCTTGCCACACCTAACACTTATCTTACCTCACCTATATCATTGAATACAATGATATTATATTTATATCAACCTTATTACCACTATTGTTCAGCAACCATTTTTTCATAGGGGAGACAGATTAAATTTTTCTTGGAATAACCTAGGGGACCGATTTTTTTTCACGTGTTTTTGTGAAAATTAATCTGTCTCCCGGTTTTTGAAAAAGAAAAATAAAATCAGTCCCCTAAGG
>CAZWVC010000228.1:0-7053 GCA_964637245.1 uncultured Desulfocapsaceae bacterium
GGTCAAAAAAGGGTTTGCTGGCAATTTCTCTCTTGTTCTCTCCCTCTTTCTCAATTTCCTGTTAGAACGCCGTTTTTTTGGGACAACTAGGCAGAATGATGGATATTACCACAGATACTACCACAAATCTTAAGGGTATGTTGTGGAGTAGGGGGGGATAACTCTTCGGTTTGATACTTTATTAAAAGATAACGTCAATAGCTGCGGGGGCCAGGTTCCACTTTTTGCCGTAAACATGCAGTTTATTCACTTCTTTATTTTCATGGAACAGGGGGCCGCCCTCATGCACCCAACCAAGTAAACCTGCTTCAAGATTTGTAATTGACACTCCTTTTTGCGCCATTTTCTTTGCAAATTTACCGCTGCGGTAGCTGATGGTACAATAGGCGATAATGTGTTTGTGGTGATAGCGATCCAGGTTATCCAGAAACTCTTTTTTGGTTATTGCCCCGGGGATCATGGAAACCTTTTGTTCTTTGACTTTTCTTACATCAACAAAAACTGTATCTGAGTTGTTGAGCAGCTCTATAGCTTTCTTGCTGGGTATATCCGCAACCTTCGGAAAGCTTTGCGTATATTCACGGTACATTCTGATAACTTGGCTATATTTTTGTTCGTCTTCCATACTTGCGGATTGAGAGCTGGGAACAGGTAATAAGAATAATATTACAAGAAAAACTAACAACTTCTGCAATGTTGGCATATACATACTGAATAGAATTTTACCTGGCATATTGTTCAAGGGTGTTTGATTGTGTTTATCAATAAGGAAAATTTAAGGACGTATCAGCAGCCTGCAAGCAGGAAACTAACATTGCTAACCTGCATTTCTCATCAGTCCAGTCGGTACCACCTTCGGCAGTCTTTTGCCAGTAAACATAGTTTAATTATGGTTTACTGACAAAAACTTAGAACCTGGCACCACCTGGACTGATGAGAAGTGCGGACTAATACCGAACTCTCGCGAGTTGAAACCTCTTCTGTGTTGCTATTGTGAAACCAGATCATGCCAGTTTATGGTGGGGAAAACTTCGTGTAGAAGATGATCGTCATCCACGATATGGGTATCCAAATCGGAAAAAGTTCGTTCTGCGAGTGGCAGCACATCCGTGGGTGGTGTAACCGTATCATGTTTCCCAATAAGGAGAAAGGCTGGTGCAGGAACCTTCTTCTGTGGAATCAAAAAGCCGGGGAAATTGAGAGCTGGAGCCAAAAGAAAGAGTTTATAAATTCGTGTAGGATTTTCAGCAGCAAAACACGTTGCCATAAGCCCGCCAAAACTTGAGCCGATAATGATAAGCTCATTGTGATCCTGACATATAACATCGAGTTTTTGGAGGCGATTTTCGAGACTTCCATCGAAGTCAGGGATAACCATATCTGGGAACAATTCTTTAAAATATTGTGCCTTGGTTCCTTTACTGGAAGAATCCAACCCATGGAGAAATAATTTCATCATAGCCTAAACATTTTTCACTATTGCTAATAAATCGAGAATAAAAACATGTCACAATGGGTCTCATTGTATGGTTATGGTTTACCCGATTAGAGAATATTAAAAAAGAGCAAATTTCCAGGGAACTCGATTGCCGAGCATCCATTACAAGAAGTAGAAGATAGAGGGAGAAAGCAATGCCAGCACTATGCATACCACTTGCAGTACTTTTTCTTTTCCTGTTCATTCCTGCTGCTGATTTTTCCCAGAGTGCGGAAAACCGAATTCAGCATCAGGTGGAAAGTAGGTTGGCTGCTGGAGAAAAACCAAATCGGCTGATCAATGAAAAGAGTCCCTATCTCCTTCAACATGCCTTCAACCCTGTTGATTGGTTTCCCTGGGGTGATCAAGCATTTGACAAAGCAAAAAAAGAAGGTAAACCCATTTTTCTCTCTATAGGCTATTCCACCTGTCATTGGTGTCATGTCATGGCAGAGGAATCCTTTGCCAATCAAGAAATTGCCGATATTCTCAATAAGTGGTTTATCAGTATAAAGGTAGACAGGGAGGAGAGGCCGGATATTGACCAGATGTATATGACTGCAACCCAGGCTATGACAGGTTCAGGAGGGTGGCCAATGTCGGTATTTCTCTTGCCTGATGGCAGCCCCTTTTTTGCTGGAACCTACTTTCCTGCTCAGTCATCCGACCAGCGCCCGGGATTTAAAATGATACTGACCTCAATCCACAAAGCCTGGCTTGAGAGACGAGATACCATTACAGCATCGGCAGCAGAGGTAATGGAGGCTCTTGAGTCTTTTAATGCATCATCAACTTCCTCCGTCAATACCGAAGCGGTAACACAGGCGTATGATTATTTAGCCAAAAGCTATGATGAAACTGCTGGAGGATTTGGTAATGCGCCAAAATTCCCGCGTCCATCAATCTTATCGTTCCTCTTTGATTACTCGATCTATACTGGTGATGAGTCTGCGGAAAAGATGGTGTTGCATACCCTCGACAGAATGGCAGCAGGCGGGATGTATGATCAGTTAGGGGGCGGGTTTCATCGGTATTCTGTCGATAAATTGTGGTTGGTACCTCATTTCGAGAAGATGCTCTACGATCAGGCCCAACTCATACATTCCTATCTTACTGCATACCAGGTGAGTAAAGATAAAAAATATGCAAAGCTTGCCCGGGAGATAATTAACTACGCTTTGAGGGATATGCGGGATGTGAAAGGTGGTTTTTATTCTGCTGAGGATGCAGATAGTGATGATCCATATAGTCCTGGAAGACATGGTGAAGGTGCATATTATCTTTGGACAAAAGATGATGTTGAAAAACAATTAGGGAAGGAGCAGGCGGCTGTTTTCATCGCTGCATACGGTATTGAAAAAGATGGAAATGTTGATAATGACCCATTCCAGGAATTTACTGCAAGAAATATCCTCCATAGAGCACAGGATGTTGATGAGGTTGCGGCTCAATTTAATAAGAGTGTAGCGGAGATGAACAAATATCTGCAATCATCCAGAAAAACCCTTTTTGATTTGCGCAAAGAACGAAAAAGACCCCACCTTGATGATAAAATAATTACCTCCTGGAATGGCATGATGATTGGTGCACTGGCCCGGGCAAGCAGGATATTGGCGGATCAATCACTGCAACTTGAAGCAGAGAAGACAGCAGCATTTCTCCAGAAACATCTTTTTGATGGAAAAAAGCAGAGACTCTATCGTCGATATCGGAGTGGTGAGGCAGGCTTGAAAGGTCAATTGGATGATTATGCCTACCTTGTAGATGGCTTAATTGAGCTTTACCAAACGACCCAGAATCCGCATTGGCTGCAATGGTCAGTACAACTCACAGAACAGCAGATTGCTCTCTTTTGGAATAAGGAGGCAAAATTTTTCTATGATAGTGTCACCGACGATACTGTTAAAGTTCGAATGAGAAGCGGCTATGATGGTGCAGTGCCCGCTGGCAATTCAGTATCAGCGCATAATCTGATTCGTCTTGGCATCATCCGCAATAATTCCGCATGGAAAATGATGGTCAGTGAGATTATCCAGGCTTTCGCCGATACCTTTAACGATTTTCCATCAGCGCTTCCGGTCATGCTTAACGCCTGGCAGCAACTTAAAGGAAAACCCGTTCAGGTTGTAATAGCCGGACTACCAGATGAAAAAGATACCCGAGAGTTATTAAGCGTAGTACATGCTCAGTATTCACCAGGACTTCTGATTCTACTGGCAGATGAGACCAAGAATCAAGACTACTTGGCCGAAAAACTTCCCTTTATTCAATCGGTAACTCGCCAAGAGGGCAAAGCCACTGCGTATGTATGCTTTGATTTCACCTGTAAATTGCCGGTTACAGAAAGTAAAGCTTTATACCAGCAACTACTGGATGCGCAGCTGAATAAACTTTAAGAAAGTTTGAATTGTGGATATATCATAGAAATTCTAAATGAATGGGAAAAAGAGGATAAGTTTCTTGGAAATCAAGACTTATTCGCTGAAATTTGTGAAAAAGTTAAAGAATAGCTTAAGTAACGATGATTTGCCAAGTCGTTTGTCTGAATGTTAGGAAAGACTCATTACAAAGACAATCTCCCAGAGTTAAAATTCAGATAATACCTGCCAACCAATATTGTAAATATTATTCATTGTTTCAATTTCTTCTAAAAACAAAACATTCAAAAAAGCTTTGTGCTCATTGGGAAGGTTAATATGAGTAGTTGAATTTTTGTTCTTCTGAGCCCTTCTTTTTATATCAAGCGGAACCTGGAAACAATAATTTCAGAATATTTATCACGCCCAACCATGAAATAGGTTGAGTAAAAAGCTATAAACTCTCCGAAGACCACTTGCTCAATCTTTTTTTTTACAACTTGAGTAAATCTTTTATTGCGTGGAACCAAGCTCTTTTTAAAGGGTGACGTAGCATCAACATGATTTATCCCTTGCCTATAAATTGTGATTGTCACTTATAGTTGTTTTTAATGAACCCATACAAGAGGATTAATATCTTGAAATTAAAGACTTAATGGCTGGATTTGTGGAGAAGCCAGAGTGACTTTACAGCGCAGCGATTTATCAGCAACTAAGCTGTTCTAACAATTATTTGATTACCGTTTTGTAATATGATATACCTCAATAATGATCGCAATACCAAGTTCTTTCAGAATAGTTTTAAATAATAAAGTTTGTGAGATCTAGTTTTTTCTAAGGGGAATAAATGAACACAGAAAAAAAAGCATCACCTGGCAAATATTCAATTTTACAGAGAGAAAGAGTTAAAAAACTGTGTTTGTTTTCCCCGTTACTTTTAATTCTGATGGTTTCGATGGTGGATGTCGTACTAGCCACAACATTGAGGCAGGTAAAAGACATTCGCCTAGGCTCCAGTGGATCCTATCCTCAGTATTTTGGATATTATGATAACAAATCTTTTTTCCATGCCTCCGATGGCATAAAAGGTAGCGAGTTATGGATAACTGACGGTTCCACCAAAGGAACATTACTCTTTAAAGAAATATACCCCGGCTCTACTGGTTCAGGCCCAAGAAATTTTACTGTATTTAATAACAAACTTTTCTTCACTGCAGAAGATGACACAAATGGGGATGAATTGTGGCTATCGGATGGTACTGTCAATGGCACAACAATGGTTAAAGATCTCTCTGGATCCTGGGAATCTACCTTCCCTAGTGACCTCACCGTGTCCAATAATCTTCTCTTCTTTTCAGGTCAAAGTAGTGGTGTTGGAACTGAGCTATGGAAATCAGACGGTACTGCGGCCAACACTGAACTCCTCAAAGATATAAATCCATCAGGAGATGGTATTGGTTTTGTATCTTATGCAACAGATGTGAATGACACATTGTTTTTTGTTGCTGACGATGGAACCAACGGATCAGAAGTTTGGAAAACCGATGGAACAGCAGTCAATACTGTCATGATTGGTGAGGTTACTGCCGGGTCGGGTGATTCTAACCCGAGGAATCTGGTAAATTTAAGTAATACTCTATATTTCACTGCTAATAATAATGGTACCACAAACGTTTATTATTATGACGGCAGCAACATCATCCTCTTAAAAGACATACCAGCGGGCATGTCATCTTCATATCCTGATTCTCTAGCTGTCTCCGGTGGTAAGCTTTTTTTTAAGGCCAGTAAAGATCCTAGTCAATTCGGTATGGCAGGTTATGGACTTTGGGTTTCAGATGGTACAGAAGGCGGTACCAACAAAATTAAAGATATTAATCCTGATGCGAACACAAGCTCCAATCCTGCAAATTTCACTGATGTTGGCGGAACCCTTTTTTTTACAGCTGATGATGGAACCAATGGTACGGAACTGTGGAAAACAGATGGTACTGCTGCCAACACTACTATGGTAAAAGATATAAATTCTGGAGGATCATCCTACCCTTCACAGCTAACGGTGCATAATGGGGTACTTTATTTTTTCGCTACAACAACAGCTGAAGGAACTGAACTCTGGCAGTCAGACGGTACTCCAGCAGGAACAATTCTCGTGGCTGATGCTAATCCGGGATCCGGAAGTATTGATGGTGATCTATACTCCTCTGGGTCCCACCTATTTCTGTCAACCGACGATGGAAACACTGGGTATGAGTTATGGCGGTTAACGGATTCCGGCCCGGTTGTCATCAAAGTGAACAGTAATGAAGAAACTGCTGGTCGTGAAATTATAGATAATGATGAGGTATCAGTAAATGTCACAGAGCTATTCGTAACTTTTGATCAAGCCGTGGTTAACATAACTGGTACCGCCGCAAATGATGCTGCCAATCCAGCCAACTACTTACTCTTCACAAGGGGAGCAAACAATACATTTGACACCCTGACATGTGCTGCGGGCTTAGGTGGAGATGATGTAGCGGTTGCAATTGATACTGTGTCCTACAATCATAATAACCGAACAGCCACTCTTGCGATAAATGGTGGCGTTTCCCTTCCTCCTGCAACGTACAGGCTTGTTGCTTGCGGCACCACTTCCATTGAAAACTCTTTTGGTGATAAGCTTGATGGCAATGAAGATGGCATCAATGGAGATGATTTTAGCCGTGACTTTATAGTGATAGAAGATTCTGACCACGATGGCATATATAACCATAACGATAACTGTCCATTTACATCAAATTTCGATCAGGCAGATTTTGACGGGGATAACATAGGTGATGTCTGTGATAATTGTCAAATTCTATCAAATACTAACCAAATTAACCAAGACGGTGACGATTTTGGTGATGTTTGCGATAATTGTCCGTTGGATTTCAACAACGATCAGGCAAATGATGATGGAGATAGCATGGGAGATGTCTGCGATCCTGATGATGATAATGATGACATGCCGGATGATTGGGAAATACTACATGGACTTGATCCTTTCGATTCTTCAGATCGTGATATTGATCGCGACAATGATCAATTCACCAACTATCAAGAGTATATAAATGGCACAGATCCGAACATACCCGACACTCATTTTCCTTGGAATTTATTTCTGCCTTCAATAATAGGAGAACGATAAAATAATAAGTCCTTTGAAATCTAGGGATTTTTAAATAAATCTACACG
>CAZWVC010000229.1:0-7027 GCA_964637245.1 uncultured Desulfocapsaceae bacterium
CGCAGTGCCAGGGAATAGAGGATGATTGTGGTTATCACTGCTCCTCTGTGCAAATGTCGGGAGGAACAGGCATGGCATACGGTGGTTATAAATACGAGAAAGGTGAAGAAGGTGAGTATCCCCATACCACAACTAATCATACCCAAAGATAAATCATAGTTGATCATTGCTCCTAGCATCCCACCTCGCAAAAAGAGGGTGGCAATGAGTATAAGCAGCATGTGCATGTAGGTGGTGAGGAGAGGAGATTTCTGCTCTGCTTTATTTTCTCTGAAAACTCTGCGTAAACCATATAAATACATGAAATGACCAGTGAAAAAGTAGCTGGCTATATGGGCGCTTGTTTTCTCGATGCTACCTTCTGCCAACCAGAGAAACACCTGGCTGTCAAAAAAGGCCAAAAAACCACCCACCAGCACCACAGAGAAAACTTCAGAGGTTCGTAGATAAATACCAAACCAGCGTAATAGTTGTGATGCATAGGCTGAGACTACCGTATACTCCATCTTAGAGCTGCCTCTTTGTCTATCACTGAAATGAATAGGAATTTCTTTTATGCGAATACGATTGAGATGCAGCCGGAGAAGCTCAAAGCCAATTTTAAATCCCTGGGTGCTCATACAGACATCAACAATGAGTTTTCTTTTAATGCTGAAAAAGCCAGATAATGGATCTTCAATACCGGTCAGGAAATGAGCCGGTAAACTTGCGAGTTTTGATCCCACTTTTCTCATCAACGGCCATCCCCGGATGCAACCATCTTCCATATACCTGCTGCCGATAACCATATCGTATTTGTCTGATAATAGAGGGGAAATTAAATCTGGGATATATTCAGGCTCATGGCTGAGGTCTGCATCCATGACAACGATGTCGGCAAATCGCGCCTGCCTTGCCCCGTGAATAACCGCACTTGCCAAGCCCTTTTGGTTTTTACGCTGCAGGAGCCGGACCTCGTATCTACCGCGATAACCCCGTATCTGCTCACAGGTATCATCGGTAGACCCATCATCAACAAATATGATCTCCGGGAAATAGTTAAACACCTTTGCCATATCAGAAATTCTCTGGAGGAGAAACCTGATGTTTGCTGCTTCATTTAAGGTTGGAATAATAATAGAAAATTGTTTCATAGGACTCTCCTAAAACTGATCATTTTCAGTGAAGACAATGACAATTTTATTTTGAGTCTAGCAGGGCAACATTAAGAAGAGATGAAGGAGAACAAGTAGATGATGTAGCCAGAAATATTGTTCCAATATATGTGAATCTTAAGTTTTTTAGTTAAGTTATGAATGGAAATCTATTGAATAATTCAAGTGACAATTCTTTGCCATATGGTTGCATAAATGAGTAACATAGCAATAATTGGCGGAAAAAGGAAAAAGAGAGGTTAATATAATAAGAAATAGTCCTGCGAGTTAGAAAGCCAGAAGGGTGATGTTCCCTAACGAATGAAATGAACCAATGGTTAGTGGTGTGAAAGTAAAAAACCTATAGGGGTTGAGATTCGCTTAAAACCAGAGAGGGTTCAAATGAATACCGTAAAGTTTGCTATTCCAGAAATCATATTTGGCAGAGGGAGTATGAAACATGCCGGTCAGTGTGCCTTGAGACTTGGTGGCAAAAAAGTTTTCCTCGTGAGTGACTCAGGCATTGAGGAAGCTGGCTGGCTTGATAAGTTAAAAAAAATCCTACAAAAAGATGGCATAGAATGGGTGTATTATTCCGGTGTAACCTCCAATCCTCGCGACTATCAGGTTGAAGAGGGAGCGGAGCTCTATCGTAAAAACAATGCCGATGTAATTATTGCTATAGGCGGCGGCAGTCCGATGGATACGGCGAAAGGAATTGCGATTCTGGTGAATAATGGTGGAAGGATTAAAGATTATGAGGGAGCAAATAAAGTACAACGGCCCCTCCCCCCAATGGTGCTGATTACAACTACGGCTGGGAGCGGCTCGGACATCTCACAGTTTTGTATAATTACCGACAGTGATCGCTCTGTGAAAATGTCCATCATTACCCGGACCCTGGTGCCCAACATCTCCATAGTCGATCCGCTAATCCTTGAAACAAAAAGTGAAACACTGATCATTCAGAGTGCTGTTGATGCCTTAGCGCATGCAATTGAGGCATATCTTTCAGTAATTGCCTCCCCACTTACCCAAATGCATTCTCTTAAAGCTATTGAGCTAATTAATGATCATCTGTCAGAAGCGGTGAGCACACGATCATTGGATTCATTAGAACAGCTGAGTATTGCTGCCATTTCTGCATCCATTGCATTCAGTAATGCGGGCCTTGGTGCTGAGCATGCCCTGGCGCACTCTTTGGGAGGTCAATTTGATTTACCCCATGGTGTCGTCCACCCAATTCTCCTTGCTTCGGTAATGCGTTATAATTTAGACAGTTGTGAGGAGAAGATGGCAGATATTGGGAGAATAATTCTAGGTGGAACACAGGGTTCAGACCGGAATACGGCACTTGCTGGAATTGACAGGCTCGTTGAGTTTTTTTCAGGTTTTAACGTATCTCTTAAATTACGTGAAGAGGTCGGTGCAGATGGTTACCGGTTTCTTGAACCAATCTCCCAAATGGCAATTCATGATGCCTGTAATCTAACAAACCCTAGAAGGACAACCAGTGAAGAACTCCTGCAGATATGTGAAGAGGTGTGGTGATGAAGGGTTCAACAACACTAGATGATCTCATTGGTATTGAACATTGTAAGCTAGGCTTTTTCCAGGAGCTGCAGCAAAAAGTGGAGCAGCTTAAAAAATCCAATCAAAAACTGGAGGAAAAGCGAAAAGAAAACCAGGCTCTACTTGATGGTATCACTGATATGATGATTGTCCTTTCGGAGGATCTCATAGTTCAGCAGGTAAATCATATATTCTATGAGTGGTATCCTGATGCAGACCCTGTGGGATCCCACTGTCATCAGGTAGTCCATGGTAGTTCTGAGAGGTGCGAGAGTTGTCCTGCACGCAAAGCTCTAAAAACAAACGAGGTTGTGAAGGATTATCGCATATATAAGGTTGATAATAAATACAGGCATTATGAGATTATTGCCTCTCCATTAAAATCTGATTCAATTTCCGGACGACAGGTTTTGCTTTTTAAACGTGATGTAACCCTGGAAAAAGAATATCAGGCCCAGTTTTACCAGGCCGAGAAAATGGCCACTCTGGGAACGCTTGCCGCGGGTGTAGCCCATGAGATAAACAACCCACTCGCAGCAATTAAAGGTTTTGCCGAGGGTCTGTTGCGGCGCAACGATCAAATACAAAACCGTGCAGGTGATGAACTTGCCGCTGAGATTTCCGAATACACTGAGACCATAATCAAGGAATGCAAGCGCTGTAGAGATATTGTCCAAACATTGCTAACGTTCAGCCGACCAGTGTCTTCCCGGTTAAGTCCTGTTGATTTTAATCACTGTGTAAATGATATTCTTTTTATCCTTAAGCACTATTTTAGACAGGAAGAAGGTATCAAAGTTATCACTCATTTGGCTGAGTCCGTACCAACTATTAGTGGTGATGAATCACAGTTGAAACAGGTCATAATCAATCTTTTAACCAACGCGTTTGATGCAATCAATAAAAACGGGAAGATTGTGATAACCACGCAAAAAAATGATGAGAATGGCATTGAACTCATAATTGAGGACAATGGGTGCGGTATCCCGTTGGAAAATCAAGGAAAACTATTTGAACCCTTTTTTACCACCAAAGCGGTTGGCAAAGGTATCGGTATAGGTCTTTCAACCTGCTATGCCATTGTGAAAAGCCATGCTGGAGAAATATTGGTAGACAGTGCTCCCGGTAAAGGCTCGGCATTTCGGGTAATTATTCCTGGAATTCAAGAATAATGCAAAATGAAACATATAACATCCTGGTTATAGATGACGAAGCGTCTATCCGGCGACTTCTCCAAAAAGAGCTTGCCAGTTCCAGGAGAAAGGTACATGTCGCCAGTTGCGGCAGTGAAGGGATCAAAATTGTCCGGGATTTCTGGTTTGACGTCATCCTTCTTGATCTACGGCTGCCGGATGTCAATGATCTCGAACTGCTAATCAAAATACGGGAGTCGGTTTCTGACTGCGAAGTCATAATGATTACCGGACATGGAGATGTTGATAGCGCCGTTGCTGCAATGAAAATTGGAGCATACGATTTCATCCGCAAACCTTTCAACTTAGATCGTTTGGAACTGCTTGTTGAAAAGGCCCATCAGCGGGTATTGCTGGCTCGGGAAAATGCTATGCTTAGGCATTCTGCTGACAGCGGTAAGCTCGCTCTTAAATTTATCGGTAGTGCTAAAAGTATCAAGGATATTCACTTTCTTGTAAATAAGGTAGCTCCAGCTAAAATTCCTGTACTCATAACAGGTGAATCAGGGGTTGGCAAAGATGTTGTCGCTCGTCTCATCCACCAGGGTTCAGCCGTTGCTGGGCAACCAATGATTGCAAAAAACTGTGGTTCTTTGCAGAAAGAACTGGCACGCAGCGAACTCTTTGGCCACATTAAAGGGGCTTTTACCGGAGCAACGGAGACCCGTGAGGGACTTTTGGCTTATGCCAATGACAGCACCCTGTTTCTCGATGAGATAGGAGAGTTGCCAATGGAGGTTCAGGTTTCTCTTTTGCGGGCATTGGAAACCCAGACCTATCGTAGAATTGGAGAAAAAGAGGAACGTCGGGTCAACGTCCGCTACCTTTTTGCCACCAATCGCAAACTATCTGAAGAAGTTGAAAGTGGTAGGTTTAATGAAGCTTTTTTTCACCGAATTAATGCGTTTACCATTGAAGTACCTCCTTTGCGTGAACGCAAAGAAGATCTGCCCCTGTTGGTTAATTATTTCATTACTACACTCAGTCCCGACAATGAGTCCTATCAGATAATAGATAGTGCCATGGATTGCATCCTTGGCTATGACTGGCCAGGAAATGTGAGGGAATTGCGCAATGTCATTGAAAGGTCAATTATCCTGGCCGAAAATAGGTTGATTACAGATAGATGCCTGCCAAGAGAACTCGTTGACGACAATGATCCGATAAAATCTCCCCTCTCTCTGGAAGCCGTTGAACGTCAGCACATCCTGAAAATGTTGGATTTTTTTGCCGGAAATAAACAAAAAACTGCAGAAACTCTTGGTATCAGTAGAAAAACATTGTACCGCAAACTCTCACATATCTCTATACCCTAACAGGTATTTATGAGGTGAGCTGTGTGTCTTTTTGACACACAAGGCATGTTTTGCTGTGTCAAATTGTCCTTTGTCTTTTTCTTTTAATATCATCAAGAACTTACCCTTTCCATTCTTCTTGGTAGTTATAGCCTAAGCTTGGGTGAACCGAACTTAAGGGTCAGAATGTTCAGCATAAAATTAGCCATTTCTAGTTAACTAACTGAAAAAGCGACAATAATAAAACAGGCATGATGGTTGCTATTAACTGGGAGTATGTCCGCTTCTGCCCAATGTCTATATTCGCAATCTCAGCAATACAGCTAGGGAAGAAAATATTTTCCATCAACCTCAATTATGGAGGCTCATATTATGGCTATTCAAGAACAAGTGTACGGTTATTTCATTCCCAGTGTAACCCTGATTGGAATTGGTGCGAGCAAGGAAATTCCTGCAAAAATTAAAGCATTGGGTGGTGAGAGACCACTTATTGTGACTGATAAAGGAATTTCTGCAGCTGGCATTACCAAGCAGATTACCGATGGCTTAGATGAAGCAGGTATGGGATATGTGGTATTTGACGAGACAATTCCCAACCCGACCGATGATAATGTTCACAGTGGCGTAGAAATGTATAAATCGCAGGGGTGTGACAGCCTGATAACCCTTGGTGGTGGTAGTGCCCATGATTGTGGCAAAGGTGTCGGCCTGGTGATAGCTAATGGCGGCACAATCCATGATTATGAAGGTGTTGATAAATCAGATAAACCTATGCCGCCATATGTCGCTGTTAATACTACGGCAGGCACCGCATCTGAAATGACCCGCTTCTGCATCATTACCGATACCAGCAGAAAAGTGAAAATGGCTATTGTCGATTGGCGGGTTACCCCAGGTGTAGCTATTGATGATCCATTGCTGATGGTAGGAATGCCCCCGGGCCTCACTGCAGCAACGGGAATGGACGCTCTTACTCATGCTGTGGAGGCATATGTCTCTACCATCGCAAACCCAATGACCGATTCAGCCGCGGAAAAAGCCATCGAACTAATTGCCACTCACCTTCGACCAGCGGTAGCTAATGGCGCCGATCTTGTTGCCCGTGAAGGTATGTGTTTTGCTCAATACCTTGCGGGTATGGCTTTTAACAACGCCAGTCTTGGCCATGTTCATGCCATGGCTCATCAGCTTGGCGGCTTTTATGATCTGCCCCACGGTGAATGTAATGCCATACTTCTTCCCCATGTGTGCAGGTTCAATCTCATCGCCAAAATGGATAGGTTTGTCAAGATAGCACAACTGATGGGGGAAAACACCGAAGGCTTGGCCCCACGGGCTGCAGCGGAACTTGCCTTGTCGGCAATACAGAAACTGTCCACAGATATTGGCATTCCCGCTGGACTTGTCGAATTAGGTAAGCGCTACGGTAAGGAAGTGGTTGCAGCAGATATCGAAACGATGACGGGTAATGCCCAGAAGGATGCCTGTGGTTTGACCAATCCTCGCTGTCCCAATGATGACGATGTAAAAGAAATCTATACCGCAGCACTATAACACTACCAATGCAGCTTCACTGTTTGGTCAGTCAACTTCCCCTTAAAGTATCCCCGACCAGGCCAAATGGTGAAGTTGCCGAGGTAGTATCACCATGCGTTGATGTCTTTTATTTTTTATCGGATCAGTTGATGATAACTATGGGCTATCAGCGGTTAGATTTCATGGATTTTAAGAGTTAATTGGGCTGAATATTGGTCAAAGATAACGACTTCAAACCCCTTATTTTTTCTGGAGGTGGCAAATGGACAAGATTTTAAGAATTGATGTTGGATCTTCT
>CAZWVC010000230.1:0-7019 GCA_964637245.1 uncultured Desulfocapsaceae bacterium
CCATTATTTTTTCCAGACCTGTATCGAAAAGCTCTCTTTCATTCTCTACTGCTTGAAATATTGATTGCGGGGCATCTGATTTCTTTTTCGCTTCTTTATAGGACCCGGCAAGAGAGAGACTTTCTGGGAGAATAATGTTGGTGCTGGCCATGGCAACACCTCTTTCAATGATATTCTCAAGCTCTCTCACATTTCCCGGAAAATCATAGTCCATCAATACCTCAAGAGCATAGGAGGATATTTGTTGAACTTCTTTTCCTAATTGTTTTGAATACTTTTCCAGAAAGAAATCCACCAGGAGTGGAACATCGGTTTTCCTCTCACGCAGGGGAGGCACACGGATGGGAACAACTGCGAGACGATAGAATAAGTCCTCACGGAAACGACCTGCTTCTATTTCTTTTTCAAGTATCCTATTTGTTGCTGCAATTATACGAACATTAATGGTTTTGATATTCGTTGCGCCAACGGGCTTTATTTCTCTCTCCTGAAGTACACGTAGGAGTTTTGTCTGGATGATTGGGGTAAGCTCACCTATCTCATCAAGAAAAGCTGTACCATTATCTGCTTCTAGAAATAGTCCAGTTTTATCACTGATTGCCCCGGTAAACGACCCCTTGACATGTCCAAAGAGCTCACTTTCCATCAATTCTTCAGGAATTGCGCTGCAGTTGATGGGGACAAATTGTTTACTATCAACACTGCTATTGTCATGTATAGCCTTTGCTACCAATTCCTTACCCGTACCTGATTCACCATAAATAAGAACATTTGCGGGTGTAGGGGCAATACGCCGGATTAAATCAAATATTTTGAGCATCTCCTTGCTCTGTCCGATTATTCCGGGGAAAGAATCTGCTAATTCTTCGTGTGATTGGGAACCATTTTGTTGTGAAGTAGCTGACTCAATTACCGATTTAATTTCATCGACGTTAAATGGCTTAGAAATGTAGTCAAAAGCGCCATTCTGCATGGCGGATATCGCATCATCGGGTGAAGCAAAAGCGGTAATCATTATGACAGGCAAACTGGGGTGCTTTTCTTTGATGATTCCCAGCATTTCCAAACCGCTCATTCCCGGCATGCGGATGTCGCTGATGACCAGATCATATTTCTCTTCTTGTAATAAAGCCAAGGCATTTTCTGCATTATTCCCAGAATTTACCTGGTAACCTTCTTTCTGTAACAGGATTTTGAGGAAATCCCGCATACTTTGTTCATCGTCTACAACAAGAATAGTGGTCATATCATTTTTAGAGAGAGCGTATCAAACATCATATTGAGAGCATATTTGTATTGCTGTGAGTCATAAAGCTGCTTAGCTCGCAACATTTGTAATTTTCATATTGATAACTTTACTTTATCACAGAAAATAAACCAAGTTGCAATCTTTTTGCATAAATATGCATTTTGATTTCTGATCAGGAGGTTAGCCAATATTTGTAGATGGTATGTAGCTGGAAATAAGTGATCTCTTTTGTTTGGCGGACAACTGTTTAAGTCTGTATTCTTGTTTAGCTGCACTCGATCTGTTATCCGTTTGCTCAACATAGACAAGTTTTACAGGTTTACGGCTACGGGTATATCGAGCACCTCCTATTTTGCTGTTATGCTGCTCTATTCTTCGCTCAATATCGGTGGTGATCCCGGTATATATTGAATTGTCAGAACAAAGCACCATGTAAACGTACCAATCTTGTGGGGGAATAACCATAATATTGTAGAGTCTGAATATTATTGAAGATAGTAATAGTGAGAAACTATCTTGTCTTAACTCGAGTATTGAATTATTGCTGAAAAGATGATGTTTCCTATCATCTTTTATTTACCTTACCAGAATAGCAATATTCTTCCTGTCTATCAAACTATTGTAAAACAGTTCAGTTGTTGGTAAACAAGAACCCTGGTTTACAATTGAAAACTATTTCTGTGGGATTATTATTAGAAAGATGGATAAAAATACAAGTGATCAACAATTTGAAAACCAAGCTCTTACCGAGCATTTAAAGGAACTGCGATCTTGCCTTATTGTTTCCTTCATAGCTGTGTTCATCGGTTTTTGTATATCATATGCCTTTATCAGACCAATAGGGAGTTGGTTTTTTCGTCCGCTTACTGAAGTGCTGCCTGATGGTACTTCGCTCATTTTCACCTCCTATCAAGAAGGGTTTTTTTTTACCTAAAATTAGCCATAGTTTGCGGTATTCTCCTTGCTACACCAGTAATATTTTCCCAAATTTGGAAATTTGTAGCTCCTGGTTTGTTCAAACATGAAAAAAAGGTCCTTATTCCTTTTACGGTCCTATCATCCATATGTTTTTTAGGAGGAACGGCATTTGGCTATCTTGTTGTCTTTCCACCGGCGTTTAAATTTCTTGTTGGGTATAATAGTGAATACCTCACTTCTCTACCGGCAGTGAGTGAATATTTTTCTCTGGCAATCAGACTACTCATTGCTTTTGGGGTAATATTCGAGATTCCAATTTTTATGGTCTTTCTCGCCAAAATTGGTCTTGTAAATGTTGCATTTCTCAATCGCAATCGTAAGTATGCTTTTCTTATTAATTTTATTATTGCTGCCATTCTAACCCCTACCCCCGATATAGTTAATCAACTGATGATGGCCGGTCCACTCATTGTTCTATATGAGATAAGTGTAGTTGCAGTGTGGTTATTTGGTAAAAAACAATTTTCCGGATTTGACGAAAATGCCCAACCTACCATAGAGTAGAAACAGAAGAGCCAAAGTAAGCAAAAATGTCTGCTGGATTTCTCGCATTGGCTGCATTATAAGTTAGTATCGAACTTTTCTGATCACAAGAATACGTGTAATTCTCTTGTAATGATTACAATACAATAAACCGCAACCTTTGACTGGAGGTTTATATGAGTGATAAAGATTACGCCAAGGTGCTTGATATAGGCCGTCCCCCAACAATAAAGAAACTTTTTCCACATTCCCATGCACTACTGGTCAGCGGTAAGGTAGTTGACAGAGCAATGCGTAAAAAAGGCAACTCTATCGCTATTGCAGCCAATGGCAGGTCTGCCTTTGTCATACGTGGTGCTTTGAAAGCCGCTCAGCGTGCTAATGCTGCACTTCTCATTGAGATAGCAAAGTCTGAATCTACGTATTGTGCGGTGAACTTTTGGAATATCGCCCGGCACGTGGATGCATTTTGCAATGAGATGGGTATTACAATTCCAGTGGCGATTCATGCAGATCATTATGGAATTAAAAAAGCGGAAGACGTGGCCAGCGCAAAAATTGAGATACCTTCAATGTTTGATGCCGGTATAACATCAATTGCCATAGATGCCTCTCATATGGCGGATGACAAGAATCTATTGGCAAACCTTGAATTATATGAATATGTTCCTGGTTGGGCCTCCTTGGAAACTGAAGTGGGCGAAATTAAAGGAACAGAAGGTTTGTCTACCGTAGATGATGCTTCTTTCTTAATAAAAGGGCTAAATGCACATGGTATTTTTGCTGATTGGATCGCCTTAAACAACGGCTCTGTTCATGGAATTGAAGCAAGTGGGCAAGGGATTCAAGTTGAGCTTACTGCAGAAATTCATCGACAACTGGAACCATACGGTATTTCCGGGGCGCAACATGGAACATCGGGAAATAATTCTGACAGGTTACGGGAAATTGCTAACCAGACTAACACGACCAAAGCAAATGTTGCGACTGCATTACAGATGGTTTCCTGGGGGCTTGAAGTCAACGACTATGGTAATGCCATACTTGATACCAGCAGTAATTTCATAAAAGTGGCAGGTGAAGGAGTTACCGAGGAAAACTGGGAAAAAATGGTAAATTATGCCGCAGAACAAGGCTGGCAAAGTGGTAATTTCAAGAAGCTCAATCTCCCTTTTGAAAATGCTCTGTTGGGACAATCCCGAGAAGTGAGAGACAGAATGAGTGAGCGTGTTGAGCAGTTTGTATACAATATGCTAGTCAATGTTTTCAATGCAGGAGATACTGCAGCTATAGCCAAAGAGCTCATACTTGAGAAGGGTACACATGATTTTGGTGGTAAGGCTGAAAGAATAGAAGACCCAACCGAGTGGAGTGAAGAAAAAATAATTGAGCGGGCAAAGACTCTTGTTGTAAATACTGGACCAGAGGGTGAGTTTGACGATTAGGCAAAAAATCCACCACAGAAAGCGCCTAAAAAAAATGAATAATCGATGCTAATGTAGCGAGGATAGTCGCTCAATATATAATATGAAAAAAATACTCATAACAGGTGCCGCTGGATTCATAGGTGCCCACTTGGCTAATAAACTGATAGACAACGGTGCTGAAATCATTGGGCTTGATAATCTTAATGACTACTATGATCCACAGTTGAAAATTGACCGTATGGCAGCACTCGCTGAAGGAGAGCGCTTTACCCATGTAAATCTTGACCTGGCTGATAGGCAGGGGATTGAAGACCTCTTTCAACAGCATAGTTTCGATTGTGTGGTAAATCTTGCAGCCCAGGCTGGGGTAAGATATTCACTTATAAATCCTCATTCGTATGTCAATACAAACATTGTTGGTTTTGTTAATATTCTGGAGGGCTGCAGACACACTGGGGTAAAACATCTAGTCTATGCCTCCTCAAGTTCGGTTTATGGCGCAAATACGAAAATGCCGTTCTCAGTCCATGACAATGTCGACCATCCTGTCTCCCTCTATGCAGCTTCGAAAAAATCCAACGAATTGATGGCGCATACCTACAGTCATCTCTTTGGTCTCCCGACGACAGGCCTCCGTTTTTTTACAGTTTACGGCCCCTGGGGCAGACCTGACATGGCATTATTTCTATTCACCAAAGCCATCTTAGAGGGACGGCCAATTGATGTATTCAACAACGGTAATATGGAGCGAGATTTTACCTATATCGATGATATCGTCGAAGGGGTAGTTCGAGTAATTTCTAAGATTCCAGAAGGAAATTTCGAGTGGCAGGGTAATGCACCAGACCCAGCCACATCCTATTGCCCATATCGAGTCTATAATATCGGCAACAACAACAAGGAGCAACTTCTCCGCTACATCCAAGTCCTTGAAGATAGTCTGGGCAAAAAAGCAGATAAAAATTTCCTGCCTCTTCAACCTGGAGATGTTCCAGCCACTTATGCCAATGTTGAAGATTTGGTCGAGGATTTTGCCTACAAACCTGATACTTCAATAGATAAAGGCATTGCTAAATTTGTACGTTGGTATAAGGATTACTTTAAAAACTCCTCAAACTAGAATTTTCCGGCGTTGATGATCTGGCCAGAGAGAAAGATAGCTAAGTTGTGAAACTAGAGTCAATCGTTAGAATTGGCTCTAGTTCAGTTACAAATTTCGGTGCGATTATATAAATATTATTTTAAAATATTAACTTGACGCCCTTGAGTCACCCTCCAAAACCGTTATGGCTAACATTTAGGTAAATTATATGGGTTCTTCAAATTCAGGCTCAAAAAGACTATCCCTGCGCTTTAATGCAGGAGGTCACACTTTGCGGTATAAGACCGAGTTCGAAGATGGTACAGGAGTAATAGAAAATATCTCAGCGGGTGGTTGTGCCCTGAAAACAGTAGACATAGCACTTGTATTACACGAAAAGATTTTACTTCTCCTCTCTGTTGATCCACAAGAAGAAGTAGTAGAAATTGGTGCCCAAGTAGTTCGTGTAGAAGACGATTCCATAGCGGTTCAGTTCACTGACATATCAGAAGAAAAAAAGCAACAGATAGTAAAATACTTTGCCGGACTACAGCGCCAACAGAAAAAATAATCTTAACCAGAAGAGTGATAAGTATTTCTCCTCCTTTTCACCATTAAGTCGCTAAACGTCAACCATGGTAAAATATATGGGCATTTTTTTGTTTTATTATCATGGCAGAGCTCTTTTCTTTAAGAGCAGATTTTTGCAATTACACTTTTCATCTCAGATGGGTTCAAAACTGCTGATGTAGAGTATGTAAACTGATATTACCAATTTACTAATGGATTCATCTCCTACTTAATTGATAGAGTATGCTCTGTAGTCCAATGACATTATCGTCAATAGCAATTTCAGGGTATTTCAAAAGAATCTTTAAAAACTGATTGATATAGCAGCGTTGCTTTGATAGCCTTGATACTGTAAAGCAAATGTAACCAATCTTCTCATTCTATTTCTTCCATACATATGGATTTTTATATCGCACGTCAGCCTATATTTACAGTAAATAAGAAACTTTATGCTTATGAATTGCTCTACCGTGGCTATAAGGACTTTTCTTTAACTGAAGTAAGTGGCGACAAGGCAACCACCAGCTTACTTTCAAGTGTATTTCTTACCGAAGGTTTCAGTGTTATTTCCGATTCACGGCCATGTTTCATTAACTTTACTGAAGAGTTATTACTCAAGAAAATTGCCTATACCTTCCCCAAGAATCAGATAGTTGTTGAAATTCTTGAAGATGTCAGACCGACACCCGCTGTAATTGAAGCTATCCGCGGCTTAAAAACAAATGGATATGTGATTGCCTTAGATGACTTTGTTTTTGCAAAGAAGCTGGAACCTCTCATTGCTTGTGCTGAGATAATAAAAGTTGATGTACGTCTTACACCTCTTGATTCAATTCTCAAGACGCTGCGCTATCTCTCCAGATTTAAGGTGAAGTTGCTGGCGGAAAAAGTGGAATCAGTCGAAGAGTTCGAAAAAGCCAACAAACTCGGGTTCGATTACTATCAAGGTTATTTCTTTAGTAAGCCAGAAAAGATTCTCGTCAAGGAACTCGCCTCGGTCAAAGTTACATTACTCAGCCTTATGGCTGAAGTAGCACGCAAAACAACAACTCTTGAGCGACTGCATCTCATAATCTCCAAGGACCTGGCAATAAGCTATAAGTTACTGCGTTTTCTCAATTCGGCCTATTTTTATCGTCTTGAAAAGGTGAAAAGTGTCAAGCATGCCATTGCCTATTTAGGCGAAAAAGAGCTGAGGCGATTTCTCCTTTTGGTAATAGTATCAGAGCTT
>CAZWVC010000231.1:0-6985 GCA_964637245.1 uncultured Desulfocapsaceae bacterium
AATCATTCAGATAATCCAGATGCAAGAGGGATAGAAGTTTATGCTTCACAAAAGGGAACAAATAATTCCAAAGAATCTATTTATACAGGTTATCAAATTGAAAAAGCACTTTGCAAAGCCATAGGATATAAAAGTAGAGGAGTGAAGTTTGCAAATTTTCAGGTACTACGTGAAACTATTGACTATTGTACTTCGGTTCTTTTGGAACTGGGTTTTTTGAGTAATAGGGATGAAAGCAGTTATATTTCTGCTTCTAAGAATATCAAATTAATTGCCTTAGCCATTTTATTATCTATTAAAAACTAATACTATTATGAAAGATATATTTTTAGAGTTGACAAAAAGTTTAAAAGCTATTGTACTACAATTTATTGCAGAAGTAGTTTTATTATATAAGTCTTTTAGAAACTAGACTACTGCCATTTGTTTCTAGCAGTTCTATTAATCAAATAATTGCTATATTAAATATTATATATTTAAGTGTTTGCTTAAATAATAAAATAATGTAACTTTGCTTTATGGACAATAATTCTTGCATAAGACAACAAGCCGATTTAGAACAAATTAATCGTTGCAAAGACACGGTTTCGGAATTAAACGAATCGTTCGACTATTTGGCGAATGGACTTTCATTAGTTGGGAATAGCGTAAGACTTAAAATACTATACCTACTCTTTGAAGAAGATAGGCTTTGCGTTTGTGATTTAAGTGATATTCTTGGAATGAATATTTCGGCCATTTCCCAGCATTTGAGAAAAATGAAAGACCGAAATCTATTAGAAACCGATAGAGAAGCCCAAACGATTTATTACTCATTGACCGCTGAATATGAAAAACTACTCAATCCGTTTTTCGCAATACTTGATAAGAACAAAGTTTTAGAAGCAATATGAAAAGTGAAAATAAATTAATTGGAGCAGGCTTGCTAACTGCAATTACAGCTTCCTTATGCTGTATTACGCCTGTTTTGGCTCTTATCGCAGGAACAAGTGGGATTGCTTCAACATTCTCTTGGATAGAACCTTTTAGACCTTACCTAATCGGGCTTACAATTTTAGTTCTTTGTTTTGCCTGGTATCAAATGCTAAAGCCTAAAAAGGAAATCGATTGTGAATGTGAGACAGACGAAAAACCAAAATTCACACAGTCCAAAACTTTTTTAGGAATTATAACTGTATTTGCAATAGTAATGTTGGCATTTCCATACTATTCAGGAATTTTTTACCCAGACACGGCAAAACACATTATCGTAGTAGATAAATCGGATATTAAAACAACTGAATTTAAAATTAGTGGAATGACCTGTGCGGGTTGTGAGGAACACGTAAACCACGAAGTAAATAAACTCAGCGGAATCGTGAGCTCAAAAGCATCATACGAAAGTGGAAATGCAATCATTGAATTTGATAAAACCAAGACCAATGAAGCGGAAATTGAGAAAGCAATTAATTCTACAGGTTATAACGTGACCGACAAAAAAGAAAAATAATGGAAACTATATTGACATCTGAAATAACTTGCCCAAACTGCGGACATAAAAAAGTAGAAGAAATGCCAACGGAATCCTGTCAATTCTTTTATGAATGTGAGAGTTGCAAAACGGTTCTAAAACCAAATGAAGGAGATTGTTGTGTTTATTGTTCTTACGGAACTGTGCCTTGTCCGCCGATTCAAGAAAACAAAAGTTGTTGCTGAAAAGACAATACTCTAAAAAATGATATATTAGGAAAATGCAAACGGAAGAAGAAATCCTAAAAATAAAAAAAGTAAAAAACACCGCAGTACGAACGGTTGTTCTGCGCCATCTTTTAAGCCTAGAAAAAGCTCAATCATTAAAGGATATTGAAAATGCGCTGCCCTATACGGATAGAAGTTCTATTTTCAGAACACTAAAAACATTTGAGGAAAACAAAGTTATCCACAGCATTGAAGATGGCTCTGGAATGACCAAATATGCAGTTTGTGCGGAAGGCTGTAACTGCGACCCAAAAGATTTGCACTATCATTTTTATTGTACTAACTGCGACAAAACGTTTTGTCTTTTCGACGTTCCTATTCCCAATATTCAACTTCCAAAAAATTTCAAGTTGCAACAAGCAAATATGGTCGTGAAAGGCCTGTGCGACAACTGCAACAGATAATCTTTGCAATCGAGTTGCGGTAAATGCTAAATACATTTGCAATATTCTTAAAAACCAGAATAAGCAAATGAAAAAAGTATTTTTAAACACATTATTTTTAATGTTATCAATTATATCATTCGCACAAACGAGTGATATTTCCATTTCTGTGAGCGATGCCGAAACAGATGGGCCATTATTGGGAGCGACTGTATATTTTGAAGAATTAGAGAAAGGAGCAGTAACAGATTTTGACGGAATTGCCACATTTACAGAAATCCCAAATGGAAACCAAACCGTAAAAATTTCATATGTAGGTTTTAAAACCATTGAAACCACTATTGAGGTTGGCACAAAAAAAGAGTTCTCTTTCAAGCTCGAATCGGGAGGAAATGAATTGGATGAAGTCGTAATACAATCTTCAAGAAGTACACGAACTGTTAGAAAAATACCTACGAGAATAGAATTTATAGGTGCGGAAGAATTAGGCGAAAAAGCAGTAATGAATCCGACTAATATTTCAATGGTGCTTCGTGAAAGTACCGGAATACAAATGCAACAAACCTCGTTAAGTAGTGGAAACACCAATATTAGAATTCAAGGTCTCGATGGACGTTATACACAACTTTTAAGAGACGGATTTCCTTTGTATGGTGGATTTTCAAGTGGTTTGAGTATTTTACAAATTCCGCCTCTAGACCTACAACAATTTGAGATAATAAAAGGAAGTTCTTCTACACTTTATGGAGGAGGGGCTATTGCGGGTTTAATAAATATGGTATCAAAAACACCTGATGAAGAACCATCTTTGGATATTATGCTAACTCAAACACAAGCGTTGGGTAGTACAGCAAATGTCTTTTATAGTAAGCGAAATGAAAAATTTGGAGTTTCATTATACAGTTCTGGTCATTACCAAAAAGCGTATGACCCAGAAGATGATGGTTTCAGCAATCTACCAAAAACAACTTCGTTATCTTTTAACCCCAAATTCTTTTATTATCCTTCAGAAAAAACAACTTTTTGGATAGGTTTAAATGGAACTTATGACGACAGAATTGGTGGAGACATTACAAAAATTGAAAGTGGCGAAAATGGGATTCATCAATATACCGAAGAAAATCTTTCTAAAAGATTGAGCAGTCAGGCTGTTTACGAAACACAGATAGATTCGGTCAGTTCATTGAACATCAAGAATAGCATCTCATTTTTCGATAGAAAACTATCTATTACCGATTTCAGTTTTGACGGCAAACAAACCAATACATTCACAGAAATCAACTATCAAAAGGCATCCAAAAAAACCGATTGGATTTTTGGTGCAAATTTATACACATCTAATTTTGATGAAAATGATAATGCGACATTACAACGAGACCAATCAGACGTTACTTATGGAGCATTTGTAAACAACATTTACGACGTTTCAGATAGTTGGATTTTAGAAACAGGATTAAGAGCAGACTACAATACAGATTTCGGTTTTTTTCCACTTCCAAGAGTTTCCTTGCTTTACAAGAACGACAGCGGATTTTCGAGCAGAATTGGTGGTGGATTAGGTTATAAAATTCCAGATATTTTCACCGAAGAGGCGGAATATATCAGTTTTGAAAATGTACTTGCTATAGATAAATCTGCTTTAAAGGCAGAACGTTCCTATGGTGTCAATTTTGATGTGAATTACCAAACAAGGTTATTCGATGTGGTAGGTTTTAGTGTTAACCAACTCTTCTACGTTTCAGCTATTAACAACGGGCTATTATTAAATTCAACAGACGATGGATTTTTTATGTTTGAAAATGCAACCGATAAAATAATAAGCAAGGGAGCGGAAACCAATATTAAATTTACGTACAAGGATTTTAGATGGTTTTTAAACTATGCACTCATTGATACAAAGCTGAACTATTTGGCAGGAAATCCGCAAAAACCGCTCACAGCAAAACATAATGCAGGTAGCGTTTTAATGTACGAATCTGATAAATGGCGCATAGGTTATGAAACTTTTTACACAGGAAAGCAGTTTTTGTCTAATGGCACAGAAACCACGGATTTTATAACTATGGGATTGCTTTTAATGCGCAATTTCAAATGGGGAACAACCTTTGTAAATTTTGAAAACTTTACAGACAGAAGACAAAGTAGGTTTTCACCTTTGGTTTTGCCACCACACGACAATCCAGAATTTCCAGAAATTTATGCGCCTACGGACGGTTTTATTTTTAGTGTAGGAGTAATTATTAAACCTTTTGGAAACGAAGATGAAGACTAAAATGAACAAAACGGTATTTGAAATTAGCAAGATGGATTGTCCTTCCGAGGAAAACCTAATCCGAATGAAACTGGACGGAATTCCAGAAGTTAAAAACCTTGACTTCGACATCGCTAAACGAAAACTGACCGTTTTTCACAACGGACAGGCAGACCAAATTGAAAAGTCGATTGACGAATTGAAATTAGGAGGAAAGAAAATTTCAACAGAACAAACCCACGAAACGGATTTTGATGAAAAAACAAGCCAAAAAAGGTTACTTTGGATTGTTCTTGCAATTAATTTCGCCTTCTTCATTATTGAAATGACGACAGGACTGATTTCAAAATCAATGGGATTAGTTGCGGATAGTTTGGATATGCTTGCGGATAGTTTTGTTTATGGAATTAGCTTGTTTGCGGTTGGAGGAACGTTGATTAAGAAAAAACGCATTGCAAAATTAGCTGGATATTTTCAAATAACACTTGCAATTATTGGATTTGTGGAAGTGTTGAGAAGATTTTTCGGAGCCGATAGGCTTCCCGATTTTTCGACAATGATTATCGTTTCAATTTTTGCACTTATTGCGAACGGCTTGTGCCTTTATATTTTGCAAAAGTCCAAAAGCAAAGAAGAGGCACATATGAAAGCGAGTATGATTTTTACTTCTAATGATGTCATTATTAATTTAGGGGTTATAACCGCAGGAGTTTTGGTCAATTGGCTAAATTCTAATAAACCTGATTTGATTATCGGAACAATCGTATTTGTCTTGGTAATTCAAGGTGCTTTTAGAATTTTAAAACTTGGTAAGTAATTTATTCTACTTTCTCTTATCGCCAGCACCTTTATCAAAGGCAATTAGATTAAACAGTTCTCGCATTCTGCTGCGAACACGATTGCCATAACGTTCTTCTAATTCTTCAGCATTTAGGTTGGTGGTTGCGTGGGTTTTGATTTTTTGTTTGGTCTCAAGGTATAGCTCATATCGAGATAAAAGTACTTCGCCCATTACGTTCAGGTCTTTACCATAAAAACGTCCGGCGGGTTCAATACCTAAATCATCAAAACAGAAAAATTTAGTATTACCATATTCCTCAATGGTCTTAAAACCAAGATGGTTAAAACTAAAGGTTACGTTCCTACAAGGAATCATTTCATAAGGTCTTTGCATTGGCACAATATATCTCAGCAATTTCATTAAGCTGGTTTTACCACAACCAACTGGTCCGGAAAGTAGGATTCCTTTATCCATATCTATACCAAAGCTTTTGCAATTATCTTTATCCTTAATGAAGTAAGAGCAGAGCTTCAGAAGTATATCTCTATCTTCGTCATAAATCCTGAACTTTTCACCAAAAAGTAGTTTCCCTTTAGCATTCAAATAGATTAATATTTTTGGAAAATCATAAAATATACTTTTGCCATCAAATTTTCCTAGCGAATATTCTACGCCACCTTCGGTAATTTTAGAGGGGTTGTCCATAATCTTTGTTTTTAGTGGTTCGCAAGTTGTCCTTGATTTGGGACGCTTGTTTTTTGTTTGATTCGTTTTTTTCGTCGAATAATTCTGTTCTGTCCATCCAATTTGTGGCTAGAGCTCGCCAATCACGAATTGTTTGCCCATCGCTTGTTTGCCAGTTCCGAGTTTCATAGTGCTCAAAGAACTTTTTCCCCTCATCTGCATCAAAACTATTTTCTTCAAAAAAATCAATAACCGCCTGCCTGCCTTTTGGCTGTTTTATATAGTTTTCTTGTTTAGTATTGTTTGTATTAGATACCAGTACTTGTCCATTTATGGGATGGTGCTGTCCCACAACTGGTTCACGTATGGGATAGTACTGTTCCGCAAGCTGTTCTAATGTGGGATTGTACCGTCCCATATCTGGTTCGTTACTTGTACCAATAATGGACATCTTGATTTTACTGCCTTTATAGGGATTGTTAGATGGGAAATAGGATAAGTAAAGCCACGAGTCCAAATCCGTAACGCAGCGGTGGTATGTGGATTTTGAGCCTATTTTAGCACAACGCATTAAATCTCTACGGTTCACATAAAACTCATCTGCAAAGCGACTACTGTTCCATTCTTGGAACAGCGCCATATACAGACTGATATGGGTAGGATTTAGGCGGTCATCAAAATAGAACTTTTCAAAAGCCGCATTAAGTAGCTTTATATAGTTCATTATTTAGGATTTTGAACCGTGCTCTACACGGTTTGAAGTCATTATATTTTGTATTTCCTCGGCATCGTAGTAGATAATACCACCAACTTTAGTGTAGGGCAAAGTGCCATTGATTCGAAGATTTTGTAAAGTACCTGGACTTACCTGAAGCAAATCCATAACCTCAGAAGATTTGAGGTATCTTTTGAGTTTTCCAGTAGTTTGTTTAGATAATAATTTTTTGATGTCATCGAGCAATTCCATTTTGAATTCCCGAAGGTCGTCTGTTGTAATAATACTTGTCGGCATAATAGAACGGTTTTTAAAGTAAGAGACTATCGCATCGTTGTCAATTAATTTGATAGCCTCTGACCTGATTTGACTTTCGTTCTACAAATTTGAATAGCTTTAATGGATTTTATTCCCCAGTACAACCGTACTACGGT
>CAZWVC010000232.1:0-6969 GCA_964637245.1 uncultured Desulfocapsaceae bacterium
CCGTCAGAGATATTGTAAATAAAAATAATTTAATAGAGATCATCCGCAGTTCTGACTGGTCAGAGGCCACCATGTCACCTACCACCCAGATAATTGGGGATAAGCCAGAGATGGGCAGGGATCAGATATCTGAGCTTATCTTGACTATAGCCTCCAACGTTACTCCACAATATGGCATTGAACTTACCGATGTACTCTTTAAACGTGTTAACTATATTGAATCTGTTCGCCTCAAGGTATACGACAGAATGATATCTGAAAGGAAACGTATTGCCGCAGAAAAGCGTTCATTTGGTGAAGGCCAAAAAGCGGAAATTTTAGGTAAGGTCGAAAGAGATCTAAAAGAGATTCTCTCTGAAGCTAACCGTGAAGCATTAGGTATCAAGGGTGAAGCAGATGCCGAAGCAACCAAGATTTATGGTATGGCTTATAACCAGGATCCTGAATTTTACTCATTCCAGAGATCATTGGAAGGATACAAAAAAATGATTGGCTCCAACACATCCCTGCTCCTTTCATCTGATTCGGAAATCTATCAATATCTTAAAACGGTAACCGGCAATCCGGAATAATAAAAAGGGGGCAATTCAGCCCCCTTTTTTTTTACTTATGAGCATGATGATTCAATTATCATCTCCGGCGCTGGGATATGCCGGAGCATGATCTGCAGAAAAAGGTACCCTACCCTTATCGTTTAACAAAATTTCCAAGCGGTCAATCTCCGCCTCATCCACTATTTCATCAACACCAAGTTTTTCGAACCGACAGTTGCAGTAATTTAATTGGCCATCACACCACGGACAAATCTCCACCGGACATCCCAACTCATGAAATTCTCCTTGTGCGACCGCACAGGCCGGACAGAAGGCCTCCTGCTCAATGCCAATATCTGAATTAGATTCTTCCTCATTATCAATCTTTTTGAGAAAATCTTCATTACTGTTATAACCAAAAAATTGCAAAACCTCACTGTCTGCGATTCCTTCACTTTTTTCTCCAATATAGACGGACTTTTCCCCGTTAAAAAAATAAAGATACTCATATCTAGTGGTATCAACTTCAAGCAGATACATACCCTGACGCGATACAATCCGGGAAATCTTGCAAACAGCCTCTTCACGAAGTTCAGGAAGACGCGAGTAAAAATCCCGCAGCACAATTAAGGCCATGGAATTTGCCTCGTAGGAGTCAAGAGTTTTTAACGCAGTTTTTCGTTCTTGCTCCACCACACCATACTCGATGAACAGGCGAATCTCGTCACAATATTTTTTTCTTGCATTATTACTATTTAGTCTCTGTATATCCATTACACTGATCACTCTTTTCATCATGGTAAATTCTTTTATGCTTTACCATACCCTACTCTCAGATCATATTTCAATCTTCAAAAGATAAAGTTTGATGTTCACATTTCCATGTAATAGTATATACACCTCTATGAATTCTTCACAAATTTCCTCATTCATTTATTATTATTGTCTCATTTTCTAAAAAGTTTCGAACACTTACATTCCTCAGTTCAAACTTTGGATTGAAATATTATACATTTCCAAGTAGTATATTCCCGTTATATAGAGCTCACGAAGCAATCGCTTCGTTTCTCCAGTTGTTCGGCACGGCAACTTAAACATTTGCCAAACTAAATTCCCTCTGGATCGAACTGTTTCGATCCTTGCTGTAAAAACAGCCGCATTTTAACCACATCCCTTGGTTGGTGCATTTTCAACCTTAGTTTGTCAGCAACCAACACATTTAATATGTTGCAAAACAAGATTATAGAGCAATGTTTTGCCAGATATGAGGTATTAACATGTCAGAAAAATATGCAAAATTGATTATCGATGGACAAACCCATGAGTTTCCTATTGTCACCAGTACACGGGGAGAAAATGCTATCGATATAAGCTCTCTGTTGCGTGATACTGGCCATATTACCCTTGACCAAGGGTATGTGAACACTGGTTCGTGCACCAGTTCCATAACCTACTTGGACGGCAAGCAGGGGATCCTCAGCTATCGCGGTTATTCCATCGAAGATCTTGCGGAAAACTGCACCTTTGTTGAAGTAGCCTACCTACTTCTTCATGATGATCTGCCAAATCTTGAAGAGCTAAACGCTTTTCGTGAGCTGATGGCCAGGTATGCCCTCATCCATGAGGATATGATCCACTTTTTTGATCATTTTCCACCAAATGCCTCCCCCATGTCGATTCTTGCAACCATGGTGAATTCACTGCATAACTTTTATCCGGAATTGACTGCTCACCCGGACCCCACTGAGTCATTTGACAATGTAACAACAAGGCTGCTTGCCAAGGTGAGAACCATTGCGGCATTTTCTTACAAGAAGTCACTTGGACATCCACTTATCTACCCTCGATATGACCTGAATTACTGTGAGAACTTCCTCAATATGATGTTTGATAAACCCACAAAACCCTACACAATAATGCCAGAGGTTGTCTCAGCGCTGAACAAACTGTTGATTTTGCATGCTGACCATGAGCAGAACTGCTCAACCTCAACTGTGAGATTGGTGGGCAGTGCTGGGGTAAACATTTACGCTTCGATCACAGCCGGGATAAACGCACTCTGGGGACCATTGCATGGCGGTGCCGCACAGGCGGTTGTCGAGATGCTGGAAGGTATTTATGCCGATGATATGGATTTTGTGAAGTATATCAATAAGGCTAAGGATCCTGATGACCACTTCAGGCTCACTGGATTTGGGCACAGGGTCTACAAGACGTTTGACCCACGCGCCACCATCATCAAGAAGGCTTGTGATGAGACCCTTGCAACACTGAATATTGATGATCCACTGCTCTATATTGCCAAGGAGTTAGAAGAAAGGGTAAGAAATGATGATTTCTTTGTCAGCCGTAATCTCTACCCGAATGTGGATTTCTACAGTGGTATTATCTACCGTGCCATGGGAATACCAACCAATATGTTTACCGTGATGTTTGCTTTGGGAAGATTGCCGGGGTGGATAGCACACTGGCGCGAAATGATGGGAGAAGAAAGTCGCAGAATTGGCCGGCCACGGCAGCTTTACACAGGCTATCCGGTTAAGCATTTCAAACCCTTGGAAGAAAGATAGCCTCTCAAACAACCCGAATATTTCACGAGTTGAGATGGTCTTATAGTTGAGGAGACTTGCGAATGGCAGATAAGCACCCTTAAAATTGGGCATAAACTCCGACTTCAATAGTGAAATATGCGGGTTAAGTGGCCTGAGCTGTCAGGCCAATTTTTTTTATCTAATCCTTTGCCAGGCTATGCCCCACCTCCAGGTTAACCACCAAAGGTACATCAAGGGTAAGGGCATGTTCCATGGTCTGCCGCACAATATTCGAAGTAGTTTCGAGTTCGTTCTCGGGCAGCTCAAAAACAAGTTCATCATGAATCTGCAATAGTAAACTGGCTTCAAGGTGATTTTCTGTTATTCTTTTTTCCACTTCAATCATTGCAAGCTTAATAATATCGGCAGCCGTTCCCTGTATTGGAGTATTTAAGGCAATCCGCTCTGCAAAATCGCGGAGATTTTTGTTTTTGGCATTAATTTCCGGAACCAGTCTACGTCGTTTGCATAGTGTCGTAACATAACCATCTCTGCGGGCTTGTTCCTTGATCTCTTCCATGAACCTTCTCACTCCGCTGTAATGTGCAAAATATCTGTCAATAAAGGTTTGGGCCTCTTTTCGGCCTAATCCTAACTGATTCGAGAGACCATAACTGGACATTCCATAGACAATACCGAAATTAATACTTTTAGCTACTCTCCGCATCTCTGGAGCTATAAACATCGGGTTAGAAAATATTTGCCTGGCAGTGCTGTCATGGATATCATGGCCTTGGGTAAAGGCTTCAAGCAATGCTTCATCCTGTGAGTAATGTGCCAAAACACGAAGATCGATCTGTGAATAGTCCGCCGAAAGAAAAACCATCCCTTCTGCTGGGACAAAAGCATTACGAATTCTATTACCGTCTTCGGTGCGGATCGGAATATTCTGTAAATTGGGATTGCTACTCGACAGCCTGCCCGTTGCTGCTACAGTTTGATTAAAGGAGGTATATACCCGGCCGGTTTCCTTATCAATCAATCCCCCAAGTTTCTCAACATACGTGGATTGCAGTTTGGCAATAGTTCGATATTCCAAAATTGCTGCAGGTAATTCATGGCGGGGTGCCAGTTTTTCCAAAACCTTAACATCCGTGGAATAACCGGTTTTCGTTTTTCGTCCATAGGGAAGATCTAACTTCTCAAACAGGATAGTGCCAAGCTGCTTGGGAGAATTGATATTGAATTTTTCTCCAGCAAGCACATGAATTTTCTCTTCAAGTGATTCAATTTTCAGCTGAAATTCTTGTGAGAGTTTTTCAAGTACCGCTGAATCCAGACACACGCCTCTTCTTTCCATCTCAGCAAGGATTGGCATAACAGGCATTTCCAGTGTTGAGAATAGTTCAAAAAGATCGCTCTCCTTGAGTTCTTTTTCATAGTTTTGCCATAGTGCCAGGCATCCATAAACATCTTCGCAACTATAGTTACAGGCCGCTGATATTCCTACATAGGCGAAACAGTCTTCGCGTTTATCGCCACCTACAACTTCAATGAAAGGGGTGAGCTGCATATCTAACCCCTGGCAAAGATCATCAAGTTTGTAAGATCTTCGCCCCGGATCAATCAAATAGGCGGCAATCATGGTATCTCTCAGTGGACCTTGCAGCCGTATGCCCAGGCATTGGCTGATTATGGAGTAATCATACTTGAGATTATGCCCAAGCTTGGCAAGCTTTTCCGAGATCAAGAAGGGATTGATAAAACTTTTCACTTCCTCCAAGGAAATTTGTCCCGGTAATACTTTCCCCTCTTCATCCTTATGCCCTATTGGTATATACCACGCCTCATCCAAGTCGACACATAGAGAAACACCCACAAGCTCAGCTTTTCTGGGATCTAAAGAAGTAGTCTCAGTATCAAGCACCAAGATTTTGGCCTGCTCAATCTTTGTTGCAATTTTTGAAAGTTTTTCTTCACTGTCTATACAGATGAAACCATCTGTAGGTATTTTTATCGAACTTTTTACTTCCTGAAGCAGTGAGCTGAACTCAAGCTCTCGGTAAATTTGCTGTAATGCCTCATCATCTTCACCGACAAGGGAAAAATCATCAAGTGAGGTGGAAACAACAACCTCTTTGTTGAGACGAATAAGCTCCCTGGAGAGATACGCCATTTCTTTATTATCGATGATTTTTTCTTTCATTTTCGATTTCTTCATTGAATCGATGTTGGCATACAAACCATCAAGGGATCCATACTCATTAATCAGCTTGTCGGCAGTTTTCGGTCCTACTCCCGGAATTCCTGGTATGTTATCGGAGCTATCACCGACAAGAGAAAAATAATCAAGTAGCTTCCGTGGAGGCAAATTGTACTTTTTCTCAACTTCTTGAGTTGTGTACAGCGTGTTTTTCATCGGGTCCCACATTTTAACCTGATCATCAACAAGCTGAAGTAGGTCTTTATCTCCAGAAACAATTATGACATTATGACCCTTTGCTTTCATTTCATGACATAATGAGGCAATGATATCATCCGCCTCATATTTCTGTTCTTCAAGCAAGGGGAGATTATAGGCCTGTACCAGCGATTTGATGTAGGGTATCTGTGGCACCAGGTCCTCAGGCATGGGTGGACGATTGGCCTTATACTCGCTATACATATCATGACGGAAAACAGGCCCTCTGGTATCAAATGCTACAGCTATATGCTCGGGCTGCTTCTCTTTGATAAGCCTGCGAATCATATTGGCAAAGCCAAAGACAGCGTTGGTAGGTAAACCCTTGCTGTTTGTCAGGGGTGCAACTGCATGGTAGGCTCGATATATATAGGCACTTCCATCGATAAGATAAAGGGTCTTGTTTTCCACGTAAAGGAACTCCTTTTTTCTAAAATGATTATGCTTGCTTTTGAATCACCATAACATACTGTTTTCTGATACAGAAATCATGAAATAAAAAAGGAGAAATGGTATAACCATTCCTCCTTTCGTGATCTGCCTAAAAGCTGGATGATTAAGTCTTAAATCTATTTCCTTCCAACCTCTTTATTTACTCTTTTTTTCAACTCAGTAGCTATGTCATCATCACGGTATGAGATAACAGGTACTGGGCATCTTCTAAATATCTTCTCAGCAACAGAACCAGTAAAGATATGACGAATATCTTTGACCTTGGTACCCATCAAAACGAGATCAATATTATCTTTTACAACCAGTTTGAGAAGTTCATTGGTTGGATCTCCTACCCGAAAGACAAATTCATGCTTGCTTTCGTTCATTCCAATTTTATTAAGTATTTTTTCAAGTTCTTCACGCCTCTCTTGTCTTATTGTCTCTACATATTTTTCACTGTCCACCTTGTATCCATGACTGGAAATTCGTTCAACAGCTTCAAGATCCCGTTCATTTATTACGTTGACAATATAGAGCAAGGCTCCTAACGGTTCTGCTACCTTAGAGGCAAACTGCAGTAATCCCGGTGTATATTTAGAAAAAGCGATAGGAACAAGTATCTTTTTAAACATTGGAGATCTCCATAATAGTAAGAATCCACTTTTTTCTTAATACCAAATCAAACGGTTGTAAAACCTGTTTAATTACATTATTTAGGCCGTGGCAGTATTCTGTTCCTTTCTGCTCCTGCTACGCTGCATACTCCAAACAAGACCAAAAAATAATAGTGCCGGAATAAATACCAGTTGCTTAGGGGGGCGTGAAGCAACGGTTTGCACACTAACCACCTCTTGATCAAAATCAACCCCGGCCTTCTCTGCGGAACTGGCAAACAGAACGTTGTCTACTATAATTTTACCCTCCTCCGCTCGTGTCTCAAAGCCTATTCCTGCCATCCTCTCTGCTCCCCCCTGCTCATCGCCAACGGGCAGCATCAGGGTTTTCTCAT
>CAZWVC010000233.1:0-6931 GCA_964637245.1 uncultured Desulfocapsaceae bacterium
TAAATATCAACAGTAGATGTACCAATTTTGGGTTGGGTTGAGTGAATTCCGATACTTATGGTAACGTATCGGCAATTCTGACCGGGATTGGATATTCCCAGGTTGTATACGGCCTTACGAGCATTTTCTGCGAGTCTTTTGGCAGCTTGTTCCTTTGTGTCAGGCAATAATACGGCAAATTCTTCACCGCCAATGCGGGCGGTGAAATCACCACCCCGGCGAAATGTGGTGCCTATGGTATCGGCGATCAACTTCAGACACTCATCTCCTTGCTGATGGCCGAAACGGTCATTGAATTTTTTAAAATCATCGATATCGATGATCAACAAGGAAAGCCAGCTGTTGCTGCGCATCATTCGCAACCATTCCTTGTGGAGAATTTCATCAAATGCTCTCCTGTTGGCCAGACCGGTAAGAGCGTCAACGTGAGCTAGCGAGTTTAGACGAATTCGTAAGCGGGTGGATTCTATAATCTTCAAATGATATCTATGGGCGGTTACCAACATTGTCAGAATATACAAAATCACCAATATGGACATTTGAATGTGCAATACCTGTCCTTGTATAAGCAGAACCCACATCATTGGGATTACAATGGGGAGAAAATAGGCCAGATAGGAGGGGTAATATATGGCGACTATCGGTAAGGAACCGGCGGTTAAACCGGCAACTACAAGTATATAAAAGATCAGAATTACAACTTCTCCATCTCCATTGAGAAGAAGAATTGCCGCTCCCCAGATTATAGAGATGATAAGGGTTGTCAATACATGACTTGTAGCCCAGACTTTCCAGTTTTTTTCTTCGATGAGCTCTTTGTTAACAACCTGTCTAATGAGCAGATATCGACTGAAATTAGCAAGGAGATTGACACAAAGCCAGTAGAGAGCAAGCTGCTGTGGGGCATTGTTCCAAATTGCCCATACAATGATGATAGCCAATAAAAAATTGGCAAAAATTCCAGGGATGGCAGCCTGGTAGAGCTGCCTGGTGATATCAGTAAAAACCTGTGCCTCACTTACCCGATATTCCTCATGATCGGTCGACTTCACAGTGGATGACATGCTCATTGAAGTGGCCAGGTGAAGATGTGTTTCTCCATATTGCAATATCTGTGCAACAAACTAATGAAGTGAGAAACTTTGGCTGACAATAAACAATTATTAATTAAAGTGCAATAATAAGTGACACAAATACAGGTATAAATGGTTTTAATATGGTCTTTTTTTTAACTTGAAGCTGATTCTCAGGCGATTGTAGAAATGAGGGGCGGAAATGTTCTCGAAAGTAAGATAATTCCAGATTATCACTCGCATTATAAAAATACCATCAGTATAAACATGCAAAAAAATAACAATATTTAGCACCTTGGTAAAAAATATTAGAGAGAATTAAATAGATGGAGGGCGAATTATGGCATTATTTCTTGTACAACACGGAATCAGTGCAGCAAAAGAGGTCGATCCCGAAAAAGGTCTGGCCGCTGAGGGCAGGGATGAGACGCAACGCATCGCTCAAGTAGCTAAAGGATATAATATTGAAGTTAAACAAATAGTCCATTCCGGAAAAAAAAGGGCGCAACAAACTGCAGAGATATTTCAAGCCGCATTGCAGCCTATAGAACCATTGCATACAGTTTCTGGTATCGCTCCAATGGATGATGTGAAAATATTTGCGGAAACACTAAATGCTAATGATAATTCCATGGTCGTAGGACATCTCCCATTCATGCAACGCTTAGTCGCATATTTAACTACAGGTGATGAAAAGAAAAAAATCTACCAATTTCAAAACTCAGGGATTGTCTGTCTGGATGTAGGTGTGGATGAGAAAAATGAGCAAAGTTGGTATATAAAATGGACACTTAACCCGTATATTTCATGAACAATTCAATGATCACAGATACAAGCATTTTATTTCGACACTTTAGGACCATTACAAGGGCAGTCTCTGGTAATACTAAGTGTGCTGTCCACTATTGTCATTATTTTTGACCCATCAGGCTCGTGAAATATCCGGGTAAACCCAAGAATATCTTGAATTAGCAGAAAATCCACAGGGTGGTAGTGCACGCACTTTTCCTTGCCTGGATAAGATAAATGCTTTTGATATACACGCTGTTAATCCGAAAAGGTGAACTGTTGTTTAGGAGGAAAGCAGGTGCGGCAGATCTATCTGCCCCCGAAAGGAGTAAACGGGAACAGATAGAGGTGGTTAAGTTGTATTAAGCTTTTTCAAGAGCATGTTCATGAATGTACTTTTCGAAGTTCACCCGCAGCTGGCCGATTTGTAGGGCTAGAGACATGCAATGATCTTCATCCAAGCATGATTCGGCTTCAACATCCTCAACAAATGTTTTCAGATGACGTTTTCCTTGATGGAAATCGACTTCCCAAGCTCTAGCTTTCTTATCATATTTAACATCAAAATCTACACCGCATGCGCCTATATCAGGGTGAATGGATTCTATTCTTTTACAGAGTTCTTGTTGGGTAACCATATCATCACCTCTTAGTCTAATTTATTTGTATCGGAAGTGTTACTCCGTGGTACATAGAATATATGCATTTCAGCCACGGACTCAAGCACAATAAGCGCCAATTACAGGTGAGTTATTTCAACGTGAATTAATCACTAAATTTGTGAACTAACATTTCGTTTTAATTGTAAATTATAATATTCATGATGGCAAATACACCCAAAAAAACCTCCAATACTTTCCTACAACATTTTGTCGTTGTATCATTCTGACCGAATAACGTGTATCCACTTCAAGATAGGTATGACCAAGTACCAAGCAAGGCCGTTAATGATTTTCTAGCGATCCCGGAAGTATCATTTTTGCTTAACATAAACCCAAAAACTTTGAATTGTACCCCACTGTGGCATAAAAACGTCGTATTTTTAATATCTAATGCATAAAATTAAGTACCAGTGTACCAATGTTAGTGGTCATACCAAGTGATCAATACTAGGCAAAGTAAGCTCTGATATGGTATAGTGGCACCGCTATACCCGGTGTTTCGCAGTATTACATTCCAACATTCCACATGGCAGTTTTCTGGCAGGATAATGTTCTCAGTATACTGATACTATTCGGGAGTTGGTTGCTAAGTAGGATGGTTGTTTTGTTTGGCTACGTATGCGTAAGAAGTGGGGTTATCGGTATCTTGCTATTTCTGCGCAACTCCACAGAAATCTATCCCACAAGTGGCCAGGTATGCCTGCAACATTCTGAAAAGGAATGGTTTCCAGGTTGATACGGTAGGAATATTCTTGAGTCTACTGGAAGTACTACTGATGATTACCAAATTATGCTGGTTTTAAGGGAGATTCAGCCTAGGTTGCTGATTGGGGTGTTTGTTAACAAAAAAATATATTTAGGGGTGAAAAAGATATATGCAAGAAACTGATACTCAAAGCTATCGTGAACTACGTAAGCCGCGAAGTGATTTCAAGACACGGGCTGAATATCTTAGTCATGAATTAACCATCATGAATCCGAAGCGCTGGGGGATTAATCTGCCCGGGCGGGATTTCAGTTTTGCGCTGGAAGATTTGATTCCAGCAATAGCGGGTACCATTGGTCTCACGGTAATGTGTACTGCAGTGACCAATGCCTTTGCCGGAGCTTACGGGCTGGACCAGGCTTTTATTGTTGAAAATGTCAGGGTTGATATGCTGGTTGTTTCTGTCCTGTTTGTCATTTTCTTTTCCGGAATGTTTAATCCTCGCGCTAATTTACCGGGGATCCATGGGCCGATGATGCCGCTGATTCCGTTGATGGCCATCTCAGGAACCCACCCTCTGGCACTGGCTATACTGATCGCTGTATTTGGAGTTGTCTTGAGCATAACCAAAGGTGGTTCACGGCTGGTGAACATGACCAGTCAGGGCGTAGCTGGTGGTTTGCTGGTTTATCTTGGGGCAATCGGAACAATTGGTCAGGTAAAGGCTATTCAGAAATGGGCGACCGGAATTGAATTGGGGTATATCGGTTTTGCCGTTTTGATTGCCAACCTTATTCTCTATGCCTTTCTTGCCAGAGTAGGCAAGCGCTGGCTGGCTATCCCTGTCTGTTCTTTTCTGGCAGCAGCAGTTGCACTTATCCTTGGTGCTCCTTTCGAGTTCACTACAACTCCAGGTCTGCCAAGTTTTAACCCGATGTATTGGTGGGGTGAGGATACTGGCTGGAAACTGGGAATGCCCGGAGTTTCAAGCTTTATTTCCTCTCTTCCCTTTGCCATCCTGGCGGTCGCCATGTGGTCTCCGGATTTCCTAGGTCACAGGATTTTTCAGGAGATGAACTATCCTAAAAAGGCCAAGAATGTATTGATGGATGTTGATGACACCATGATAGGTTGTTCGTTGCGTCAGGTCACCTCTGCCTTTTTTGGCAGTGGTTGCATCACATCTTCCTGGGGGACCTATATGATCCCCGCAGCAATTGCCAAGAGGCCGATTCCAGGTGGTGCAATTGCTACTGGAATCCTTTGCTCGATTGTGGCCATCGCTGGTTTTCCCATGGATATCGCAGTATGGCGACCTGTTCTTGGTATTGCCCTGCTGGTTGGGGTATACTTACCGCTGCTTGAAGCCGGAATGGAAATGGTGCATGACAGCAAAGATACCCAGGCTTCTGGTATCTGTATATTTTCCTCGGCGGTCGTCAATCCGGTCTTTGGCTGGGCACTCACCATGTTTCTTGATAATAATGGTCTTATTGGAGATAAGGATCGGGCCAAGAGACTGAGTTTTGCCGACCGCCTGGTTATTCCTGGTCTTGCCTTACTGGTGAGCACCATAGCCATGGCTGTTGTTGGTATGATTCCAGGCATTCCTGCCTTGATAGGGTAGTGCCCTGTTGCTATAAAAACAAAGAAAGCCGGTAGGGAAAAATTTCCTTACCGGCTTTTTCTTTTATAAAATTTGGTTTAATCCAAATATCAGATCACATTCACCCTGACATCGTCTGAGAGTGTCTCAATCTCTTCGGCCAAGTCTTCGCTGCTGGTTTCCTCTGGCACTGCTAAGGCCAGTTTTGCTGAGAATACTGCTTCACCAATGGAAGAGACATGAAAGCGGTTGAATTCCATATTCTCAACCGTGAGATCAAGATTAGAGAGAATATTGTTAATATCTTTGGTCAAGCCCGGTCTGTCTTTGCAGTCAATTTCCAGATTGATTATTTTTGCAGGTGGTGTTTTACCCTCAACAATTTCTGCATAGGAAAAAGTCAACTGAGGAAATTGCTCCTCCAGCTTATTTTTCAAAGCATCCTCGTTCACCTGCTCAATCGTTACCTTCATCAGTGCAGCAAATTGGCCATCAAGTTTCATTACCTTGCTGGTTATCCATTCTCCACCTAAGCCGCGGGTGGTCTGGGCAAGTGATTTGATTATTCCCAGGCTGTCTGGTCCTGAGATGGTAGAAATAAAGGTTTTAGTCATGGTTAATCCTTTTATACAGATATAATGTTCTATTTTACTGAATGTTTAATCCTCAGATAAATCATCTAGCCCGGATATCTCACGAGTCTGGAAGGTTTATGGCTAAGGCATCGAGGGTGAAGCTGTAGTTTTCTACCGCGAACCCCCGGTAACGAAGGACATGAGCCTTTCAGGCTCGCCCAAAGGGTGACTAATGCTGGCAATAGTGGACAGCACACTTTGTACTGCCAGAAATTGCCCTTGTAACACTCATAATGTGTCGAAATAAAATGTTTTTATCTGTGATCATCACATTGTTCATGAAATATGCGGGCTAGTAGTGTTTAATACAGAGTAGCATATTCCCCTGATACAGGCAATCTCAAATGGAGCTTAAACCCTTATTTCTCAGGGGTTGTAGAATGACAAAAGGTATACTTACTATACCTTTTTGGATGATGTGTTCCTGATAAAAAATGAGGCCGCTATACCAACAATACCATATAGAACCATGGCTACAACCTGGGATGAATGGGCAAGCGTTACCACAAAGACACCGGTGGTTTTCTCAATGCTGTAGAGCAGCAACATACTGCTTGCGATTGAATGGTAAGTTCCAAAGCCACCCTGAACCGGAACTGACATGGCGATACTGCCGGAAACCAGAAGCATGAGGCCCACTTCCCAGCCCAATCCACTGGTTTCAGGAATCGAGAAAAAAATGACATACCCCATAAAATAGTAAGTGGTCCATAGGAGGAGAGTAGAGAGTACGAAACCGACAGGGTTTTTTACTTTGCGAAGAGAAAGCAGTCCATCAAGAAGTTGTTGTAAAACTACCCTGAACCGTTCTTCGAGACGGTGATAGATCCAGTAACCAAAGATTCCTATAAACACCAGAGCAATGGTGCCATAAATAATTTTTGCGGTGATCTGGGTAAAATCCATAAAGCTGGTAATCTCCACAAGGAAAGCAGTCAGCTCGTCAAACTCTATCAAGAGGGTGAAAATAGCAATGATTACAAGGCTTAACATGTCGATTATTCGCTCCGCAATAACAGTACCGAGAGAAAAGGACATTGGAATGTTGTCATTTTTTTTCAGCACACCACACCTGGTCACTTCACCGAGGCGGGGCAGAACAAGATTGGCAAGGTAGGCAATCATCACTGCAGGAGTCGCCCTTAAGGTAGTGAGGTTATATCCCTGGGGATTAATCAGCAGGGTCCAGCGATACGCCCTGACAGGGTAGGCAATAAGAGCCAGGGCAATAGAAAGGTACACCCAACGGTAGTCGGCCTGTTCTGCCTTTGCCCAAAACTCTTCAAAAGAGATATTTTTAAAAACCAGATACAATAAAACTCCAGCAACGAGAAAAGAGATGCCGTATCCGAGAAGTGATTTACCTTTTGCCATAGTTGTGTTGATTTACCATATTTCCATAAATTAAAATTACATTGGTTCAGCTATCATCGGTGGTCTCCAGGACAGCCCGGATATTT
>CAZWVC010000234.1:0-6890 GCA_964637245.1 uncultured Desulfocapsaceae bacterium
CTCCGGGCGAGCCTGCTGGGCTCATGCCCTTCGTTATCAAGGGCTTGCGGTAGAACACTACAGCTTCCCACTTGATGCCTTGTCCATAAACCCAGCAGGCTCGTGAAATATCCAGGTTAGGTCAATTTGAATTGTCTGATGGTTTCTGCAGGACAAACATGGCTATCAACACAATGAGCACCCCAGGTATTACGCCGGAATCGGGCCAGCCCTTGCCGATCAGGAATTCGAGCAGCAGAACCAAGGCTGGATAAAGATAGGAATACGCCATAACCCTGGTCGGCCCGATATAGGGTATTGAATACTGAGTAAGAAAAAAACTTATCACGGTGGTAAATAGCGCCAGGTAGCTCACCCCAAGCCAGAGAGCAACGGGAACTCCGCCCCAGTCGACGGTAGTAAGTCGATGGCCAGAGAGCACAATTAACCAGATACTGCCGGTCACCAAAACCCAGAAAGTTATCACAACCATTGGTTCACCACGATGCAGCAGGCGCACCAATGGAGTATACAATCCCATGGCAAAACAGCCGCCAAGAAAAATCAGATCCCCTCTATTCCACTGCATCGCCAAAAGTTGAGACACATCACCTTGAAAAATTACCCAGACAGCTCCGATAAGCCCGCAACCTAGTGCAATTAACTTTGCCCCAGTGAGCTTTTCATTAACCAGAAAAATTGCATAGAAACCAGCAATGGAGGGCACCAGAGTAAAAATAACACTGGTGTTCAAAGAAGAAGTGAATCGCAATGAGAGAAACATGCACCAGAAGAATACCACTAAAGACAAACTGATTAGGCTACATCGCCATATCAGCGACCAACTGTACTGCATTTTTTGTGAGATGATGATGTAGGGTGTCAGAAAAAGCGTAGCAAGCAGAAAACGAATAAGGGTGAGTACAGCGGGATCGAGTCCTTGAGCTATTGCCTTGCCAACGGTAAAGGAGGTGGAGACAAGCAAGGCACAGAAAACCATAATACAGTGGATGAATGCAAGTGAGCGTTTTCTGCCACTTTCGCTCTGACTCACTTCAAACTCACTTTTTCTCACAAGATCTCATTATCGTCCAGCTTTGCTTGGTAACCTATGTTGCCTTGGGTGTTGTTTGCGCGGGACCTGTTTTATCAACCTCTTTGATAACTTTCATGGCACTCGCCACCATCCCGCTTACATCACTGAGGTTGCTGGGAATAATCATGGTATTGTTTTCACTGGCAAGTTTTCCAAACTGATCAATATATAACTTGGCCACCTCCAGATTTGCTGCTTCTTTACCACCATGTGTTGCAAGTGCATCAGCCACTTTTCTAATACCCTCTGCAGTGGCGTCAGCAACCCTGAGAATCTCCTGAGCCCGTCCCTCAGCTTCGTTAATCCTCTTCATCTTTTCCCCTTCAGAGAGAAAGATGGCTTCTGCTCTATCACCTTCTGATCTATTGATGGTGGCTTGTTTCTCACCTTCTGACCTGGCTATTTCCGCACGTTTCTCGCGTTCTGCCTTCATCTGTTTTTCCATGGCTTCAAGAACGGTGCGAGGTGGCTGAATATCTTTAATCTCGTAGCGTAGTACCTTCACTCCCCAATTAGCAGCAGCCTGATCAAGGGCTTCAACAACCTGTCCGTTAAGGGTTTCCCGAGCTTCAAAAGTATTATCAAGACTAATTTTTCCGATTGCAGACCTTAAGCTGGTCTGGGCAAGCTGGGATGCTGCAAAATGATAGTTATCGATACCGTAGGCTGACTTTTTTGAATCAACCACTTGAAGATAAAGAATACCATCGACCTCCAGGGTGACATTGTCTGCGGTAATACAGGTTTGTGCGGGTATATCTATGGGCTCTTCCTTGAGTATCCGTCTATATGCTACTTTATCAAAAAAAGGAATAAGTATATGAAAACCCGCAGCAAGAGTCTTGCGGAATTTTCCCAGTCGTTCAATTACATACTCAGATCGCTGTGGAACGACCACAGCCGTCTTGAAGAGAACAATTGCAACAAACCCAATTAATAGAAGAAGTGAGACTAGGGCAACGATTTGACTTTCCATAACAATTCCTCTCTGCTATTTAGGAAAACTATACATTTTCACTATATTTCTTTGGCTGTAATATTCATGAAGTGGACTGATTGGCTTTTTTAGCAACCTTCATACACAAACCATCCTGGGAGATGATGGTGACAACACTCCCCTTCCCAATCTGCTCATCTGCAATGGCACGCCATTGTGTTCCAGAATAGTCTATTTTCCCCTCAGCGGGTGGAATGATATCAACAGACACAGTAGCACTGTCACCTGCAGCTACAATAACATCATCTTCATCTGCTGAGACATCGCCAAAAAAAGTCTTGCGGATAATTCCCCGAAGGATGAAAAGTGACAGTAATGAGGACGAGAGGAAAATTGCTAATTGGACATTGAGGGTTACGGGATAGAGCCAACATACCAGTGCGGTAATCCAGGCACCCAGAGCAAAGAAAAATAGAATGAATCCCGGAAGCATCATTTCCAACAGAAAACAGATGACTCCCATAATCAACCACATCAGACCAGCAGTTGTCAGTGTCATATTTCGTCCTTCTACTCAATATTTACAGCTTCATTATTATAGTGCAAATGAATGTAGACTCGTTCAGGCTACACATAAAAGTTATGCAGTAGGATAACAGATTGCAAGGCTGATGGGTATGGCTTTGCCACCAGCTATGCAATATTAAAAGTTACGCACATGGATACTGAGCGTTATGATTTGTCAATCTTCGGCACCAAAGAAATGATAATACAGAACTGCAATCAGTATTGAGAACATGGGTATTGTCCATATGAGACCAATACCAAATGGGATAGCTGAGAGCGCCGTTAAGATTGACATGGCAATCATAGCAAAAAACACTGTCCACCAGCGCTTATGAATTGCAATTCGTGATCTCTCAAGTGCCTGCCAGGGTGAGAGCCCTTTCTCAAACAATAGTGGTAAGGCAAGCATATAACCAACAGTCAAATAAATTCCAGGCAGGATGAGCAAGAGAAAACCAATAAACAGCATTATTGACATTAAGATATAGAGGAGCAATACCGAGCCAAAACGTTTAAATCCCAAAAAGAGCATTCTCCAGGAAAATGTTTCTTGCCCCACTCTGCGAATGGCAATAATTATGATACCTGCGGTGAAAAGATAGGAAAAGAAGTTAAAAACCATCTGGATAGCGATTTCGGTAACACCCGCAGCCAAACTATTTCCCTGGCTATAATAGGTATAGAGAAGATACGCTCCACCTCCCCATAATCCTCCGAGTATAAGTGACATCACGATAATGGCAGCCCAAATGGAACCCTTTGCCCCCTTTGAGTAATGGAAGGCATCTTTTATTAGGGTAGATATCGTAAACTTCCCAGGGGTTTCGGCTGCAACTGCGGCATCCTCTGCTTCTGAGCGCAATGCGGCGGCGGCGGCAAGCATCTCACCTTCATCTTTTTCTGGTGGGGTCTCCACCACAGCTTCCTGGTCAGGATCGCTCAAGGTTTCCTCTTCTTGACCTACGACTTCAGTTATATCTTGTTCTTGCTCGCTAACTTTATCTTTATCTATAACTTCAGACTCTTCGAATTCTGGGGATGATTCAACGTCAGGAAGCGGTTTATTTTCGTTAGGTCGGACTGCACCAGGGGGTAGGCATTTTGAACAATAGACATTGTTTTCATATTCATATTTTGCTTCTGGATCCACATATTCGCTACAGGCTGAACACTTTTGGATGATGTGGCTCTCGTCAATTACCACCTCTTCCTTTTCTTCTGCGGCATCAGCAGTATCCAGCTCAATTTCAATGTCATCGCCTTCAGCATCAGCAGCAAATACCTTCTCATCGTCCAGGTCTATTTCTTCGGCAGCAGCTTCTTCATCAAGTTCGATGTACTCTTCTTCAACTGCCTCAACTTCTGCTGTAGATTCAGATGTAAGGGTCTTCAACTCATCGGCATTTTCCTTTGCCTCAGTAGGCTCATCTGCAGGTTCTCCAGTTTCTTCGTCTATATCAAATGCATCATTTATTTCGATATCATCTTTTGGAGATTCTTCTTCTATACCAAAGGCATCATCTATTTCAATATCATCACTTGGGGATTCTTCTTTGTCTTCTTCCGGCTCTGATATAGTATCAAGATCTTCGGGTTGTGAGGTTATTTCTTCCTCCTCCAGATGCAACTCTTCTTCTATTTTTTCCTCTACCTGCTGGCCTTCATTATCTGCATCAATCACTGTCTGGATATCTTCATCAGTAAATGATTCTATGGAGTCGTCCTGCAGCACCTCCTCAGGAATGTCCTCGATGACAGTGAGGGTTTCATCAATATCTTCCATTGTTGAAGCCTCAGAAAAAGTATCATCCTCCAGATCAGCAAGAGCTGCAATCATTTCCTCCTGGTCGGCTTCATCCGTATCACCGAGGAGAAGCTTATCAATCTCTTCATCACTATCGATCATTTCGTTTGCAGCTTCCTCTGTATCACCCAGAAGCTCATTTATAACACTGTCAACTTCTTCATTTGTCGCCATGTTGAGGTCATTGCCAGGTGTGTCCTGCAGTTGTTCAAGCTCATTGCTCTCCACTGCAATGGGCTGAACTACCTCTGATTCCACTACAAAAATACCGAGGCACTTTGGACACTTAACCTTGGTACCTATAAGCGAATCATTTGCGGACCCCTTAACCCCGCAATGGGGACAAATCATCTTCATCATAGTCCTCCAGACTTTTAAATCGATCGATAGTTGAACATGCCGCTTGCCCCGATCCTCTGAAATTAAAGGAATAATCAGTTAAGGATTTTTTTAATAACTAAAACTGTTAAATAAACTCGAAAGATTCTATTTCTCCAAACATAGATTGAATCTTAAGATAATTTAAGTGGAGCATCGGCCAGGAAACCGGTTCTTTATCACTTCTCCAGATCCTGAGAATATACATTTTTTTATGTTTTCAACATTATTCAAGATACTTTCAACAAATACAATGTTTTTTTTCCCTCAAGATAAATTCCAAGCAGAGAATATGACAATGTTTTTTCCTCCTCAGATGGATTTTTGATAGGGCATTTCTCTGAAGAATGAAACAGAGTGCCAGCGAAGTGACCGCCATAAATGGCCCAGCAACACTTAAAAACTTAATATTTTTAACGTTTTAATTGTACACATCAGACAAAGATCTTGAGTAGTGCTATTTTATATTGTAACCTCACCGTTTCATGATAACACGTATAGTCAGTCAGGTGGCGAGATCAAAATCTCAGCCATAGTTTTTTAGCATCAGCAGCGGAGCTTGAAATGGGCAAATCAGCGGATATAGGAATAGCCGGTTTAGCAGTGATGGGTGAAAATCTTGCATTAAACATCAGTAACCATGGCTTTCAGGTTTCAGTATATAACCGGACGACCTCGAAGGTTGATAAATTCGTAGGTAGTCGAGGCAAAAAAGACAACATAGTCGGGCACCATAACCTGGAAGAATTCATTGCTTCTCTCGAGTCACCTCGAAAAGTAATGATGATGCTCAGGGCGGGTAAAGTAATTGATGATTTTATTGATCGCCTTATTCCCCTCCTCCAGCCTGGCGATATTATCGTTGACGGGGGTAATTCAAATTATGAAGAGAGTAAGCGGCGTATGCAAAAGGTGGAAGCCCATGGTATCTATTTCATTGGTTCCGGTGTATCTGGTGGAGAAGAGGGAGCACTCAAAGGGCCTTCTCTCATGCCAGGCGGCTCTCCTCCAGCATGGTCTTTCCTCGAACCTATTTTCACTGCAATTGCAGCCAAGGCTGAAGATGGTTCTTCATGCTGTACCTGGATAGGAGATGGTGGGGCCGGCCACTTTGTCAAAATGGTGCATAATGGTATAGAATACGGTGACATGCAGCTCATCTGCGAATCCTATCACATTATGAATGAGCTCTTAGGCATGGATACCAATGAGATTCATCAGGTTTTTAAAACCTGGAACGAAGGCGAGCTTGCCAGCTATCTCGTTGAAATAACCTCTGACATATTTGCTTATAAGGATTCAGATGGAGCACCACTCATCGAAAAAATACTTGATACCGCTGGTCAAAAAGGTACCGGTAAATGGACAGTGATCTCAGCTCTACAATATGGCGAACCCCTTTCACTGATCAGCGAATCAGTGGCGGCTCGTTTTCTCTCAGCTAACAAAGAAGGCAGAACAATAGCATCCAAAGTTTTGAAAGGCCCTGATCAAACGCTCAATTTCTCCAAAGATGAAATTCTCAGAAGTCTGGGACACGGACTATATGCCGCACGAATCATTTCGTATACCCAGGGATTCAATCTGATGTTGGCAGCTTCAAAAGAATATGTTTGGCGACTGCCTTTAGCTGAAATCGCCAGAATCTGGCGAGGTGGGTGTATTATTCGCTCTGCGCTATTGGATAAAATAGCCGCCGCATTCCAGCAGAACCCGCAAATGCCAAATCTCCTGCTTGATGACTACTTCCAGGAAGAAATCCAGGCAGCTATTCCCGGTCTGCGGAAAATTGTAACGACAGCAGCATCAAACGGTATCCCCATACCTGCACATGCCAGCGGGCTCAATTATTATGATGGATTCCGTAGCAAACGTCTCCCGGCAAACCTGCTCCAGGCCCAGCGGGATTACTTTGGTGCACATACCTATGAACGTCTTGATCGACCCCGAGGAGAGTATTTCCATACAAATTGGACCGGAGAGGGAGGAGATACGACCTCAACCACCTATAACAAATAGAGAGAGAGGATTTCTCCTCTCTCCTGGGCGATTTTGGGTTTAGCCTGAATATTTTATGAGTTGAGGTGGGCTGCTAGTCAAGGAGTTGTATGATTTTCTATACTAATGTA
>CAZWVC010000235.1:0-6760 GCA_964637245.1 uncultured Desulfocapsaceae bacterium
GCTTGCTGCTGGGGTGGCAATACAGCTGCCCAATAGCCGTAAAGCTGAAATTGAAGCGGACCGAATCGGTATCGAGCTTGCTGCCAAGGCAGGCTATGACCCTCGGGCAGCAGAGACGCTCTGGCAAAAGATGGCGGAAGTGGGGAAAGCTGATATCCCTGAATTTATCAGTACTCATCCCAACCCTATGAACCGGATGGCAACTCTGCGTGAACTGGCACCAAAAATGATGCCCTTCTATCTAGAGCAAAAAGATCGCCCAGTATATAGCTTTACTGTCGGTAGGTAGAAAAGTGCATCAAGTAAATCCTTAATTGCTTCCAAATACCATGCCACAAGCAAAAGAGCCTTTAGGTAAACCGATATTACGAACCCTGGCAATGCCAGCTGACACCAATCCCCACGGTGATATATTCGGTGGTTGGATAATGTCGCAAATGGACATAGCCGGTGGAATTTTAGCCAGAGAAGTCTCCGAATCCCGTGTTGTTACCGTTGCCGTCGATTCCATGAAATTTTATCGGCCGGTGCGTGTTGGCGATGTGATCTGCTGCTATGGTAAGGTATTAAAAATAGGGACCACCTCAATCACTATCAATCTGGAAATCTGGGTAAAGCCCACCACCAAAAAAGCAAAAGAACAAGAAATACTCTATAAAATTACCCAGGCAGCATTCACCTATGTAGCCGTTGACCAAGAAGGAAAAAAACATCCTGTTCTGCGTGGATTTTAGCTGTGAGTTTTCTCAGTATGCAATAGCAAAACACCGCAACTTACCAGGTTACGGTGTTTCTTGTACTGAGCCTAGGCTATTGGCAAGCAACATTTACCCAGGTAGATCAATCGTAACTTCCTATCCAGCGGATAAAAATCCATTGCGGAATATTATCTATTCTTCATAAATGGCATCGCCAGGAAATTTCTTTTTGATATCCTCTGCTGTTACGTCATACATACCACTTCCAGCAACGTAGGTATCATCCCCACGCTCCACCAACACTACATAAGAAACCTTAGGTGAGCTTTCTTTTTGGCCTGGTTTCGGCCAAGAATATGGAACCCAGCCTTCACCTTTTTCTTCAACCAGATCATTCATTGCGACAAACAGATAAACATTGTTAACGTCACGCATATCGAGCAGCCCTTTTCCATCCAGTGCCGGCTTGATGGGGTGCATCACCATAATACCATCTAAATTATGAACCCAAATGTATCCCTCTCCATCCGCAAATCTAAATTCACTATTGGGATCCTTAATTTTATCCAGGGCAGCATCGCCTTCTGCTTTGAGTAGATCTGCAGCTGCCTTAGCTTTTGCCTTGCACATCTCAGGAGTTAAAGCCTCTCCAGAACTATATGCTGCAAAACTTACAACCAGAATGATTGAGGTAAATAATAAGAGTAATTTTTTTGTCATGTTTAGCCTCCATAAAATTTTGATACCATGTCCTTTCCCATATTAGGCCTAAAAAGGTATATACTCCTGACACATTATAGACTGAACTTTCCAACCAGAATCTGCAGTTCATCAGCAAGTTTGGCAAGTTCCGTGGCGTTTTCAGCAATTTGGGTACTGCCGGTTTGTACATTATTGCTGGTCGAATTAACCACAGATATGTCGCTTGAAACCGATTCAGCTACCTGTGATGCTGAATCAACGGTGCTATTCATATCTTCAATTCCAGCAGATACTGAACCAATATCTTCTGAAATCTGCTGGGTTGTTACGGCCTGCTCTTCAACTGCCCCGGCGATCATGACAACAATTGAATTAATATCATTGATAACCTTGGCAATTTCGCTTATTTCAGCAATCGTCATATCACTTGACTTTTGGATCGCCATAATTTTATTACGAATATTGCCAGTAGCACTATTTGTCTGTGAGGCGAGTTCCTTTACCTCATTCGCCACAACCGCAAAACCCTTACCCGCCTCGCCAGCACGGGCCGCTTCGATAGTAGCATTGAGAGAGAGAAGATTGGTTTGATCGGCTATTTCAACAATAACATCTGCCACTGCACCAATCTCCTTGGCTGCTTGGGATAATTCGCTTATCTTGGTTGTGGTTTTTTCAACTGTCTCTACAGCCTTTGTTGTCACTGAGCGTGCTTCCTCTGTGTTTTTGGCTATTTCATTGATAGTTGCAGTCATCTCTTCTGTGGAATGAGCCACATTCTGTACTCTGTCCATTGAATCATTGGCTGTACTTGCAATGGCCATCATGGATTCACTCAATGTGGTCGTCGCACCAGCGGCAGCATTGGCCTTACCACTTAAGTCACTGGCATTTTCATCAAGATCTGTCGATATACCAGCAAGTGCCTGAGAAGAATTGGTCAGGTTGCTGGAAAAATTCAAAATCTGACTGATCATCTCGCGAAGATTGGCAATCATGCTGTTGGTATCCTCGGAGAGATTCCCTAATTCATCCCTACTTGTGACATTGATGGTGTTTTGTAAATCACCCTCTGCTATTTTTTTGGTTGTCTCCGCCAGGGTGTTTATTCTACCTGCCAGGTAACGACTCATGAAAGTACCCATAACAACAGCAATAATTACGGCTGCAAGGGTTATTACCGCTAAAAACAAAGTCCCTCTTGATTTAACTTTAGCAGAAATTGCCAATGCACTATTCATTTCTCCTGCAGCTTTTATGATTAGATCATTTAACTGCTTGTTGATGTTGGCTGCCGACTCGGTCATAGCGGCCTGACGAGTGATCCCCTCGGCATCAATTTCTTTGAAAATTACTGCACTTAAACGATGAATTTCACCGAAATACTTCTCTATTTTTGCTGTTACCCCGATGCCTCTGTTAAACAGCCGCAATTTACCCTTGTAATTTTCTTTATCATTTATTTTTACAGCCAAGCCAAAAAGCTTCTCATGCTGTTTTTTTAATTTGCCTATTAAGGCAACAAACTCTTCATTATCCAGGTTATATGAGGAATGTAGCCATTCTCCCAGCAACCCCTGCTTGGGATCGGTAATTCCGGTAAATGTCGTTTCAATATTTACTGCATCTTTGAGCTGACGCAACCAATCAAGATGGGCAATCTGCGCCAAATTTAAGAAGTCTGGTAACGAGTAAAACTTATCACCAACAACAACATGATAGCTCACCGATTTGTTATGCGATTCAATAAGTGCCGAAACAGCTGTTCTGAGTTTGTCACGTTCTTGATTTGTTGTTTTGAGCGCTGCCAACATTTCTCCAGACCCCTTTGGTACCGTAACTTTCAGGCCTCTTTGGGTATACTCTTTACCAGAAGGACTCTTTTTGAATTCTGCTGATGCGGTCCCATATTGAATCATAGCAATCCACATATCAAACTCAGCAAGAGACATATTTAACTCACCGGCAAGTTCTTCAAGCCCTGTCGTACTGCCGCTATAATGGGCTACATATTTTTGGACCTTTTCAATTGCCAAGGCAGCATTCATGACCGCATACTGGGTGGGGGCCTTGTCTTTTGCGACAGTATCAGCAGAATCTGCAGTTTTATTCAGCACAACAAAACCAACAAGACCGCTCAAAAGAACGAGCATTGCTAATGCTAGAAAACTGAAAATTAACTTCTTACCGATCGTCATCCGCATTCATTATCCTCCATCAGAAACAGCAGAAATTCACCACACCACCGGCACCACAAATAAGCTAGGCAGTGTTCGCAACAAAAATCAGTGTTACTCCTAAACACCATGCGATGTGGAGATACACTATTTTTTCATATTTGAATGGTATGACAATCTCAACTCAAATGTCAAACGTACGTGAAACATTAGTTCACTGAAATTGATATATTGGACGCCTAAATAGGTGGTTTTAAATGGCCGGAAACCACACCACATAACACCACAACGTGGTATTTGTATGGTCTGTTTTGATAGAATTAAAAAAGTGAGGGGAAGTTATTTTGGTAGGGACGAAAAGAATGTGATCAACCATGGAACAAACATATATACCAGACAGACGAAAACTATGCGTATATTGAAGACTAACTAGTTTTTATCCTAAAACTCAGGATTTTGATTGAGATCGAGGCATGGGAGAAATTTTACCGCAGGCATATAGTCGATATTCCGAGGATAAAATTTTAAGCATAACAAAGATATCGATCAAAATGGTAGTTTTAGGATGGGAACTAACTAGGATTAAAACCTAGGGAGACAGCACTGATATCATCATGGGTTTTAAAACGTGGATAAAGCCTGCAGCCAAGATCAGAGAGCTCTTTGTTACGTACAAAATCTCTAAGGCTCTGCAATTCACCGTGAGTATATAGTGAAACAATCTCATCAAGATCAATGGGATCCGCAGGATTTCTCCTGGGCGGAATAAGACCATCGCTAAAAATGAGTATATCCTTCACATTTTCCAATGACTCTTTTCCAGTTTGCAGGAATTTTAATGCCCTCTGTTCCCCGTTTAATACACCATAAGCAATATTCATGCGGCGACGAACGTTTAAAATCTCCTCCGCCATCACCTCCATGATCTGACCGTCACTCTCTTCTGTCCGTTGTTGCCAAGCTTGCAAGGTTGCTACATCATGGCCGGGATCTCGGGTGAGCAGAGTGTAGCTGTTATCATTATAGATGAGCAGAATATGACAATCACCTATCTGACACCAATTAAAGCTGTTGGCGTGTAGGCGAACAACCGCAGCAGAAACTGACCAAAGTTCTTCTTTGCGATTAAAATTTACCCCAGATGCTTTAGCATGTTGGTTAATTTTGAGGTTTGCCTGCCTGGCGCACTCTCGCAGATCACCTGGTATATCACCAAAGACTTTGGCACATATCTGAGAAGCAATATTGCCTCCAGTCAAATCATCTTCATACTTGGTCGGAACTAAACTTGTAGCACCATCGAACACCCCATAGGTGGAGTTATTCCCGCAAACAATGGCGTCCTCATTTACACCACCACTGCCTTTCTCCAAAAGGGTAGAGATTTTGGGTGCTGTAACTGGGTAGGTATTGGTTAAAGATAATTGCTCGGGTGATAAATACATGCGACTCCTGCAGATCTAAATATTTAGCTGAAATATATGATGAGCATAGTGTTAAAGCAAATTGTTTAATTCAATCTCCGCCGACGGTCCAATAGGAAAAAACTATAGATGATCCGAGACCCACAATTCGTCGTCCTGTGGATTACCCTTTCAACAGATCCAATGGACTTTCGGTAGGATCTCGCATATCTTTAATCACATGGGTATAGATCATTGTAGTCTCTACCCTAGCATGCCCTAAATACTCCTGGATTTGGCGGATATCCACCCCAGCAAGAAGAAGATGGGTGGCAAAACTATGCCTTAGAGTATGCACTGAAGCACTCTTATGGATTCCTGCTTTTTTTATGCCTTCCTTGAAGGCCCGCTGTACTGCTCTAGGCTGGATGTGATGCCTTCTGGTCACCCCACTTATTGGATCAACGCTCATTTTATCTGCCGGAAAAAGCCATTGCCACGCTATTTCTTTTGATGCATTGGTATATTTTCTTGCGAGGGCTTCGGGCAGCCAAACCGAACCGTAGCCATCTAACAGGTCTTTCTTGTGTGTATTAATGACAAGATCTATCTGATTTTTCAAAGGTTCACAGATAGAAACCGGCAGTGTGGTTGATCTATCCTTGGCTCCTTTGCCCCCTCGCACAAATATTAAATTCTGGTCAAAATCAATATCTTTGATACGCAGACGCAGACACTCTCTTAGACGTAGTCCCCCTCCATATATAACCGACATAACAAGTACCATCTTTTCGTTGCATCGTGTCAGAAAATCCTGCATCTCTGACTTCGAGAGAACAACTGGTAGTTGAGTCCTGTTTTTGGCTCTCACTTGATGTCTCATTTCTGAGAGTTCATGCTGCATCACCATACGGAAGAACATGAGTAGCGCATTAAAAGCAAGATTCTGGGTACTTGCCGACACTTTTTTCTTTATTGCAAGGTAAGCCAAATAATTCCTCACCCTGTCATCTATATCAGTCATCTTTAGCCTCGATGTATTATCATGTCCACCGAAACTAAAAGACAAGAAACTCTTAACCCAATAGAGATAAGTCTTCTCCGTCTCTAAAGAATAGTGTTTGATTCGTAAGGCCTTTTTAAATTCTGCAAGAAATGTATTCCTCTTTACATTTTCTGAAGATATATCGATAGTTGCGTTCTGCTTTTCAAGAACACCTTGGTGTGTTAAAAAACCTGAAAAGTACAGACGAATAGATTGCTCAGCCTGCCTGACCTGCCAGTCTTGCAGGCCAGCTTCAAGTTCTAGATATTCTAAATATACTGGCAGCTGCTCATACCATGGATGGCCATCCCACTTGTGCCTATTGTGAAAGAATTTTCTGATCCAATGTACATGAAATTTCTCAGTTCCTGCTTTCACAATTTTGTTGTCTAATAAAAACTGCGCAAAACCGACATCATCAAACACATTGTTTTTATACATTTTTCATAACACTCCTTTAGTTATATGCACTTAATGCGACAGACGTATAACACGTAAATCTGCAGTTAATACGACAAAATCATCGAGTTTTTGGACTTATTTTTACGAAATCAGACCCCAGCAAACACCTATTTTTCACCAGGATATAACTGATTTGCAAGTTATACGACATACGACTAACAAGCGAAAATGCGCTTAAAAAGACACTCCAGAAAGCCTAACAATATCATTGAAACTTCAAATCATGTACGTTAGGATAAAAGAAAGATCTGACATTTTTCCTACTTACAGATT
>CAZWVC010000236.1:0-6749 GCA_964637245.1 uncultured Desulfocapsaceae bacterium
GGCCGAAGTTCTGGGAAAAGATGTGTCACAGCTATGGGAGCGTATACGTGATGCTTCAAATATTCCTTTGCACATACCTATCCGTCTGGAAGAAGATATTGACTGGGAGACCTTAGCCTACCTGGAAAATCATAATCATGACTTCTCCGGAATTCGTATAGAAGTTACCCCTCGCAGGGTTTACCACTATGGGGATCTTGCAGCCCACGTGATCGGTTATCTCGGTGCTATCAGCAAAAAGGAGCTTGAGCAATTTGGTGATGAGGTTTATGAGGGAGGTGACCAGATTGGTAAAATGGGTTTGGAGAGATTGCGCGAAAAAGATCTGCGAGGAGAAAAGGGTACCAATTTTTCGGAGGTGAACGCCAGAGGGTTTGAGCAGGAATTGCTTAAGCGTGTCGAACCGCTGCCCGGTCGGGAAATGCACTTGACCCTTGATGTTGAGATGCAGAAAGTGGCAGAAGAAATGATGCTCGGTGAGGATAAATCCGGTGCGGTTGTCGCAATGGAAGTCAATACTGGACGTATTCTGACTTTTGCATCTACACCTCCTATTCACCTAGAAGAATTCATTGGCGGTATCTCCCAGAAAAATTGGAGTGCCTATTTAAACAATGAAAGAAAACCGCTGATCAATAAAACTGTCCAGGGGATATATCCTCCTGGATCAACCTACAAAATGATTACCGCACTAGCTGGTCTGGATAATAAAGCTATCAACAGTGATTCGTTGTATTACTGCCCAGGATATTACTCCTTTGGTAATCGGATTTACAGGTGCTGGAAGCGTGGTGGCCATGGTGCTGTCAATTTAAGAAAAGCAATCGCTCAATCCTGTGATGTCTATTTTTATCAGGTGGGGCAGCATGTAGGTGTAGATGTATTGGCAGAATATGCGCGGAAACTGGGGTTGGGAGTTAAAACCGGTTTAGAGATTGAGCACGAAAAAAGCGGACTGACTCCCACCAGAGAGTGGAAGAAAAAGAGATATAATACCAAATGGCAGGAGGGTGAAACTCTCTCCATTGCAATAGGCCAGGGTTTTAATCTCGTTACCCCATTGCAGATCAATGTGATGACAGCAATGTTGGCAAATGGCGGTAAGAAATATCTTCCCCAGATGGTCGAACGGGTTGTTGGCACTGACGGAAGTGTCATTGAAGAGTTATCTCCAGAATTACTTGGCAAAATCAAGGGCATGGATAGCCACATCAAGCTTATTCAACAGGGTATGTTCGAAGTGGTTCAGGGAAAAAGAGGGACCGCACGAATAGCCAAAATAAAAGGGATCAATATTGCCGGAAAAACTGGGACAGCACAGGTTGTAAAATTAGCTCAGTACAAACATCTCAAAGAAGAAGATATTCCCTATAAATACAGGGACCATGCCTGGTTTACCTGTTATGCACCGGCTGAAAAACCTGAGATAGCTGTGACCGTATTGGTGGAACATGGTCTCCATGGAAGCTCAGGAGCTGCTCCCATAGCAAAAGCCATACTTGAGACCTATTTTGCAGAACGTCTCAAGAAAATGGCAGAAGAGGAAGAAAAGGCAAAATAACTTTAAGGGGTTTAAGCTATTCAAGAGTTGTTGATTCTCAGCATTGTAAATATAGAGGTGGAGTAACCGTTTGATATGTTTCGTATAGACAGAAGATTATTTACCCATTTCGATTGGGTGCTCCTGGTTTTTTTGCTGCTGATTTGCGGGATGGCACTGTTCAATCTCTATAGTGCCTCCTATCCGCCAAAGGCATGGGGAACACCACCCTATTTAAAGCAATTTTATCTCTATTTAATGGGGTTTACCGGAGTGCTGTTCATTATAAGCTTCGATTATAATGAGCTGCATATCTGGAACTACCCCTTTTATGGAATAATTCTTGCCTTGCTCATTGCCTCATATTTCCTTGGAGAGAGTGCCGGTGGAGCACAAAGGTGGATTGACCTGGGTTTTTTTCGTCTCCAACCATCAGAACCGGCGAAACTCATGCTGGTTGTCACTCTGGCGAGTTACTATTCACGCAAAGAAGTGCTGGACGGCTACTCCCTGAAACAGCTGATTACCCCAATTGTTTTGACAGCTATACCGTTTTTGCTGATCTTGATGCAACCGGATCTGGGTACAGCTTTGATGCTTGGCATCATCTTCGTGGCAATGACAGTTTTTGTAAAACTGCGGTTTTCTACATACCTAACTCTTGGTTCAACAGCATTGGTAGCTGTAACCTTTGCCTGGTATAAGTTATTGAAGCCTTATCAGAAGCAACGGGTACAAACTTTTCTCAACCCAGAAAATGATCCCATGGGGCATGGTTACCAGATCATGCAGTCGAAAATAGCTGTCGGCAGCGGTGGTAAATTTGGCAAGGGATACCTGGAGGGGACTCAAGGTCACCTCCATTTTCTACCTGAACGCCATACTGACTTTGCTTTTTCTGTATGGTGTGAGGAATGGGGATTTTTTGGCAGTTTATTTTTTCTGAGTGTCTACTTCTTTCTCTTACTCTGGGGATTAAGGGTTGCTATGCATGCCAAGGATAGATTTGGTATGCTTTTAGCCTATGGCGTTGTTATGCTGATTTTTTGGCAGGCTATTATTAATATCCTGATGATTCTAGGTTTCCTTCCTGTGGTTGGCATACCCCTGCCACTCATTTCCTATGGTGGCTCATCGCTGCTCACAACTTTGCTGGGCTTGGGTATTCTAATGAACGTACGAATGCGCAGATTTCATCCAGGCAGAGGTTCTGAGCAGGAGAGCAGTTAACCCAGGTCAGTTTTACCTGTTGCAAATATCTGGTTTTCAGAGAAAAAGGTTAAGAGCCTTGCAAAACCAATTCCTTGAGTGAATCGATAAAGAGGGGATTTGTATTGAGAGAATCACATGGCAAACATTTTATGCCTTTTTCTGCTGCCATATCACGATAGAGCATATTTATCTCATAGAGTGTTTCCACATGATCTGAAACAAAGCTTATGGGTACCATGAGAATGTTTTTGCATCCCTCCTGGGCCAGGGTGTCTAGCATTTCAGGGGTAGATGGCGATAACCATTCAACTGGACCACTGCGACTTTGAAAACAGAGGCGTCCAGGTTTTTTAGTTATTTCTTCGATTTTGGCGATGGTAATGTGTAAATGGTCGAGATAGGGATCACCCTCGTCTATGAAAGATACCGGAAGACTATGGGCACTGTATACAACTTCAACAGCATCTCCGGCAAATTTGGCAATTCCTTTCATAATATTGTCGGCAAAACATTTAACATACAGGGGGTTATCTGGCCAACCATGTATTTCCCTAATGTGCAGTCCTAGCCGTAATTTGCTGGCTGCACGCTGCAAATCAGCAAGAGAAGAACCGGATGTTGCACAGCAATAATGCGGGTAGAGTGGCAAAGCTGTTATATGGGTTACGCCTGCTTTGGTTAGTACTTGTAATGCATCAATCGCCCTTGGTCGACTGTAGCGCATGGCACTAACTACTCGAAAATCACCAGAGTCCCCAAGAGCCTTTTCTAATGCTGCAGCCTGTTCTGCAGTAATCCTTATCAGCGGTGAGCCGCCACCTATTTTCTCATAGGTTTTCAGACTTTTTGGCGCGCGCTTTCGGGCTATATACCAGGCAATTGGTTTTTGCAGTAATTTGGGGCCTAGACGAATAATATCTCTATCGGAGAAAAGATTATAGAGAAAAGGGGCAACCTCTTCTGGTTTTTCCGGGCCGCCCATGTTGAGCAGGACAATACCAATTTTTGTATTCATGATCTCAAAAAAATGTTCGCATTTAACGGTTAGGAACTATCACTTTACACTATGCTATGTATTGATGCAAAAGCTAGTTCCACCATCGATTTATTAATTACAGCACTACGTAAAAATTCGGATGTAAACTTGATTCTGAGGCGTCAGGGAATATAATAAAATGTAAGGACGGAGCTATGAGAGAGCACCTGCAAAAACCTATTCTCTCTTATAAGATCATATGCTTCGTCAGGGAATGTATCCTAGGGTACATTGAGGTGACGGTGTTAGAAAGCATCGTTAAAGTATTCACTGGAGGGTCTATATGGAACTAAAGATCGAAACCCGGAATGTTGAGTTACGAAAAGGCTGGCAGACAAAAATTGAAGAGGAAAAGGAGAAACTCATTAGAAGTTATGCCGCCTATCTACTCCACCTTCGCGTTGTAATTGAAGCCACTACTCATCATAAAGAAGGAGGGTTTGAGATCAAACTGGTTGCATCAGTACCAAATGATACCATTGTTGTAACAAGAAAGGGAGGTACCGTACGACCACTTCTGATAGAGGCATTTGATGTACTGACTCTACAAATGAAAGAAAACCTGAGGAAAAAAAGGAAGAGTAAAAAAGTTAATGACCAGGCAGCAGAAACTGATAAATTCGGCACAATACGTAAACTGTCACCATATGAATCCTATGGCTTTATAGTCTCCTATGATGAACGGGACATTTATTTTCATGAGAATGCTCTGAAAAATGTCACCATGGATGATCTTTCCGAAGGAGATGGAGTCATATACGGAGAAACCATTGGAGATAAGGGACCGCAAGCATCTTGGGTGCGCCTGGCCAAGTAAAGTACTGCTTTTATGAAAACAACAAACCCGGAGCCAAAAGCTCCGGGTTTTTTTTATTCATCAATCTTGTTTATAATCTGATTTGTAAACAGAGCAATCCGAATATTTCACGAGTCGAGATAGTTATCCCAAGCAGCAACAACGGTCATAGCAGCCGCTTTGCAACGCTGGGGTAGGGTATCCTTTACTATATATTCAGCATCACTGTGATCGTGATTACCGATAGGACCTAGGCCGTCAATAACCGGCTTGCCACACTCCGCCACAGTGTTGGCGTCGGAAACTCCACTTCGCAACTCGGAACCTGTCGTAAACCCAAGGATATCTGCCTGCTTTTTATATATTTGAAAAAGTGCGGAGTTTTTATCGGTTTGTTTCATTGGGTATCTGCTTTTTGTGAGCTTGTAGTGTGATGTGGTACCAATGACAGCTGGCTGAGCAATGATTCTATTTATATTCTCATGGCAAAATAGACCATCCTCTTCGGAAATAAAACGGAGGTCTATTTCAGCTCTGGCTTCTTCAGCAATTACATTTGAGGCAATACCACCATCAATTGTGCCGACATTGACCACAATTCCCCTGCGTGTGCCGTTAAGCTCTTCCAGCAGAATTATTTTATGAGCTAGCTCCAGTATGGCACTCGCCTTACCGTTAACCTCGGAAAAAGCAGAATGACCTGCTTTACCGCGGACTTCCAGGGAGTAGGCAGATTTTCCTTTACGCCCGGTGACCACTTCACCCCCTAGACCACCGCACTCAAACACCAGGCTGCAGAGACAGTCTTTGGCCACTTCCTTGATTAACTGAGTAGAATAAGGTGAACCAATTTCTTCATCTCCATTACAGAGGAGAACCACTGGTATGGTATCAAGCAATCCCTGTGCCTCGAGAGCTTTGAGCAGGAAAACTGCAGAGACTAAACCGCCCTTCATATCGCAGACACCAGGACCATAGGCACGTGTGGCATCTTCCCGATAATAGTTGAAGTTGCTCTCTCGGGGAAATACGGTGTCCATATGGCCCAGGAGAAGAATGTAGGGTTTTCCTGGAACATAAGCAGAGGAGCGGAAGATTAGAGAGTCTCCGCACTTTTCGTGTGGCTGGGTCGTGATGTCAACACTACAGTGGGCTAAAGCTTTTTTAAGAAGTATCCCGACCTTGTCCGTACCCTGCTTATCATTGGAGTGACTTGACTGGAGAACAAGGCGCTTTAGCAGAGCAAATTGATCGTCACGGCTTTCATCTATTATTTGTATAAACTCCTGTGCCATGACTATTCTGTGTATTTAACAAAACCAAAGTGATCATTACTGTATAGCTCAGCATCCGCATCGGGATAGCTGACTTCATTGCCGCTCCATGGTTTTCTCAGAATATAGTCGTTGTTTTCAGTCTTCACTACATTCGATCGGTGCAGTGGGATTTTACCTCCTGCAGTTGCGATGTATCGAGGAATTGCATCACCGGAGATATTTCCATACATCGATTCCACAATATCGCGACCTACCTCCAGGGGAACCCTGAAATGCTTGAATTGGGGATTTCTGTAACTGCAATTGAAGATATAATAGGGCCGAACATAGGACTCATGGATAGTTTCACAGAGTTTCCACATTTTTGTTCGAGTATCATTAATTCCCTTAAGGAGTACTGCCTGATTGAGGACGGTAAAGACTTTTTTTGAAATTTTGCGATAGGCGTCACGGGAAAATGGGGTGATCTCTTGGGCAGTGTTAATCTGGGTCACCACCCGTATCGGATTCTTATCATTTGATTCCTCGAGAATATCAAGCAGTTCATCATCTATACGCATTGGTGCAGTGACCGGAATACGGGTGCCCAAACGTTTGACTTTGACATGGTCGATGGTGTCAAGTTCCCCTAAAAGCCATTTTAACAAAGAATTTGGCAGAACAAAAGCATCACCTCCAGTTACCAGGACGTCGCGAACCCTTTCATTATTGCGGATGTAGTCGAGTGCTTCTCCATATGCTTCCTTGGAATAGGTTTTGTCTTTTCGGCCAATGTGGGCGATCCGGAGACAATGGGTACAATACATGGCGCACATGTTGGTTGCCTTGATGGTCAGCACACGAGGATAGAATTGATCAATAAGCCTGGCCGGGGAGTGATCTGCCGCC
>CAZWVC010000237.1:0-6708 GCA_964637245.1 uncultured Desulfocapsaceae bacterium
AATCCAGGGTGAAAACAATCCAGATACAGAAGCAGCACGCTACGAAAAACTCATGGAAAGTATACTTACATCCATCTCGCCAACCAAACCAATTTTTACAGTAACTTTGCTAGGCTTGGGTGGAGATGGCCATACAGCATCTCTGTTTCCTGGAGATTCAACTTTGCAGACTGCAAATATTGTTACATCTGTACCTGCACCTCGATCAATCAGTCCAGCTGTAGAAAGAATCAGCCTAAGTTTGAAAGGCATTGGTAAATCCCGAAATATCTGTTTTTTAGTTCATGGCAAAGGCAAAGAGCAAATGGTCGATGAGGTTTTATCGGGAAAATATACGGCCTACCCTGCATCACTGGTTCAAAGATTTAAACCATTTTGGTACCTCTCTGGTATGAACTGCGAAAAGTTAAATTTATAGGCCGACGCTGTTGGCCTGCTCGTCATAATTCTAAATGAATACTACGTTCAACCGAATGAATATTCTAGTTTTTTTGTTTAAAGTTTTGTATTTATTGAATAAATAACGAAAGTTAACGTCCGCGGTAACTGCTACATTGTCGTAATCGTTCTAGTCGAACTGCAGAACGCACAATCACCCCTGTGCGGACTGGGCATTTTCCTGAACGTGATTGCCAGATTGGTCTTGTCGATTGATCTACCTTAAATAGAAATAGGTGTTACTTATAACGGGTTGAATTTTTGCGCAATCGATTATCCATTCGGTTTGACGTTAGCAACAAAAGTGATCGCAGGTGAATGTGGTACGACCAATGACAAGCGCAGAAATGCTAGTTTTGCACACCATTATTGAGCCTTTTGGGCGAAATAACATCGGTTTGCACGAGGTTTAAGTGCTTGTTTAAAAAGGAAAAATGTCTTGACAGTGAACGCATTTGCTTGGTAATGAATGGTCGTTCATTCACTGTTTTTTTATGGACCATGTTGGCTATTGACGGCGTACTAAGAATAGTGGTAAAGGGGCAAGATATGTCAAACGAATTGGTTTTCTCGGCGATAGCTCTCATTGCAATCGCAATTATTGTTCCTCTCTTTATGGTTGCCACCGGTGTTCTCGGGCCACGAGCGGGTGGAAAGGCGAAAAATGAGGCCTACGAAAGTGGCGTGAAGAACGTGATTGGCTTTGCTGATCAAAAGTTCAGTGTAAAATTCTATCTGGTGGCAATTCTCTTTCTCATATTCGATATCGAAGCAGTTTTTATGTATCCATGGGCAGTTGGCGTACGCGAACTCGGTTGGTTTGGGTTTATTGAAATGGTTGTCTTTATGCTACTACTGCTTACCGGACTCATATACATTCTAAAGAAAGGGGTGCTCAATTGGCGTTAGGATTGGAAGCAAGTCTAGGTGACTCGGTCATCACCACAAAACTGGATACAGTTGTCAACTGGGGCAGACAGTATTCCCTCTGGCCCTTTATCTTCGGAACAGCATGCTGTGCCATTGAATTCATGAGTGCCGCTGCTTCCCAGCATGATATTTCACGCTGGGGTGCTGAGGTTGTTCGATTCTCCCCCAGACAGGCCGATTTACTGCTTGTCTGCGGCACGATAAGCTATAAACAGGCTCCAATTTTAAAGCGAATTTATGATCAGATGCCTGAACCCAAATGGGTAGTTGCCATGGGTGCATGTGCCAGTTCTGGTGGTATCTATGACAACTATTGTACAGTGCAGGGCATTGACAATATCATCCCGGTAGATGCCTATATCTCTGGCTGTCCTCCTCGGCCTGAAGCGGTACTTGATGCGCTGATGAAGATTCAGGATCAGATTAAGGGCGAGAGTTTGCTTGATGACCGTCATAAAGACTTCAAAGGAATTTTGGATTAATTATGGATGCGACGGCTATAGAAATATTTCAAACCGCTTTTCCCTATGCTGAGCTTTCCGAGGTGTTGGAGACTGCAGTTCTTGAAGTTCCAGCGGAAAAGCTGCATGGAACCCTGGCAAAACTCAAAAGGTTTCCGGATCTGGGCTTTACCCTGTTGCTCGATGTAACAGCGGTGGATTATCTGCAATTCCCGGATCAATACAAAGAACGTTTTGCTGTGGTCTATACCTTGCGGAATTGGGAAAAAAACCGGGTAGTACAGGTGAAAGCCTATGTCTCTGATCCGGCTGCTGGAGTGCAGTCGGCTGCCGATTTATGGGAGGCTGCGAATTGGGGTGAGAGAGAGGTATACGATCAGTACGGTATACATTTCAGAGGTCACCCCGATCTCAGGCGAATTCTTAATCACTGGCAATTCCAAGGGCATCCTCTGCGTAAAGACTATCTAATTGATAATCGCCAGGTCTGTCTTGAAACCGACAGTATGGAAGGGGCTATCAAAGGTCGCCTTCAATCCAGGGGGATTTCGGAAAGCACTTTGCAGGATATCAACACCGAGGTAATGTTTCTCAATCTAGGCCCATCTCATCCGGCAACACATGGAGCTATCCGCATCTTGACCGCATTGGATGGTGAAACAATACTTGCAAACGTAAATGAGATAGGTTACCTGCACCGCGGCTTTGAGAAAACTGCAGAGCAACGAACCTACAATCAAATCATTCCTTTGACGGACAGATTGAATTACTGTTCTGCCTTGTTGAATAACATTGCTTTTACCAAAGCGGTGGAATCGTGGTTAGGTATCGAAATAACTGAACGAGCCCAGTTCATGCGCGTGGTGCTATCAGAATTTTTCAGGGTTCAGGATCATCTTGTCTGTATTGCCGCAAACCTCGTTGATATGGGTGGACTGACCAACTACTGGTATCTCTATAATGAGAAAGAGGCCTCTTACGATTTCATATCCCGGCTCACTGGTGCCAGGCTTACTAGTTCTTTCACCAGGATAGGAGGGATGTATCGTGATTTCTATGAAGGCTGGGAAAGGGATATGGAATACCAGCTCAGAGATATCGAGAAAGGTATTTCTGACAGTCTTGCCTTGATTCTGCAGAATCGCATTGTCCATGAACGTACCCAGAATTGCTGCTGTATACCAGGTGAGAGGGCACTTGCTTATGGCTTTACCGGACCGTGTCTACGGGCCAGCGGGGTGCCTTTTGATTTGCGCAAGGACAACCCTTATTACAATTATGAAGCATTTGATTTCAATATCCCTGTTGGTACCAAAGGGGATATTTATGACCGCATGATGGTAAGGTTTGAGGAAATATTTGAGTCCATAAAAATAATCCGTCAGGCTCTGAAGATGATACCAGAAGGCCCTGTTTTTATAGATGATAAAAGTATGGCCTTGCCTCCTAAAGAGGAGGTTTATGCCAATATAGAAGCACTGGCAAGCCATTTTAAACTGGTTTTTGAAGGTGTCCAGGTACCCAAAGGAGAATGGTACGACAGTTTCGAGGCAGCCAATGGTGAACTCGGTTTTCATTTTGTTTCAGATGGAACGGGACAGCCATACAAATGCAAGGTGCGACCACCATGTTTCTATATGATGGGCGGTTTCCATGAGATGGTGGAAGGCGAGATGATTGCTGATGCGGTTATTAACCTTGGCAGCATCAATATAATAGGTGGGGAGTTGGACAGATGAGCGATCGTTCACGACTTATTGAGACAGGAAAACCTTTTTCGTTCGATGCCGAACGGGATGCTGAATTTGAGCGTCTGGTGAAACGGTACCCAACCAGGGAGTCTATGATTCTTCCGGCCTTGTGGCTTACCCAGGAACAAGAGGGATGGATCAGTGCAGAAGCAATCGGCTATATAGCCGACCGGATTGGCACTTACGCCAGCAAGGTGTTTGAAGCCGCCACATTTTATACCATGTATCACCTGCAGCCCATGGGAAAATATCATATCTGTGTCTGCAGGACGTTGTCATGTTGGCTCCGGGAAAAGCAGGAGATTGTTGATTTTCTAAAAGATGAGATTGGTATCAAACCGGGTGAAATCAGCGAAGATAAACGATTCAGTCTGGAAGAAGTAGAATGTCTGGGGCATTGTGGTACCGCCCCGGTAGTCCAGGTAAACGGAGTGTTCCACGAGGAAATGGATGTGGATAAGATGAAAGCGCTGCTGGCTGGTCTGAAATAAGGAGGGCGTGGAATGGAAGTTAGTATTCTCAGTGCCAAATTTGATATTGAAGACGCCCATAAACTCGAAGTGGCCAAAAAGCATGGCGCCTATAAGACGCTTGATAAACTTTTTAGCATGGAGCCAGCTGATGTCATTGAAGAAGTGAAAAAAAGCGGCTTGCGTGGACGCGGTGGTGCCGGTTTTCCTGCTGGTGTAAAATGGTCTTTTCTCCCTAAAGATACGGGGAAACCCGTTTACCTCGCAGTAAATTCGGATGAATCTGAACCAGCCACGTTCAAGGATCGCTACATTTTAGTCCGCGATCCTCACATGATGATCGAGGGCATAATCATCTGTTGTTATGCAATAGGCTGTCACGATACCTACATCTATATTCGCGGGGAATATACTTCTCAGGTGAAGATTCTCCAACAGGCTATCGATGAAGCCTACGCTGCGGGCTATCTTGGCGACACAGTAGCAGGCCAAGACTTTAAGCTAAATGTCACTGTCCACCGGGGAGCCGGTGCTTATGTCTGCGGTGAAGAAACAGCTCTTCTGGAGTCGGTGGAGGGTAAGAAGGGACAACCTCGCAGCAAGCCTCCTTTTCCTGCAGTTGTGGGACTCTATGACTGTCCCACCATCATAAATAATGTACAGAGCATAGCCTCACTGCCGTTTATTCTTGAGAAAGGTGCAGATGCCTATCTCGCCTACGGTACCGAGAAAAGTTCCGGCACCCATCTTTTCGGTATATCAGGTCATGTCGAGAAACCCGGCATGTATGAGCTGCCCCTTGGTTTACCGTTACTTGAGGTCTTAGACAAGGTTGCTGGAGGGGTATGGAAAGGGAGAACACTCAAAGGCATTATACCTGGAGGTAGTTCCACCCCGGTACTTACTGCAGAAGAGGCAAAAACGGTAACGCTCGACTACGAGTCGATGGCCGAACATGGCACTATGTTTGGTTCAGGTGGTATCGTTGTACTTGATGACACGGTCGATATCGTAGCCCTGGTGAAAAATCTAATAGATTTTTATCATCACGAGTCCTGTGGTCAATGCACGCCGTGTAGGGAAGGGCTTGGGTGGATGTTAAAGATTGTCAAGCAGATCTTAAGTGGGGAAGGACGCTTGGATGATATCGATCTGCTTTTGGAGTTATGTGACAATATCGAAATGAAAACAGTCTGTGTGCTTTCGGCGGCATGTACTATGCCGGTACGCAGCTATCTAAATAAATTCCGGCATGAATTCGAAGCGTATGTGAACCAGGAAGCTTCGTTAGCGGCCATTGAAAAATAGAGATAGGGCATATTTCATGGCAGAAATGGTAAAATTATTTGTAAACGGAGAGGAAGTGGAAGTCGAATCAGGCAAGAATCTGATCGACGCAATCGGCGCCGTGGGCATCGAAATTCCCCACCTTTGCTATCATCCTGCTCTTGGTGCTGACGGCAACTGTCGTATGTGTCTGGTGGGTATCGAAGATGGTCGGCCACCTCTGGTACCGGCGTGTAAAACACCGGTTGCCGAAGGTATGAAGGTCCAGCTAGATACCGACACCATCAAGAAAATTCAGCGCGATGTATTGGAGTTTGAACTGATTAATCACCCAATAGACTGCCCAGTCTGCGATCAGGCTGGAGAATGTTCTTTGCAGGATTACTACATGAAGTATGACTGCGAGAGTAGCAGAATGCGGGTCGATCAGGTCAAAAAGGGCAAAAAAATGGACTTCGGCTGCGGCGTGGTACATGACCAGGAGCGCTGCGTTCTGTGTGGTAGATGTGTACGATTCTGTCGTGAGATAAGCAAAACCGGAGAGCTGGGAATTGTCAACCGTACTGATTATGCCAGAGTTGCCATTTTTCCGGGTCGCCCGCTTAATAATAGGTATGCCCTCAATGTGGTGGATCTTTGTCCGGTTGGTGCAATGACCAGTGCTGATTTCCGTTTTAAGCAGCGGGTGTGGTTCCTGGAGAAGGATAAAGGAATTTGTCATGGCTGCAGTAAAGGGTGCAATATTTATATTGATCACAACCGGGAAAAGTATAAAGACGATATTATTTATCGTTTCAGACCTCGTTTTAATGAACAGGTAAACGGTTATTTTATCTGCGATGCGGGTAGGTTGAGCTATAAAAATGAAAATGAAGACAGATTGGTAGAGGCACACAAAAAGGGGAAGGCAATAGTCTTTGATGATGCCATTGAGCTGGCCCGCAAGGCCATCGACAGCGCCGCAAAGATTGTTATCTTGCTCTCGCCCAATCTGAGTATTGAGCAAATGGTTGCTGCCCAGGCGTTTGCTGGGAAGATAGGTGCCGAAATTTCTGGATATAGTGATAACTATGTCAAATCAGGCGATGGCGATGACTATCTCATTCAGGATGATAAGTCTGCCAATAGGGCTGCCTTTGAGAAACTGGGCATTGATACGACCAAAGCCTTTTTTACAGAAATTTTGGAAGGTGCTAATCTTCTGATCAATATTGACAATAATCTTCTCGACTTGTCTGATAAAACTCTGAAAAAAGGCCTGCGGGACAGCTCTCTGATCATCTTGAGTTCCCATAAATCATCGCTCACCGAGCAGGCCGAGATTGCCATACCAGTGGCATCCTATAGTGAATACTCGGGAACAATTATCAA
>CAZWVC010000238.1:0-6704 GCA_964637245.1 uncultured Desulfocapsaceae bacterium
GTACCAAAGAGATCCAGCTGGCGAACAGGTTTAGTGAGATATGCAGAGATGCCACTTTCGCGGGCTTTTTTTGCATGACCTCGATATCCAACCGAGGTGAGCATGATCATCTGCAGATCTTTGAGGCGTGGATTTTGTTGGATAACTCGAGCCACTTCGAGACCATCCATATCAGGCATATGCATATCCAACACAATGAAATCATATGGATTACCATCGTCAAGTGCCTTATCAAGCGTGGTTAATCCATCCATGCCATTTGGTGAACTTTCGCTGATCATCCCCCAAGAGCGGGTTTGACTTGTTACTATTGCTCTATTGGTCGCATTATCATCAATCACCAGGACGCGATAGTCTTTCAACTTTTCTTTGTCTATGGAGGCGATGAGTTTTTCTGCAGTAGTCGCACCCGCAAGTTCGACGGAAAAGTGGAAAGTAGAGCCCTCGCCTAATTTACTCTCACACTGGAGTTCTCCACCCATCAGGTTTATCAGTTGCTTGGAAATTGCCAACCCAAGGCCGGTTCCGCCATACTTCCTGGTTGTGGTCCCATCACCCTGAGTGAATGGGGTAAAAAGCCTTTTTTGACTATCCTCACTAATACCTATACCGGTATCTACCACAGCAACATCAAGGATTTCCCTGTTATTCGCTGTCATAGTGGAAACCTTTACTACCACTTCACCGTTATCTGTGAATTTTACGGCATTGGCTATAAGGTTGGTCAGAACCTGGCGGAGTCTGTTAGGATCACCCTGGAGGTGCATATTACATTTTTCACTAAACAAGATAGCTAACTCAAGCCTTTTTGCATGGGCACGTGAAGCTAGTAATTGAACGACATCTTCGACAAGTTGCTGAAGATTAAAATCGATGGTTTCAAGTTCAAGACGGCCTGCTTCTATTTTGGAGAAATCCAGGATGTCATTAATAATTTCAAGTAAAGCCTCTCCAGACCCTTGAATGGTTTTAGCAAGTCTTTCCTGATCGACATCAAGTTCGGTATGCTGGAGAAGCTCAGCCATACCAAGAACACCATTCATCGGTGTCCTAATTTCATGGCTCATATTTGCTAAAAACTGCGACTTTATCCGACTAGCCTCTTCAGCGACCTCCTTTGCTTTGACGAGATCCTGAGTCCGTTCAGCAACCAGCTCTTCCTGGTGTTCATCTCTTTCTTCAATCTGACTGAGCATTTCATTGAATCCCCTGGCCAACTGACCTAGTTCATCCTCAAAATAGGTTTTTGCCCGGAGGTTATAATTTCTACTTTGTTTCACCTGCTGCATGACCTGCGATAGAGAGAGAATTGGCTCGGAGATAATAGAGAGAAAATTCTTAGAGAGGACAAGAGCTATTACTATACCAATGGCCATGCTGACAATGGTGAGTGAGCTGATGATAAAGAGATTATATCTAGATTCAGCAAGGCTAACCGTGATTATCAACTCTCCAAGTTTCTCCCCCTCGAGCATGACCGGTTCGCTAAAATTAGTGAAATGAGCATAAAATTGTCCGAAGAAGGGTTTTGACCCTTCTTCTCTATTGGATACATTGCTGTTTTGATATTCCTCTAGTCCGTCGGCATCGCGGATAAATTGGGCAAAAGGTTCATTAGCAGAAGTTACAATTATTGCTGAGATTACGGATTCTTTTGCTTCAATTGATTTTAAGATGGAATTCAAACTTTTCTGATCACCAAATGCCAAACCTGCACGACTATTTTGGGCAATGACTTTGGTTAAGGTCTGCATTTCGGCATAGAGATGCTTCCGCGTCATATACCACTGGCTGAGGAGTGCAACGATAGTAGCCAGGACCAATGCAATTGCACAGGCAATGAAAATTATGCTATTGAGTTTCTTGGTTATTGGGAGGCTAGTTATGTACTTCTGCATGAGACTGCCTAAAACACATCGCTTGCCAGATCGAGCAAAGAAGAGTTGATTTTTAATTCAACTTCTTTGGCTTTACTGTTGTTAATGATAAATCCCAGGCGTTGATCGATAGTGGATAATTCTATAGTTCCGCCTAGCTCTGCAAAATCATCGATATCGCTGACTAAGAGGAGAGGCTGCCCCGACAGGTTCGCCAAAATTTCTTCAAGTCGGTCTCTTTCAGATTCACTGATGAAAACAAGATTGCATTGCAGGGCTTTATTGGGATCATCCGTTTGCATCACCTTGATTGGTTTTGAGGCAATTTGTTTATTCTCTACCCCTGCAAAGGCATCGCCAAATGGATTTTCACCAAAGATACATAGAGAAAACTCTTCGTTTTGAGCGAGTGTCGCTTCTGGCCATGCAGTAAACCTGGCAAAATTGAGAATGAACGCAGCTTTGAGTTTATAAACCCGCTCATCTTCTATTGTTTGCGCATTGGTTGGAGTTGCATACCCAACCTGTAAAAACAGACAGGTTAGTAGCGCTATTATGGGTAATATTTTATTCATGCAAATATCGGATTATTCCTAAAAATGGTACAGCGCTTTAACATACACACTTCGCTCAACTTCGGTTGGTGGGTTGAAAAACTCTGAAACGAATTCCAGGTTGCTTGAATTCAGCAAATTCTGGCCTACCAGCATAAGCTCGAGATTCTCAAGGGGTTTCCAACTTATATTGAGATCACACTCTATATAATCATCAACTATTAATCCTAGTGTTTGTGCAGCTTGGCTCGAATCATCCAGTTCACCAACATATCTGAGCCAGAGATTAGCCTGCCAGTTGTCGAGAAAATCTATCCGTGTTCTCAATGAAGCTTGATGTTGCGGAGAACTTCCTTCTAAAACGCTGGCTTGTCCAGCAAAACCAAAGCCTGCCGGAGCATCAAAGTTGAGGTGTAAATAGGAGTAGGTGAAGACAAATTCAAGCCATTTCTTCATTTTCCAGTTGGCAACAAGCTCTGTACCAAATGTTTCTCCCTCCACATTGTTGAAAAACCGAAGTTGAGTGGCAGTTTGTGGCGTGGAGCCTTGCCTGGTATCAAAAAGATCTTCATAGTCGTTGTAGAACACAGCCAGGTCGAAATAGAGATTGTCCTGGGGATACCAGCGGTAACCAGCTTCATACGCAATTACTTCTTCGGAATCAAAGCCGGAGTTTCCAACTACTGTCGTAAAAAGTGGGAATGGTAAAGGTGAAGAAATAAGGCTGATAAAAACGTTTCCGGTTCGCTCAGCCACGGAAGGTGTTCGCACAGCTCTTGAGACACTCGCCCAGATAGACTGAGTTTCTGTAGGCTTCCACATAACGCGACCAGATGGTTGGATTTCATTATCGGTAAACTCGTTGTGTTCCCATTTAGTGCCCAATGTGAACCAAAGTTTCTCTGGTATGAGTGCAATCTCATCCTGAATAAAACCACTGAACAGATCGTCGTCACGATCTGCGGGATTAATGTTCACCATGAAAGTATTATCGTATGATGCGTCAATATGCCGATAGGCAAGACCCATGGTTAAGCTATGACTATCTCCCAGCATCCGTTCATATTGAAGGTCAAGGTCTGTGGTTTTGTAGGTCTGTTCGACATACGATTCTTCCCTGTTGACATAGTCAAAGTAGGCTTGGAATTTGATTGCCCCATTGGTGAGACTTTTCTCCCATCGACCCAGGATATTTCCACCTGTGGCATCTAATTCATCCTGGCTGCTCGTAACAAAGGGCGGAGCGGCGATGATAAACGGTTCAACTATCTGGTTGGCATCATTGGCGTAAAAATCTCCCTGGATTGTCCATGAATGATCACCGGAGAGAGTTCCGTCAAATCGGAATCCGGTTGTAACCGTATCCCAGTCATCATTAGCATCTGAACCATCGCGAAGAAGATCAAAAGAATCACGCTGGTTATAGGTAATATAGGTTCGACCGGTGGTCTGGCTACCGAGTTCGAATCCATAGCGAAGCCCGCCTATGATTTCTTCTATATTCCCTGCACCAGCTTTAACCAGGCCACCAACAGTAGCAGAGCTATGCTTGCTAATAATGTTGATCACTCCATTTACCGCATTGGCTCCCCAGAGGGTTGCACCCGGACCGCGAATGACCTCAATACGATCAATGTCTTCCAGCAACGTTGTTTGGGAATCCCAATAGGTACCGGAGAAGCCTGGGGAATATACAGTTCTACCGTCTACCAATACCAAGAGTTTATTGGAAAACTGACCGTTGATCCCGCGTGAGGAGATTGCCCATTTGTTAGAGCTAATTCTGGCAACTTGCAGACCGGGAGCCAGACGCAATGCTTCAGGAACGGTAGTTACCCCGGATCGATGGATTTCATCCTGGGTGATGACATAGACAGCAGCTGCTGCATCGGAAAGGGATTGTTCTCTTTTGGCAACAGAGGTAATGGTCACCTGCATCAGCTGGGATATATCCATGTCCAGGAATTCATTATTCTGGGAACTTGGAGTCATTGACCAACTCAGCACGGGGTTAAGGGTGAGACTGGCAACAAATATGGAGCATAGTGTTTTTTTCAGATACATTTTTTTCTCTCTTTTTGCTTTATTCTCTATACTTTGGCACACTGGTTATAAAGATAGCAAAAAATCTGTGCATTTGTCTAATTTGGGAGCTCTTTTTTTATTTTTAATTGAGGGAAAAAGCTTTTATTTCCCTCTAACCCACGTTCCACTTTTGCAGATGTAAATGATGCAATCAAATGCATTACATAAAAAATTATCGTACAATCAACCTCATAAGCTTCGATACGGGATATACGAATTAAAATTGGTATTGAACTTTGAAATACACGCTTCTCTCAACTACGACTGGAGGAGTGAAAAACTCTGGTACAAATTCCAGTTTGTCTGAGTTCAACAAATTCTGTCCAACCAAAATAAGCTCAAGGTTATCTATGGGTTTCCAGTTAATATTGAGGTCGCATTCGATATAGTCATCGACTGTTATACCCATGGCTTGGGCTGACTGGCTTGAGGTATCTAGCTCACCAACATATCTGAGCCATAGATTAGCCTGCCAGTTCTCGAGAAAATCAACTCTTGTTCTCAGTGAGGCTTGGTGTTGTGGTGAATTTCCTTCTAAAACCTCCTTTTGAGCACTAAAGATCATATTTGAAATAGGATCGTCAAAATTAAGGTATAGGTATGAGTAGGTGGAGACGAATTCCAGCCAACTTTTCGGTTTCCAGTTTGCTGTGAGCTCGAAACCATATGTTTCTCCAGCTAGACTGTTGAAAAACTCCAGATTACCAAGGAGCTGTGGTCTGGTGCTCGGCCTAGTGTCGAAAAGACCCTCGTGGTCATTATAAAAGAGTGCCACATCAATCATGAGTTCATCTTGGGGATACCAACGGTATCCGGCCTCATAAGCTATGAGTTCCTCAGAATCAAAGTCAGGGTTACCATTTATTGTTATAAAGTTAGGAAAAAGCTGCATAGAAGGTTGAAGAGCAATAATAGCACTTGATGTTCGTTCTGCAATAGATGGGGTACGAACAGCTCGGGATATACTCCCCCAGATGGATTGGGTATTCGAGGGCTGCCACATAATTCTGCCAGATGGCTGATATTCATTATCGGTAAATTCGTTGTGTTCCCATTTCGTCCCAAGAGTAAGCCAGAGTTTTTCTGGTACCAGGGTTATTTCATCCTGGATGAAACCACTGAAAAGATTATCATCACGATCATCAGGATTTATTTGTGCCCCAAAAGTGTTTCCGTAGGAAGAATTTATATATCTATACCCAAGACCAATTGTCATATTGTGACTTTCGCCTAAGACGTGTTCATACTGAAAGTCGAGATCGGCGGTTTTATACTTTTGATTAATGTAGGATTCTTCTCTGTTGAGATAATCGAAATATGCTCGTACTTTAATTGCCCCTTCGGTGAGTATTTTCTCCCATTTACCGAGTAGATTTGCACCGTTGGCATTAATCTCATCTTGCTTTTGTGAAACAAAAGGAGGGGTCGCTGTGAAAAAGGGTTGCACTATCTGATTGGCATCATTGGAGTAGATATCTCCCTGGAGTGTCCAAGAATTCTTACCGGCAAGAGTGCCATCAAACCTGAAACCGGTTGTGACCATATCCCAGTCATCATTTGCATCAGTTCCATCTGTGAAAAGAACAAAGGAATCACGCTGATTATATGAAATATATGCTCTTCCCGATGTGTTGCTGCTGAGTTCAAAGCCGTATCGCAAACCTCCAATGACCTCTTCAACATTCCCGGCACCAGCGATAAACAACCCTCCAACAGTATCAGAACTATGCTTGGTAATGATATTAACAACACCATTTACTGCGTTGGCACCCCATAATGTTGCACCAGGACCCCGAATGACCTCAATGCGATCGACGTCTTCCAGCAACGTTGTCTGCGTTTCCCAATAGGTAAGAGAGAAACCTGGAGTATAGACAGTTCTGCCATCTACCAGTACCAAAAGCTTGTTGGAAAACTGATCGTTAAATCCACGAGAAGAAATTGCCCATCTATTTGAATTCGTTCGTGCAACCTGTATGCCTGGCGCTAGACGCAGGGCTTCTGGAATACTGGTCACACCCGATCGACGAATTTCATCCTGAGTTATCACATATATTGCTGCCGCAGCGTCGGAGAGAGTTTGTTCTCTCTTTGAAACCGAAGTGATGGTAACCTGCATAAGCTGCGAGATGTCCATATCCAGAAATTCATTATTCTGGGAATTGGTACTGTTTGACCAACTGAGCAC
>CAZWVC010000239.1:0-6702 GCA_964637245.1 uncultured Desulfocapsaceae bacterium
TTGTGACCTACCGCCGATCCCGAAAATAATGGAGATGAGCACTTCAATACCGGCTGCCTTGGCATGCGTCATTCCCTCTTTGGCCTGCTCAGGAGTCAACCCCTTGTTGATCCGCTCAAGCGTCAGGGCATCGCCTGATTCAAGACCGGTATACACTTTATTCAATCCAGCCTCTTTCAGTTGTTTTAGTTCTTCAACGGATTTACACCTGAGATCATTCAATCCTGCATAGAGCGATATTTTTCTACATTCAGGAAATGTTGAAGTTATTTTATATAGGATCTTTACAAGAAAATCTGTCTTCAGCGCTAATACGTTGCCGTCAATAAGGAAGATTGAGCCAATGTGACGGATATATTTTCTCGCATCATCGATATCCTTGAAGATTTCTTCTATTGTTCTGATACGGAATCTTTTTTTCTCCCTAAACATATCACAGAAAGTGCATTTATTATGGGTGCAGCCAATGGTTGTCTGTATCAAAAAACTCTCAGCCTCCATCCAGGGGCGATATACTTTTCCTTCGTAATTCATAGTTATCTCTTTACGTTGCTGGCGCATTATCTTAGGGCTTTTTTCAAAACTGCTTCAATAACACCTACAATTTCCTTACATTTCTGAGGATTGAGTGCATCTGGATGCGGATGGGTAAATTGCCCAATGTCATTGTCGAAATACTGGCCGGATGCGCCATCGAATTCATCTGACAGAGCCGCTTTGCACAGAATTTCCGCTCCGATGCGAAGGTCGCCACCGTCCACCCCATAAGCCTGATTTACCATTTTTGAACCGAGCATGGACCTTGGGTTTATAGCAATAATTGCCGGGCCGCCATCCCCCAAAGAGTGGGCCATATCACGAGACCACATAGTAATTGCCAGTTTACTCTGGGCATAGGCTGCCCCATCTGATGTCAGCCTGTGCACTCCTGTTAGCGCATCCGGATCAACAGATGCCTGGGCAGCGGAAGAGAGGTTGATCACCCGTCCGGAAGAATCCATCAGCGGCAATAATTTACGGGTAAGCAGGTAAGGTGCAATGGTATTGACTGCAAACCGAACGTCAAGCCCAGCATCGGTAGTAGGTGCCGATGTAGCAAAGACTCCGGCATTGTTGATGAGAACATCAAGCTTTTCGTGGTTTTCAGCCACAGCGCCTGCAAGACCCACCACATCAGCCATACTCGACAAATCGGCCACATAGCTCTCAATCCGTCCACCACCTTCCAGGCCAGAGAGTTCTTGCTCAACTTTTTCCAGTTTTGACTGGCTTCGCCCATGCAACAGGACATTATGGTCCATCGAGACCAGCATTTTTACTGTCTCAAGCCCAATGCCGTCGGTGGCACCTGTAACAAGTAGTGTTTTTTGCATTGCTTTGGCTCCTGTATTTCCTCGTCTCGGCCTAGCCTGAATATTTCATGAAAAACTTTTTGAAAGGTAAATATAAATAGTAGTTTAGAGTAATTATACTTGATATCAACCCTTAATTTTTTGGTACAGTTTGTACTTTTGATGATTGTTGTTTTTTGAAAGTTTTTCACCCTTCGGGTGAGTCGATGCGGCCCACTATCCCACGTCGCCTGTATGATTTTCATACATTAGTATAGAAAATCATACAACTCCTTGACTAGCAGCCCACCTCAACACATGAAATATTCAGGCTAGATACTCGACTAAATATCGACTACGACTTTACCAATTGCCTGACCACTTGTAAGACGGTCATGGGCTTTTCCAGCTTCCTCGAGGGTAAATTGGTATTCATCAAGTACCGGGTGCAAGCCACCGGCATCAACAATGTCAGCTAATTTACTTAATATTCTGGCATGATCTTGTCGTTTATAATTGTGGATCATAGGGATTAACATAAACACGACATGCAATGACAGCCCTTTAAAATGCACCACCGATAAATCCAGCTCCACCAAAGAAACTGTCGAAGCAATTTGGCCACCTAAAGCAGCTGCTTCAAAGGAATTTGCCATATTCGGGCCACCAACAGAATCAAAAACTACATCAAAGCCTGCACCATCTGTATATTTAGCAACGTATTCGGCAACAGTTTCCGACTTGTAGTTTATACCAATAGCTCCCAGTTCTTTAATTAATGCAAGCTTCCTGTCATCGCCGCCTGTGGCGTATACCTCAGCGCCAAAATAACGCGCTAATTGCAGAGCAACATGACCAACGCCGCCAGCACCACCATGGACCAGCACTTTCTGATCTTGAGCAATTCCCGCCCGTGTCAGCCCTTCATAAGCGGTGATACCAACCAAAGGTAATGCGGCAGCTTCACGCATCGTTAAGGTTTTAGGTTTATGAGCGATCAAATTGGCATCAGCCACCAAATATTCTGCAAGGGTACCAGGCAAATCACCTAAGCCTCCAGCACAGCCGTACACCTCATCGCCAATTGCATATTCTGAAATACCTTCGCCCACCGATTCGACAGTGCCGGCAAAGTCCATCCCCAGCAGAGCTGGAAGCTCCGGTGAAATTGGTAACTCCTTGCCCATCTCGCGAATCATGGTATCAACGGTATTGATACTGGTTGCAGCAATCTTAATTAATACATGGCCCGGCTTAACTTCCGGTTTGGTGATTTCAGCAGGTTCAAATACACTGGAATCGCCAAAATTTTGAATTATCATGGCTTTCATTGCTCTTTTTCCCTCTAGGCTGTAACAGACTGTGATATTAGATTCACAGATCGTTTCATTATTGTTTTTAGAGATTCTTTTGTAGTTTCCATCCCGAAACCCGGTATTTTGCTGATGGAAACTAATTAATTTCCTGAACGTCCATCACCAGATCATTCCAGTTGCGCTGGTTATCCATTTCATGCTCCATACCTTTTTCATCTGCGATGGTGAAACGCTTGATGGCGGGAGTCTTGCTGGTTGCTTGATAGAGCCAGTATGCTTCTGCCTTGAGGGCTTCATCAATCGGCTTGTCGATGGATTCATATACCGCTTGCTTGCAGGCGTTGATGGATTCCGCTGGGAACTTGGCAATACGTTTTGCCAATGTGTCGACGTATTCACCAATTTCATCTGGATCCAGCGCCTTATTAATTGTGCCATATGCTTCAGCTTCATCCGCGCCGAAGTCGCGGGCGCTGAGAATGATTTCCAGCGCACGACCCAATCCAACCTGACGCGCCATACGGGATGCGCCGCCGCCGCAAGGAAGGATACCCATACCGACTTCCATCTGCATGAACTTGAATTTGCCGCGTGCTGCGAAACGCATATCACAGGCAAGCGCAAATTCATGACCGCCTCCACGGGCAAAGCCCTCGAGCTTGGCAATGGTAGCTTGAGGCACCTTACTGATGCGCTCCAATACTGCTTGCAGGTCGAGTAACTTGGCTTCATCGCGGGAAACGGCTTCCGTTGACATGTCTTTCAGGAGTTCTGTGTCATAGTGGCAAACCCAGATTTCCGGATGTGCCGACTGGAAAACAACAACCTTTGTTTCACGGTCACGTTCAAGTCTCATGGCAAGGCTATTCAAGTCTGCCAGCATTGCCTGGCCCTGTACATTTACCGGCGGGTAATCAAAGGTAACGGTGAGAACTCCATCGTTTTTTTCTGCCTTGAATGTAGCGTATCCTTGGTATTCCATATCTTTTTCCTCTTTGCGATGATTTCTCTATGCTTGCAGTTGACGTGCATCATTACTGTTTCGATGTTGTGGGGTGAACAATAGGCTTTTATTTATTAAAGATAAACGTGGTAATTTTTAAAACATTGTTAAAAATTTTTTAACAATGTGTTTTGAAAGATTTTCAAGTAGTACTCAAAGTGGCGTAACTTCTCTCAGAAAGAAAAGATGCACAAAATGATGTGGCTGTTGTGAGTGGGATATTATGGCCCAGTTCCTTTGTGTGCTATTTCGAAATGATTTAGTACTTGTCATTCGTACGTATGTAAATGATGGCATCCTCTCTCCCATTAGAGGAGATTTGATGCACCGCTAACTTTCCCTTGGAGCTGAAGTAGCTACCAGGCTCCAGAGATTTGATATCTGATTTACTCATTTGATACTGTGGTTGCCCCTTGATCACAACAGCGCGGAAGTCAGAACCATGACTATTTATCTTTCCTGAAAACCCAGCGGGTAGCTTTACAAGGGTTCCATTCAACTTACCCTCCTGCGTATAGCCCCAAAGATAGGCTATCTTTGGTCCATTGGCAGAATCTGATATACCATGTTGATCGACCCAGGTGATGTCCGATGAGTTCAGCCACACGATGTTTGATTTATCCACGTTAACTGGTCTCTCCCCACTATCAAATGCCTCTTCTTCAGGAAGTACAAGATATGGTCCTTTCTCAATCTCTATATAAGCCAGGTTGTCAGTACCCTTTGCCGCAGTAATGTGCGCTTCTCCTTTTGGCTGCGTCCAGAAAGAACCCGCTGGCATCCACATATTAGCGGCATCAGGATCATCGTTGTGAATAACGCCCTGAATAACTATTCCACGGTAAGATACATTGTGAATATGAGGCGGCGACTTGAAGTCTTCTGGTGGTTTAAGAAGAAATCCTGTTGGCTCAGTCCCATTACGATCACCCCAGAGGGTACCAGCTTTTGGAGCCAGATCACCACGTTTTGGGTTAAGATGATCCCACGTTACTTCAGATTTCAAGACTACTTCTTTGATTGGCTCCTGAGATAAGCTGTAAGATGCGACCAGCAAACTAGCACAGGCGGATACGATGCTTGTAAAAGCGATAGTTCGAAATGTTCTTATTTTTCCTATACTATTCATTTTATCCCTCTTTATGATAGTTTCTTTATTTTTTCAGTAACAGTGCATCATCATTACTCTGGAATTGTGGGATGAATAATAGTCTTTTATTCGTTAAAGATAAGCAGTACTATTGTTGAAACACTATTAAAAATTTTTTAACAATATGCTTCTAGAAGACCTTCAAGTAGTACTCAAGGTAGCGGAATTGCGTTCCATTACTGCTGCAGCAACTCATCTGGATATGAGTACGCCAAGAGCCAGTACGGCATTAAAACGAGTGGAAGAAGCCCTGGGTGTGGAATTGTTTATCCGCACAACAAGGCAGCTTCGCCTTTCAAGTGCAGGCGAGAGGTATATTCCTCATTGCGAGCAGGCCCTACTGACACTGGAACAAGGCAGACAGCTAATTAGCAGCGATCTGGCTGTTGTGGATGGTGAGCTGCGGATTGCGGTATCATCTGACCTGGGCAGGAATCTCGCCAGGGTATGGTTGAATGAGTTTATGAGCCTCTACCCTGATGTAAGTGTGCGAGTCAATCTCAGTGACAGCAATGTCGATCTATTCAGAGATTCCATTGATATAGCCATACGTTATGTTCGCCCTGGATCACTGAACGATGCAAATCTTTATGGATTTAAAATCTGCAATGTCCCGTCTCTTCTCTGCGCTTCAACTGACTATCTCAATAAACACGGTACACCAGCACATCCTGACGACCTGACCTCACACATTGGGGTGTTGTATCAGCTGTACGATATTACTCACGATGTCTGGACGTTCACAAAAGGGGGGGAGGATTTTAAAATTAAGATGAACAGTATCCGTGTCGCAAACGACGGTGACCTCGTGCGCAGGTGGTGCGTAGATGGGAAAGGGTTGGCAATAAAATCCTGCCTCGATATATCAACGGATCTATTATCTGGAAAGCTAGTTAATGTCATGCCTGAGTTCGAGCCCTCCTCCAAAGAACTCTGGCTCATCTTCCCGAGCAGGCAATTGATTACACCAGCCGCCAGGTTATTAAGAGATACAATCAAGAAGAAATGTACCAGCATTCTGGTTCAATTGATCGATAAGGGTATTATACATGAGAGTGTTCTTGATTAGATAGTTCTGAAAAATTGCTTTTAATAAGCGCGCTTAAAGTACATGGAATTTCTTAACCGATAACTTGCATACGTTGATATATTAATCAGAAGAATACTGCTGCTCTTAGGAGAATTGTTGTTTTCCCCCTTCATGTAGAGGCTAACCATGATCTATGGTGCAATGAACTTCCCCGTCCTGCCTGTTCTTGATGAAATCCAAACCTTTGCTGAGCTGGGCTTTAACTACCTTGAACTTGCAATGGATCAACCCGAGGCCCATTACAGCGCAATATCCTCGAACATGTCTGCAATCACCGGAAAACTAAAAGATCATGGGATGGGGATAGTCTGTCATTTACCAACCTTCGTAAGTTGCGCAGACCTTACTGAAAGTATCAGAGGAGCTTCCGTGAATGAAATGAAACGCTCATTTTCCGTAGCTGCTGATCTTGGAGCAGAAAAAGTTGTTCTTCCCCCGCCAATGATTGGTGGAATGGGTGCCTATGTTCCAGAAAAATCCAAAGACTATGCTTTTGAATTTTTAGCAGAAATGGTTGAGTTGTCTGGAGCTTTAAAAGTACCCATCTGCCTTGAGAACATGATGCCGAGAAACAATTTCGGTGTAGAACCTGCCGAATTGGAGAGTATTTTCAGACGATTTCCATCTCTTCAATTCACCTTGGACACAGGTCATGCGAATTTGGGAGAGAAGGGGAGGATTCGCTTCCAGGAGCTGGTGAAACAATTTGGTGATCGAATCGGTCATGTTCATCTTAGTGATAACTTAGGGGTGTATGATGACCATTTCCCATTGGGCTATGGAAATATTGACTTTAAACGACTCGCCAACGA
>CAZWVC010000240.1:0-6634 GCA_964637245.1 uncultured Desulfocapsaceae bacterium
TCCATTCACTCTTCATTAGCATAATATTTTAACTCGCCCAGATTTAGGTTTTTATCCAGTTCTCGAGCGAAAAATAGTTTCTCATGGAGTAACTGAGTTTTGCTTTGGAAAGGATAAGTTGTATGTGGATAATAACTGATATTTTTCTTCTACCTGAAACAAAGCAATAATTGATTATTAATCTGGCTCTATCTGCTGAGTAAGTGTTTGGGAAATAAAGCTGGAAGAAATCCTAATACTCTCAGCAATATCTACTAAAACTTTCTTTTCCTCTAGGGTGACTTCACCGCTGGCTTTAGCAACCAGACAAAGATCGCGTAAAACCTGCATGCGCTGCAAGACAGAAGTATTGTCACAGGCGTTTTTTGCTCTGTTGGGCAGATCATCTATGAGTCGTTCAATATCGAGGTTTTTGGAAAACTCACCCTGACCAAAAAACTTTTCAAATATTTCTACCTCAACCTCGCTTATACCATCGCTTGCATTGGCTACAGCTATCGCACCAGCATAGAGCAAGCGCCTCATTGTGGTGGTCTCTTCGGTTTTACCTTCAAGGTAGCTTGGCTCCATCAGGCTCATTAGGCTTTGTATAGCTATTTCCAGATCAGCTTTGTTGATCCCGCCATTTTTCTCATATTCAGATTCATCAAATAATTTGAGAGCCTTAACCCGTAAAGGACTAAATGGATGAGTTAAAAACCAATCCTCCTGTGGTGAACCAAAACCGGGTTCATCATCCTCAGCACGCATATCATCGATTTGATTGAGAAACTCATTAAGATCAAAGCGGATCTGTTTGCCGGAAAGCCCGGATGCCAGCTTAAAGAGTGATTTTGCTACACTATCAAGATCATGGATGCAGTGTGCACCTGCCCGATCTGCAGAGATCTCGGCATATCTTGACCAGGCAAATAACTCTAATACCAGTGCTGGATCAGGTTTTGCTTTTCCGCGAAGCAGATAACCTATGGGAATGTCATGATGACCATAGATATGATGTCCAAGCTCGTGGCCAATGACAAACTGTAACTCTTTACCGGTAAATGCTTCTAGTAAGCTGGAAGAGAACATCACAAAAAGTCGACCATCTTCAGGCTTGAAGCACATGGCATTAAAATCAGGGCTTGGAAAAACATAGAGCTCAATTGGAATCTCCGACTGCAGGGTAGCAATGCACTCATCAGCCATGCGATGAAGCTCGGGAGCCATGCCGCGACTCAAACGTACTGAGCTTGAGAGCAGTTTGCGGCGGAGTCCGGTAGTTTTTTTATCTTCCTGTTGGGCGATAAATTCATTTGCCCGTTTGACATCACTATTTGCCAGTAGTTTGGTGTAAAGTTCCAAGTCATTCTGGCTACGTATTTGTTTAGCTTTCGTCATTCTTTGTCACCATGCCTGTAATTAATATAACGGGTTGATTCAATCTCTTCTCAACAATCGGGACGGATATAGGTTACTGTGTGGTGAGTTAACTTCTTCCCTGCTGCATTGGTACATATTGCCCTACCAAAAACCAATCTCTTTCCTAGCTTGAGTATCTCTGCCCGGCAAAATACATCTTCCTTTTTTGCTCCACTGAGAAAAATGGTATTGAGTTCTGTCGTCACAGCCATATCAGTCCTGCCCAAGTTAGTCATAATGGCAAACCACATGGCAACATCGGCTGCAGCCATAAGCGTCGGACCATTAATAAAACCCCCTGGCCGGATGAGTTTCTCATGGAAAGGTACCTTGATAGTGCAGCTACCCTCGATTAACTCTTCAACTTGAAATCCATAGAAATGTGTGAAGGTATTTTCAGCTAGAATTTGTTCAACTTCCGTTTTGGTGATAGCTATGCTCATAGCAGATTTTTCTCGCCTCCATTCGAATTATCACCTCTGCTTCATTAATCTATCCGGGCAATATGATCCCCCTTCCTAAATCTTCATCTGTCCACTAATTAATGCGCAGAGGGGAGAGATGTTTATGGAAGGTGATGCTGCAAATACAACCACATTATTTATTACAAGAGAAGATAAAAAAAACAATGTTATATCCTTTCTAATTCATGAATGATGTAATCGCCCGGTGTCATGGTGTTCCGGTAAAATCAAAACTGAGCTTCTCCTGGTATTTTTTAATACGCCAGAATATCTTTTTTAGTACAGCCTGATCAAGATAAGAGAGTTCTGCTGGGTTGATGAAATTATCGGGTTCTTTCTCCTCATCGATGATGATTGTGATCTGACGTAAAAAACGTAACCGCATCAAATAACCATATGTTTGCACCAGGTCCCGATACTCTTCATCATTAATTACTCTCTTTTTATGTAATCTGAAAAAACGGCGCAGCGTATTGGTCTCACGTATTCCATGCTGAAGAGAGTACACCCTGGCTAAATCAATTATTGGCAGAATCGAAATCTTGATATCAAAGCTGCCTTTATGTTCACCCTCTTTTTCGACCACAAACCGCCTGAACAGAGTGATCGGTGGCTTGAAATAAATAGCGTTCTCCGTCAAATTTCTTAAAAAACCCGGCCATTTTTCTATTGACAGCAGTAGGTGTGTTTTTAACTCCTCAGCAAGGCAGGTTTCCCCCCAAATCCCTCTAAAATCAAAAAAGATACTGGAGTACAGCAAGTCTTTAGGTTTTGCTGCATGAATCCATCTGGTGAAGTAGTCTTTCCATACAGACAAGGGTTGGCACCACTTGGTGTTTTTCGCCATATTATCACCACTACAAAGCTTATATCCTGCGGTATGAAGCTGGTTGCAGATCTTCTCAGATAATTCATTGAAATATCCTGCTGTTTTTTCCTTATCCTGCTGGCTGCTAATATCTTCATACACTAAGGCATTATCCTGATCGGAGATAAAAGTCTGTTCTTCCCTGCCTTCAGAACCCATAATCATAAAACAAAACTTACAGGGTGGTGGACCAAGTTCTTCTATAGCAAAGGAGATTACCTTATCAATAATTGCATCGGAAAATGCAGTAATCAGCTTGGTTATGTATTCAGTACTCGAACCATTCTGTATGGGGGTGAGCAGCATCCTGACAAGCCGTGAATGAATGTTCTCCAACTGGGCTATATTTCTGGCCGCTTTGACGGTTTTGATAAGAAGATACGTGGAATTGGCCTGAGCGGTTATCAGATCTTTTTCAGTCATGACACCAATAATCTCACCTAAATGGTTGATCAGCATCAGGTGACGTACATCTTTTTCAATCATGGTCAAAAAAGCTTCATACACCAGTGAGCCATCACTAATAGAGATGACCGGGGATGACATTATCTTCTCAACCGGCATTTCTATCTTCAACTCCTGGGCAATTGCCCTTTCTCGCAGATCGGCATCTGTGACTATGCCTTCAATTCTGGAGTCACTGGTAACCAGCAAAGAACTACTATGAGTCCTTGCCATCATCTGGGCTGCAGTTTTTATCGAGGTGTCCTTCGTGCAGGTTGCAATGATCGGCCGGTACATTGCAGAAATCGGCTGATTGAAAAAAGGAAGATTTAACTCCTTATCTTTGACCTGCCGTGAAATTATGCCGGCGTAGGTCCTGTTGACCATGCTTTTGCCAAAGGCACGAGTAAAAAACTCAGTAAAGGCTTCGTTTTTTTCACACAACTTAAGAAAGTGATTAGCATCAAGGGTAAGCAGCTTGGTATCCTCAACAACTCTTAGAGTCTTCGTCGCAATGCCTTCATTCAACAAAATGGAAATGCCACCGAAGCTGTCGCCCTCGCACAGGTCCCTTTTCAGGGTCTCGGTGAAATTAAACTCAAAATAGAACCTGGCCACACCAGAAATAACTAAGCGGAATTTATCGACGTTAGTAAGCTCCTGAACAAGCAGAACCTCATTTTTTTTTGCTGTCTCATAGTGAAGATGAGCACGGATGGAGTCAAACTCCTCGCTGGTTAGCAACGAATAAGGAACATATTTGTACTCTTCTTTCATCAGCACCCTCTTTCCAACTTAAAAGGAATTCGTCTCAGTAGCGGAGGCGTAGAAAATAGGTACGCTTTGATGCTTCGATAGCCTCTTTTAACGTATTAATTCCTTTGCTCTGAAGAATGGGAATTAGTTTAATGAATATTTCAGCCGCTGCCACAGCATCACCCAGCGCAGTATGACGACCAATGATGTCGACACCGAGCCTCTTGGCTATACTTTCTATATCATGCTGTTTGTGAATTGGATGCAGCATTGCCGATAACAGTAATGTATCAAGAACAGGATTAGAAAAAGTAATCCCGGTGGCTTTTTCCTTCATCCCCAGCATTTTCATATCAAAAGCTACATCATGTCCCAAAATGACAGTCTCTGAAATGTAGCGTTTAAAATCTGGCAATACAGCTTCAATAGTTGGTTGATCATCAACCATGGCTGCGTCAATACCGTGGATTTTAAAGGATTCAAAAGGAATCTCTCGTTCTGGATTAACTAGCTGTTCAAAGCAGTCTTCATGCACGATGCGGTTTTTTACGATTCGTACTGCACCTATGGATATAATTTCATCACCACCTGCCGGATCAAGACCGGTGGTCTCGGTATCGATAATGCTGTAGGTAAGAGATTTAAGATCACAGTCCAGGAGATCCTGAGCTTCACCATCCGTTTTAAACAAATTAAAATCATAGTACTCCGGTCGTGAACCAGCGATTACCGGTGATCTGCGTTTGCCTGGAAAAGGAATAGCCAATTCTGCTCTGGCTGTGATGCGGAGTTGTAAACAATTATCATCTTCAGCAGGATATGTATGTAAGGTAGCTTTATTTTGTTTAAAAATATAACTAAGATAAGTCAGAGAGGGAACTTTTTCTGTCATGATTTTCTCTATCTCAGCACAATTTACTGGATTGTTACCCCAGGAAATATCAAAATTAACCTCGTTCTCCTGCATTGTTGCTTGCAAACCAAATTCATCTTGTGATGTCAGATTCGAGAGCCGCTCAAAAAGAAAAACAAGTGCGGCTATAAACGAGTGAGTATCACCAAGGATTCTCTTTCCACGACAGGTTATGGTAATATTAAGCCTGATATTCTTTTCATAACCAGCGGATTTTTGCACAAGAAAAAGAAGATGCTCCAGGTCCAGCTTAGTCAGCGGTATCGGTTCAAAAGCTGAATCCATAATAGTCTCAGCCGCAGAATTATATTCTTTTTTAAGAACTTTAAGCTTCTCTGATATGCTCTTTTGTTGGCCAGCAGCTAGTGTTTCCGGATCCAGTAAAAAAGAGTCTATATCCGCAATGTGTCTGTTAAGAGCCTGACTAAAAAATGACACACCTTCATTAATTGCTTCGAACCGCTGAATTGCCCCTGAAATATCCTGTAGACTGAGGATAAATCCGGTTATGAGTTTATCTTGATCCAATACTGGTATGGTTTCAACAAGAATTGGTAAATCTTTATCAATTTGAGCAATAAAATAGGAGGCAACTCTTTTCTTTCCTCTATTTAGCCGCTCTTCAATCTCCTCCAATGCATGTGTTATCAGTGATTGATCAATAATATGAAAAATTGAGCGACCGAGTCCAAGAAAATATTCAGTTCTTTGCTTCAATTTTGGGCTAGTAAATTGTATTTTCGCATGTGAGTTAAAGAGCAGGATTCTGCCGGTTATATTACAAATTATCAACCCCACCGGCAGTTCCGCCATGATCGAGGCAAGCAGGTTACGTTCCCGTTCGGTTTCATTTCGTGCAGCACCTATTTCCTCCGCGATATGTATGTTGATATTTTCGTAGATGTCGGCAAACTCATTAATAGATAGCAGTAAATCCTGAATATCCTGATTGCCCTTCAACTCGATCCTATGGGAAGGATTCGACTTAAATATGACTGAAGTTTCGGTGGGAATCTTTTTTAACGGCAGGTAAAACCTGGTGTAGCAAATTTCGAAAATAACCCAAAAACTAACAGGTACAATTGTAATAATTGCAAGAATATAATAGATATTCTGGTAGAGTATTTCTTCAAGAAAACTCGCTTGTTGCGGAGAGAGTCGGAGGTATATTATCAGCAATATGGCAAGGACAAAACACAGCGTCAGGGCAAGTGCGAGAAAAACCAGTTTCCAGAATGGATTCGTTCTTTTCATAACGACTCATCCATGAAAGGGCTCTAGTGCTGTGATTGTATGGAGCTATCAGTAAATATCCAATTATTCCTTGTATTAAGATAAATCTATTAATTTCTTCACTAAGTTATTTGCATTAAGGGGCTACAACCCTTATCACATGTCAACTCCCAATTGAGATGACTCTAGGTTAGCGAAATTGGGTCAATTTTGCAAGACCTTCTCATTAGGGCTGACTATACCAGAGGAAACTGCGACTTTTACCGTAATTAATACTGCTATCATGAGCTCTATCCACAATCATAATCTCAACAGACACCTGCCATATACAAGGCTCTTTGAATGTTCATATTACCCAATAGACTGGTATTGAGAGTGTGCCATGCACCCGGCATTTTGTGGGAAGCAAGATGGTTTCGTAGATATTTGATCCGAACTTCGTTATATACACTAAATTCTGAGATATGCTACCGCTGCATTATCGTTTCAATAAAGACATCATCAATCAGTCCCTCATTTTTTAGAACAAGAACACGATAAAATTCGGCTAAAGGT
>CAZWVC010000241.1:0-6624 GCA_964637245.1 uncultured Desulfocapsaceae bacterium
TGGTGGGCGGAACAGGGCTTGAACCTGTGACCCTCGGCTTGTAAGGCCGATGCTCTCCCAACTGAGCTACCCGCCCGCTCAATCAAGTGTGGATGAGTATTTACCAAGTTCACTCACCCCAGTCAAGCAAAAAAGACAATTAATAATTAATGCTGAGTATTCTGGGAAGCAGCATCAATTTCGTTATAAACAGTAGTTCCAGCAACGTCTTTAAAAAGCACTTCACCTTCCTTCAAAACAATGGCATGATCAAGTACTTCATCCATATGATCGACCAGGTCAATGGTCAGACTTTTACGAATTGTTTGGGCAACATCCTTTAAGTCCCTCTCATTTTCTTTAGGAATCAGTACGTGCGTAATATTACCTCTCTTGGCTGCAAGCAGTTTTTCAGTAATACCTCCAATCGGTAAAATCCTGCCCCTCAACGTAATTTCTCCAGTCATTGCTAGTTTGTGACGAACTGGTGTTTTTAAAAGAGCCGATACAAGAGTGGTGGCTATAGTAATACCAGCAGATGGGCCATCCTTGGGAATTGCTCCCTCGGGGACGTGTATATGGATATCAAGTTTCTGATAGAAATCATCCTCCAGGCCTAGCATTTCAGCTCGGGAACGTACATAACTTAGGGCCGCCCGAGCGGACTCCTGCATGACATCACCAAGTTTACCAGTAATAATCAGCTTACCGCCGCCGGACATTAAGGTTGCTTCAATTTGCAGCAATTCTCCTCCAACTTCAGTCCAGGCAAGTCCCGTGGTGAGACCGACTGAGTCTTTCTCTTCTGCAAGTCCATAACGATATTTGGGAGTTCCTAGAAATTTCAGGATAGACTGCACACCTATTCTGTATTTCTTTTCCTTTTGTTTTCTTTTCAACCTATCCCTGGCAACCTTTCTGCAGAGTGAGGCGATGGATCTCTCAAGATTTCGCACTCCTGCTTCACGGGTATATCTCCGCACAACCTCCAGGATAGCGTTACCGGTAAGTGTTATATCTGCGTTTTTGAAGCCATTCGCCTCAAGTTGCTTAGGTATTAAATAACCTTCTGCTATTTTACGCTTTTCTTCCTCGGTGTAGCCGCTAATAGATATGATTTCCATCCTGTCCTGTAAAGGTACTGGGATTCCATGAAGACTATTTGCGGTGGTGATAAAAAAGACTTCCGAGAGATCATAATCAAGATCCAAATAGTGATCATTAAAAGCCACATTCTGCTCAGGATCTAATACTTCGAGAAGGGCAGCAGAGGGATCGCCTCTGAAATCCATGGACATTTTGTCGACCTCATCAAGACAAAAAACTGGATTACATACATTAACCTTCTGCATTGACTGGATTATTTTACCTGGCATGGCACCAATATAGGTTCTTCGATGCCCACGTATTTCTGCTTCATCACGCACTCCGCCTAGCGACAGCCGAACAAACTTTCTATTCATAGCCCTGGCAATGGATTTTGAAATCGAAGTTTTACCAACACCTGGAGGACCAACAAGACATAAGATGGGTCCTTTAATCTTTTTAACTTGAGCCTGTACTGCAAGATACTCGAGTATCCTTTCTTTTGGTTTGCTTAAGCCGTAATGATCTTCATCAAGAATTATTTCTGCCTTATTAATATCGAGATTGCTCTTTCCCTTTTTTTTCCACGGCAGGTTGATGATGCAATCAATATAGTTTCTAACGACGGTTGTTTCTGCTGACATTGGTGGCATTGCCTTGAGTTTTTTTAACTCTTTCAAAGCCTTTTCTCTTGCAACAGCAGGCATTTTCATCTTGTTGAGAGCATCTTCCAGCTCTTGTAAATCTCCCAGGCCATCATCACCTTGGCCCATCTCGGTCTGAATTTCGCGGACTTTTTCACCCAGATAATAGTTTCTCTGCGTTTTGCCCATACGGGTCTTAACCTTTGCATCAATAGATTTCTCCAATTCAGCAAGCTCTATTTCCCGTTGGATGATATCTAAGATTTTCTCAATCCGCGAACGAATTGTCCTGCACTCAAGAATCTGCTGTTTCTCTTCAGTTCTAAGCGGCAGATGGGCGCAGACGACATCCACAAGCTTGGCAGTCTGCTCAATGGTTTCGAGAGATTTTATAACTTCCTTAGCAATCTTTTTGTTGATAGTTGCAAATTCAGCAAAATATTTTCTCAGTTCACGTTCATAAGCAATAACTTCTCGGGTTATCTCCTCATCTTTGGGAAATTCAGAGACCTCTACCTGGAAAAAATTATCGTTGGGAACGAATGAAACAATTTCGCCTCGGCTCTTCCCTTCAACCAAAGCTTTAATTGTTCCATCAGGCAAGCGTAGAAGCTGCATAACCACTGCGAGAGTTCCGGTGGTGTATATTCCGTCTTCATTTGGCTCATCGATGGTTGAGTCCATCTGGGTAACAAGGAATATCTCTGTGCGTTTCTGCATTGCATCTTCAAGGGCTTGAATGGATTTTCTCCTTCCAACAACAAGCGGCGCAACCATATGCGGAAACACAACTATATCTCTTAACGGCATGAGGGGATAAAGCTTTGTGTCACTCTTTTTTTTGGGCATTAGCTATCTCCAATGTATCAATATACAATTATTGATTAGGCACTCTCTGCAGTGTTTTCTTCGGCTTTGTTCTGATACAAAATTACAGGATAATCGCCGTTATTGATGACCTGTTCACTAATAACACACTCCTGCACATTTTCCTTGGAAGGTAAATCATACATAACATCAAGCATTGCGCCTTCCATAACTGATCGCAATCCGCGGGCTCCTGATTTACGAGCGAGTGCTTTTTGGGCAATTGCAATCAATGCACCCTCAGTGAATCTTAATTTTATATTCTCGAACTCAAATAGCTTTTTATATTGCTTGGTAAGCGCATTTTTAGGTTCTTTTAAGATTCGTACCAGGTCTTCTTCATGAAGTTCATCCATGGTGGCTATGACGGGCAATCTGCCTACCAACTCGGGAATCAGACCAAATTTAAGGAGGTCTTCCGGTTGAACTGAAGCAAGTAATTCGCCAAGTTCTTTTTTAGTTTCTCCTAGCACATTGCTTTCAAACCCAATAGATTTCTTACCTTTTCTCCGCCGCACTACTGTATCAAGGCCTACAAACGCACCTCCGCAGATAAAAAGAATATTTGTTGTATCAATTTTAACGAGTTCCTGTTGTGGATGTTTTCTACCACCTTTTGGAGGGATGGAAGCCACAGTTCCCTCAATTATTTTAAGTAGCGCTTGTTGAACACCTTCACCGCTTACATCTCTGGTTAATGACGGACTATCAGATTTTCTTGCAATTTTATCTATTTCGTCAATGTAAATGATACCACGTTCAGCTCTTTCGATATCATAATCAGCTGCCTGGAGTAGATTTACTAGGATATTTTCTACATCATCACCAACATAACCTGCTTCGGTCAATGTGGTCGCGTCTGCCATAGAAAAAGGAACATTGAGTATTCGCGCAAGAGTTTGAGCTACTAAAGTTTTACCTGATCCAGTAGGACCAATAAGAATTATATTTGATTTTTGTAATTCAACATCATCATCGTTCGTCGGTGCATCGATTCTTTTATAGTGGTTGTGAACTGCCACTGATAACACTTTTTTAGCATAATCCTGGCCTATCACATACTCATTGAGATGTTCATTGATTTCTACGGGCTTAAGAGTGATACGTTGCACATCAACCTCATCACCTTCCGCCGCATTTTCATCCTGAACAATTTCATTGCAGAGATCAATACACTCGTCGCAAATAAAAACATCTGGCCCCGCGATCAGTTTATTCACCTCATCCTGATTTTTACCACAAAACGAACAGTTACAATCAGGAGGATTGTTATCTATATCGCTCATCTATTCTACCTCTTCAAGTTCTTCACGTTCAGTGAGCACCTTATCAATTATACCATAATCTTTGGCCTCATTAGCACTCATAAAATTATCACGTTCAGTATCTTCCTGAATCTGTTGGAGTGATTTACTCGTATGCTTAGCCAAGATCATATTCAGCTCTTCCCGCATCCTTAAAATTTCCCTAGCATGGATATCTATATCAGTTGCCTGACCCTGAAATCCACCCATAGGTTGATGAATCATTATACGCGAATGGGGTAAAGCGTATCTTTTCCCTTCTGCACCTGCTGAGAGAAGCAAGGCACCCATAGATGCTGCTTGTCCCATGCACAAAGTGGCAATATCACATTTGACATATTGCATAGTATCATAAATTGCCATACCTGCGGTAACGGAACCTCCAGGTGAGTTAATATAAAATGTAATATCTTTTTCAGGATCATCAGCCTCAAGAAATAATAGTTGAGCAATGATGACGTTTGAAACCATGTCATCAACACCTGAGCCAAGAAATACGATTCTCTCCTTGAGAAGACGGGAATATATGTCAAATGCTCGCTCTCCTCGGGGTGTCTGCTCTACAACCATGGGAACTAAATTCATTTATTCTCTCCTTAAAAAGATACGACTGCAGAGGACTATATCCCGCTGCAGTCGTATATTAGATCTGTATTAACGCCACTATCGATTAGAGACTTACAGTTATATATATATTGGGAAGGTGTTATATTAGCTTTCTTCCGTAGTTTCTTCTTTTTCATCAGGAGCAGCTTCCTGTTCCACAAATTTTACTTCATCGCGCAGAAACTGGAGTACTTTCTCGTTAAGAAGTTCATTCATCAGTGGTAACAGATCATCCCGGCTACCAAAGAACTCTTTAACTTGGGCAACCGACATGTTGTATTGTTCACCAATACGTTTAAACCCACGATCCATATCTTCATCGTTGAGTTTAATCTCTTCAGTTTCAGCTATCTTCTTAAGTAGAAAATCACCACGAACTCTCTGAATTGCAACCGGTTCATTTGTTTGTGCCAACATTTCTTTGTTAAGACCTGCAGCTTCCAGGTTCATACCGCTTTGTTCCAACTGCTCTTCAGTCTGTTTGATCATCTGTTCTACTTCAAAAGCAACAAGACGTTGAGGTACATCAAACTCCTTATCTTTAAGCAGCGCCTGCATTACCCTGTCAGTAAGTTCTCCTTCTGCTGATTCTTCTCTTTCCTTAGTAAGCTTATCCGTAATCGACTTCTTAAGCTCGGCAAGAGAATTAAATTCTTTACCCACATCTTTGGCAAACTCATCATCAAGCTCAGGAAGTACACGTTCCTTTATGTCTTTTATGGTAACTTTAAATTCTATATTTTTTCCTGCAAGGATGGGGTTCGGGTGTTTCTCGGGGAAGTCAACTTCATGGCTTGCCTCTTCACCCTTATTCATTCCTATTAGTTTCTTTTCGAACTCTACCCCCATCTGGCCAGACCCAACCTCAAAAGAGGCATTATCATTTTTAACCTGCTTCATGAGGTTGCCTTTATGATATCCCTGGTAGTCTACAACGACGACATCCTCTTCGGCCACAGCGCGTTCTTCAGCAGATTTAAGCGGAGCTATCTGTTTACGTAGACGGTTTAGCTCGCCCTCAATTTCATCCTCTGCAACTTCTGTATTTGGTTTGACAACTTCAAGCCCTTTATACCCTGAAACATCTATTTCAGGTCGGATATCTACCTGGGCTTCATAGGTGAAGGTTCCATTTTCATTATACGAATGACCAAGAATGTCGGGATGAACCACTGCATCTATTTTCTCTTTTTCAATTACTTCAAAATAGGTATCCTGAACAAGTTTCTCACCAACTTCAGCTTCCACTTGAGGTTTATAGGATTTCTCGATGATGGAACGAGGCACTTTTCCTCTTCTGAAGCCCTTCATTTTTGATTCTTTTTGAAGTTTGTCGTAGGCTTTTTTTAGTTTCTTTTGTACATCTTTTTCAGGCAAGGTGACAATTAGCTTTCGTGAAAGCGTACCTAGTTCTTCGACCTTTACTTCCATCTGATACCATCCTTTTTAACGTTACTCTGAGACACTGAAATTATACATTCCTTCAGCCAACCAGGGGTTAATATTTCTTATTAAAAGGTTAATCCAGCAGTGGTGCGAGAGGGGGGAGTCGAACCCCCACACCCGAAGGCGCCAGATCCTAAGTCTGGTGCGTCTACCAGTTCCGCCACCCTCGCAACCTGCTGATATTACTATCCTTTGCCTAAGCAAAAGGCACAGCTTACCATCTTTTGCATTAATTTGCTAAAGTAAAATGAAATCCTGTGCAAATAAATAGAACAAGCTGGCTGTGTCATTAGTAATTCACAACTAATAACCAGTCAAGGTTTAGTGGTTTTTAATCTACCGCTAAAATAACATTTTCAATCGAGAAAGGAAAAATTCTTCATTTAGAGAGATTCCATTAAGATAAGTGTCTAACAATTTCCGTTCGCTTTCCCCAACCTGCAATATCTTGCCAAATTTTAACTTAGTGGCTATTATCTGAACTTTCCAAAGTTTATGTAGCGTAAAAATATTAAAATATCGGGATCTGGGGTTACTATGAATCGTAAATTCACACTATTTTCTATTGCAATTTTAGCATTTGGAATTTTCAGCACAGCTCAAGGTGCCACAAATGTAGACGGGTCTTCTCAAAACCTGGAGTGGAAAATTGAACAACAATGGCAGCTTCCAGATAGTCCCCTGGATGTTGT
>CAZWVC010000242.1:0-6611 GCA_964637245.1 uncultured Desulfocapsaceae bacterium
TTGAATGAGCTCACTGCCCGTGGGAATCACGGTGGCACGTGGTGCACATTTAACACCTACCTCAGTAATTCCGGTAGCAAGCATAGCACCTTGGTCTATGGGGCGAATGCGATGTCCTTCGGGTAAAATCAACTCGGTTGCCACTACATCTTCACCAATGGTACGGACGTGCTGCCATGGAGTGGCCGGATTGGTCAATTCTGCTCTGCCATCTGCGCTGTAATGCACATCCTCGATCATGACAACGGCATCAAATTCTTCGGGAAGGGCATTCCCTGTATTGACAGGTCGAAACTGCTCTTTTGTAAGGAGGACAGGGTTTGATTCATTGGCGGAAGCCAGATCTTGAAAACGCACGGCAATGCCATCCATTGCTGCAGCATTATAAGATGGTGAGGAGACGTGGGCGAAAACCGGTCCTGCTGTCAGTCTGCCAAGACTATTGTCAACTTTTATTGTCTCAACGGGAGCACTATTAAAGAAACTGTGTTGGGTGAGGGCTTTGTTCCATTTGTCTCGGGCCTCACTCAATGGGGTATTTTTAACGTATATATTGCGTTTGCTCATGTATATAGGTAGACCTCAACTTCACTGTTTTCAGTTAATCCCTGTAATGGTTCAGGAATAACAACAAATCCATGGGCACGAGAAAGGGTGGATATTGACCCGGACTTGCCAAGGACTGGCTCAGCTATGAGTTTGTTGTTTTCATCATTGAGCTGAACCCTGACTATATCGCGTCTTCCTGGTGCAGAGGGGATGTTTCTGCCAAGGATGGCTGACACTGTGGCTTCAAGATCGGAAGAAAAATGGCCTGAGAGTTTTCTTATAGCCTGGCTGACAAAAAGATCAAAACAGACCATTGCAGACACCGGGTGTCCTGGTAGACCAAATATCGGTTTCTGGTCATGCAGACCTATTATTATTGGCTTTCCTGGCTTGAGAGTTACTCCATGAACAAGAACACCCGGAGATCCCAGAGATTCTATTGCTTTTTCTCCAAGGTCTCTGGTTCCAACTGAGCTACCGCCAGAAAAAATTACCAGGTCATTTTCCACCTTGGCTTTATCTATTGCTGTAAAGAAATTCTCTTCACTGTCCTCGACAATGCCATAGTCGGTAACAGTGGCACCAAGCCTTCTTGCAGCACTGCCGATGGCAATGGAATTGATGTTGCGTATTTTCCCTGGAGCTGGTTTTTCTGAACAAGGCACTATTTCATCACCTGTTGAGAGAATGCCAACCCTAACTTGTCTTCTGACCTCAACCTCTGTTATGCCAAGTCCTGCAAGTAGGCCAAGGTCCTGGGGACGCAGTAATCTGCCAGCTGACAAGGCTATTTGATCTTTACTGATATCATCTCCAGTTTGGATGATATTGGAGCCGCTGCCTACGCTTTTCACAACCTCAATCATAGTTTCATCCACCGGTACCGTATGTTCAAACATGACCACAGCATCAGCACCTTGCGGAAGGAGGCCACCGGTGGCTATCCGCAAGCAGTTGCCGCGGGCGACAGTAAGTGTGGATTGTTCCCCCATGAGTACTTCACCAGTTATTTGCAGGTAACATGGCATTGATTCAGATGCCCCAAAGGTATCGGAGGAGCAGACTGCAAAGCCATCCATGGTGGATCGGGGGTGCGATGGCAAGTCCTCCATGGACAGAATCGATACAGCAGTTATTCGATCAAGGGCTTGTTCTAGAGGAACAATTTCGCTAGCAAGACTGCTTTGCTCGAGGTTGTCCAGTAGAATTTTGACAGCTTCATCAACACCGCTGAGGGCTTTTCGACCAAGCATGTCTTTTGTTGCGGCTGTAGTGCTATTTTGAGCCATTATGTGGTCACCTCGGGTACTGGGGTGATTATTGTCTTATACAAGCTGTCCGACTGAAGACAACTCAATAGATTTTCACTTTTGTGCTGACTGTTATCTATAGCCAGTGTCACTATATGGGGAATGAGAGATTGACGGAGATCAAAAAAATTGATAAGTAATTCTCCGGCAAATAGACCACCATGACGGAGAAGAGCTGACCCTTTCTCCTGTGCTATCATATTAAACAGTTTCAAGCTTATTTCTATTTTTTCCTTCTCCTTTTCCTCGGCTGTATTTTTGGGCCGGGCACTTTTCCTCAATGCAGCACAGAGACTGTTCCTGCGAAAAATAGCACCAGCCAAGCCAGGCATGGCAGCGGATAGGGCAATGACATGGGAGGTGCCGGAAAAGGGTTTTTCCAGGTCGTCTATGGCATCACCATCCAGAAATATTGTTTGCACCCGATCAGCCAAGTAGTCAACATCAAATTCTGGCAAATGGGTAAGAAAGGAACCAATAGCCTGATCCGGTGGGCAAAAAAGAGTAATACCATTTTGCAGAAGGGTGGTAAGGCGAACCATGGCCGCATTTGCCACAGACATCTTGAGAGAATGTATTACCTTAGATGAGTGATCCATCTGCTCAATAGAAAAGTTTGAGGTAGGTGATTACCATAGACTTACAAGTCTTGGTGGAGAATCGCTTAAAAACAGCTGTATTACTATCAATAATGGTGATCAATTATGCAGTCAATTAAGCATTGTTTTCATCACTAAAAATATCTATGATCATTATAATTTCATAGGGCTGAATAGTTTAATTTATTCTCTGTCAAATAGCAAAATAATGTGATGTTGATTCTAAGTTTTATTGATTTGAGAAGAAGAAGACTAACCAAAAAGGAGAGCAAATGACAGATTTAGCGTTAAAATCGCTACCAGGTCTAGAAAAAACAACTCCGGTGGTTTTTATCATAATGGATGGTGTGGGCATTGGTAACAAAGATGAAAGTGATGGGGTGCATATGGCATATACTCCACTGCTGGATAAGCTTATGCAAGAGCCGCTCGTCACCCAGCTCAAAGCCCATGGTCTTGCTGTCGGACTCCCCACCGATGGCGATATGGGCAATTCCGAAGTTGGTCATAACGCCCTTGGGGCAGGGCGGGTTTTTTCCCAGGGAGCTAAGCTCGTCAATGAAGCCTTACAGAATAAAACAATATTTTCAGGGCAAAGTTGGAAAGAGGTAGAAAAAAAGGTGCAGCAGGGCGGTACGCTTCACCTCATCGGTATGATTTCCGATGGCAATGTTCATAGTCATATTGATCAGCTCAATGCCCTTATCGATCACTGTATTGAGGTAAGTATTCCTAAATTGCGTATCCATGGTTTGCTTGATGGTAGGGATGTTGGGCAAAAAAGTGCATTGCAGTACTTTGAACCACTGGAAAAAAAACTCAAGGAACTATCAGTGGGGAAGCGGGATTATCGTATTGGCTCGGGGGGGGGCAGAATGGTGACTACCATGGATCGCTATAACGCCAACTGGGAAGTGGTGGAGAACGGCTGGAAAGCCCATGTTCTCGGAGAGGGTAGGCAATTTTCCTCTGCCTGTGAGGCTATTTCGACCTATTATGCTGAAGATCCGAATGTCACCGATCAGTATATGCGCAGTTTTGTTATTGCTGAAGAAAGCCAGCCCGTGGGCACCATTGAAGATGGAGATGCCGTGGTATTTTTCAACTTTCGTGGAGATCGAGCCATTGAACTCTCTCGTGCCTTTGATGAGCAAGAATTCAGCGAGTTTGACCGGAAGAAGGTGCCAGATGTATTCTATGCCGGGATGATGCAGTATGATGGTGATGCGATGATCCCAAGAAATTTTCTGGTAGATCCTCCTGCCATTGATCGAACTATTGGTGAGTACCTCTGTGCCAGCAATGTCCGATCCTATGCTATTTCAGAAACCCAGAAGTATGGGCATGTAACCTATTTCTGGAATGGCAATAAATCTGGATATATTGATGAGAACTTGGAAAAGTATATGGAAATTCTCTCCGATAAAGTGACGTTTGATAAAAGACCGTGGATGAAGGCCGATGAGATAACCGACAATGTGGTCGAAGCCATAACAGACGGTCAGTATGAATTTATCAGAGTGAATTATGCCAACGGTGATATGGTGGGGCATACCGGAGTGGAGTCGGCTATCAGAATAGCGGTTGAAACCGTAGATCTCTGCCTGAACAGAGTCTATGCAGCGATGGAGAAAGTTGGGGGGATTCTTGTAGCCACTGCTGATCATGGCAACGCCGACTGTATGTGGACTGAAAAAAATGGCGTTCGCTCTCCCATGGTTGCCCATACTAATAATCCGGTACCCTTTATTATCAAAGATTTCAGCGGCAAAAACAGAATTCAGCTGACCAATGTGGAAAATCCAGGGCTTGCAAATATTGCTGCAACACTTCTTACTTTACTTGGAAAAGTTCCACCTGCAGATTATGAACCATCGCTGGTGAAGCCGATTACAGGTGAAAGCAATGGTTGAAAAAATCAGCAGATCAGAGCAAAAGCGTCTTTTTAAGCAGGTAGAAGATCTCGCCAGAGAACTTGTCGACCTCAGCGATAATGATCTGAAGAAACTGCCAGCAGATGATGAAGTTAAAAATGAGGTAATTGAATGTCGCAGTTTAAAAGCAGGTGCGAGAAAGCGGCAGATCAAGTATTTGGCAAAAGTTTTGCGCCAGTATCCGTTTGGTAATATTCTGGACTATCTCAAAGTCAAAAAAGGCTCGGCACTCAAACAAAACCAGCTCTTCCACGAGGCTGAGAGATGGCGTGATGTGGTAATAAACGAAGCCATGGAATTCCATGATAATTGCCGCAAGGAACGGCTTGATTTTGAGCCAAGTTATCCTAGCCATATTATTGCAGATCTCATGGAAGAATTGCCTGGTATAAATGAAGGAGATTTGCGCAGGTGTGCCTACCAGTATGTACGTACACATAACAAAGCCCATTATCGTGAGCTTTTCAGGATGATAAAGGCTGCAATAGAGCTGGAGGAGCGAAAAAAACGCTGATCAAAATTAATTCTTACCAACGAAGATAAAGAGCGTACCGAATGAAATCGATACGCTCTTTTTTTTTGTCCTGCTTTTTGCACTTGAGTGAGCAAGAATTGTAACTCCATGATTGATAATAACCTAATTATGTACGCTATACAGGGAATTCGACATCGGGGATCATGGCACGGAATATGCTTTACAGATAGTAAATGGAAGTTTCTGTAAACCCGATATTGAGGTTGGACTTCCACATTTCTAAACCACGTAAACAGTTGGGCAGCTAGCTGATTAACCACCTTTCTGTTTACCGTCTATTGTGGCCACACAAGCCTTAACTGAAAACCTAAAAAAGGAGGTAAAAACAAAGCGATAAAATTGATCTTTCATTCACAATCAAGGTTGGCTGCCGGCTTTGGCCAGGGGCCGCAGTTGGCTAACTACAATCGGCTATTTGTGCTTTTTTATAAAGTACAAAACCGAAAGGAGGAATCATGAAACGATCTATCTTAGCTTTACCCATCATTGCTCTGTTTGTTGCGGTAACATGTGCCTATGCAATTAATAAAGCGTCCATATCAAAAAACGTTGACTCCATAGTAGAAGGTTTGGATAGTGGCAAACCTGCAACCAGTTTTAAAGCTGAAGCTTTCGAACCATACGCATTTATCATGCAGGAAGATGGTAAAGTGCTGGTCCATCCCTCACTCACAGGTGAGAACCTGATGGAAAAAGCGCCTCCGGTTTATAAGGCGCTGATGAAAGCTAATCCCGAAGGTGTATGGGTAAAATATGAATGGAAAGGTAAAATGAAGAACACCTATGCCAAAAAAACAAAGTCCAACCTCATTGTTGGTAGCGGTTACTAATTTGAGATAAGGGGACTTTTGTTATTGAACCAGATGACTGTACTTCAAGATACTTTGGAGAATACAGTAGTCTGGTTCTATCCTTTATTTGGCATAAGTTTAGAGTTATCTAAAAACTGGAAAAGCTATCTTATATTCTTCTTCCCAGGTTAAATTCTCCCTTTTCCTGGATAAGAATTTTTGGGTTAAACCCACCTGGATCTAATTTGGCATTAAAGCTGAATTCAAAAACCTCCCGAGGCTGATTGATAAGCGAGGCGAAAAAACTAATCCCGCCAATAACGTCTACATTTGCAATCAAAGTAATATCAGCCTGACCATAAGCCTCCACAGTAGGTAAATCATTGGAAACGCCAGCGAGCACCTGATAGCCTTCAATTGCAACTGTATAATAAATACCTTCCAACTCCAGTGGGTCTCTATTGGGATTTAAAATATTCAATCCAATTTCAAAACTCGGGGTCATACCTTGCTGCGGTAAAGCCCTAAAGGTATGAAGGCTGACAGCTGGTGATTCAAAATTAGGGTTCATTTTTCCGGCACAACCATCTAAAATAAAGGATATAACAACAACTAGTAGAATTTTCGTACTTGTGTTCATAAAACCTCCTTCTCTTCTAATGTTCAAGAGTGAGTCGACGTGTCAGGTCAAAACACCAGAAAAAGAATCCAATATCATTTTTGATAAGTCCGATAATCGATACTGCAATGATTTGACCACAGGTCAAGAAAAACAGGATTAATAATATCGGTATTTTCTTGCTAAAGCATTTGAAAAAAATTTTACAAATAATCAACTTTTCTAAAAGTAGCCTTTTGTTGTAATGAAGTTGCTATTAGTCTTTATTTTAAAA